>CAYULV010000016.1:4715-26939 GCA_964445655.1 uncultured Granulosicoccaceae bacterium | reverse complement strand
ATGGTCAAGCGGGCCGACAAAAGCGCAGATAACAATTTTATGCGCAATCACCTGCAGGAAGCTCGCTGGTTCATCAAGAGCCTGCAAAGTCGTAACGAGACACTACTTCGCGTGGCGACAGCTATCGTCGAACGTCAGCGCAGTTTCCTCGAATACGGTGACGAGGCCATGAAGCCATTGGTCCTGCGGGACATTGCCGAGCAGCTGAGCCTGCACGAATCCACGATTTCGCGTGTCACCACGCAAAAATACATCCACACCCCGCGCGGCATCTTTGAATTCAAGTATTTCTTCTCCAGCCACGTATCGACGGCCAATGGTGGCGAATGCTCGGCAACTGCGATACGAGCCATGATTCGCAAATTCATAGCCGCGGAGGACGCCACAAAACCACTTTCCGACAGCAAGATCGCTAGTACCTTGGTCGCTGAAGGAATACAGGTTGCGCGAAGAACCGTAGCCAAGTATCGTGAATCCATGGCCATCCCGCCGTCGAATGAGCGTAAACGTCTGAATTAACAGCTTTTTTAGGAGATTCATGCCTGATCTGAGGCAGCAGAACACGTTTCGATCAACCTGCCCGGCGGCGCCTCGCCGGGCCGTTACAGCTACGCGATTTGGTCTACAGACCCTACGCGATCCCGCTCTACCATCATCCGCGGCACCCAATCACCTTGGCCGCAACGACTTCGCCTGTCCGATGCTGACAAACCGAGTGCCGGGCAGACGTCACATTTTTACCGTAGTGCCCCCATTCACATCCTAGGAGTTGCCTATGAACCTTATCGTTACTGGACATCACGTCGACGTGACAAGCTCAATGCGCAATTACGTAACCGAGAAAATGGAACGCCTGCAACGCCATTCCGAGAACCTGTTTGGTATCCACGTGATTCTTTCGGTGGAAAAAGTGCGGCAAAAAGCAGAGGCGACGGTCGAAGTCGCTGGCACCAAGCTGTACGCAGACACGACTGAACCCGATATGTATGCCGCGATCGACCTATTGGCAGACAAACTCGATCGCCAGCTGATCCGTCACAAGGAAAAACAGAAAAAGCACCGACGGGACAAAGAGCCGGTTCCAGTAATTGAGTAGCGTCGCTTTTCAATGGCGCGCCAAGGGCGCACAATAGCGCTTTAGGAACGAAGGCCTTGCAGGCAACCCTCTGGCAGAGGGGGTCAGCAGGGCCTTTGTTTCGACAGAAACAGAAAATTCTAGTCACTATCTCATGGATTTACCCGAACTACTCTCCCCCGAGCGCATCAGCTGTAACGTGCGCATCCAAAGCAAAAAACGCGCTTTGCAGACTCTGGCCGAACTTCTCGGTGCCTCCATTCGCGAAAATCTCGGTATACACGAGCCTGCAGCGAATGACGGTGATGAGCTGCCGGACCCCGCATCCTTCAAGGCGCAGACACTCGCCAACGAGGCGAAATCCAAAGAAGAAAAGGCCAAGAAGGCCAAATCGAAAAATAATGGCAGCATCGAAGGCGATACACCCGAGTACCTGTCAGACATGGATATCCTTGATGCGCTGATCAGTCGCGAACGACTCGGCGCAACGGGGCTCGGCCACGGCGTAGCCCTGCCGCACAGCCGCCTAAGCGCGATCGATAAACCGATGGCCGCGATGATCACGCTCGACAAGGGTGTTGATTTTGAAAGCAATGATGACCAGGCCGTCGACTTGATGCTCGGTCTTCTGGTACCCGAGAACTGCAACGATGAGCACCTGAAGATCCTCGCCATGCTGGCGAAACGGTTCAGCAGCGAAGCCTTGCGCGCCGAACTCCGATCATTTGAAGATCCCTCAGCCCTGTTCGAACACATCGCCGAACTGCCCCCTCTCGAGTAAGCGGAGCCACAGCAATGGGTAGTCGCAAACTCAACGTTGCAGAGGCCTTTGAAGCCTTTGCCGAACCATTGAAGCTCAGCTGGCAAGTCAGCGAAGAAGGCGGCAAGCGCCAACTGACCAGGGACGCGGCTCCCGGCCAACGACCCCGTCTTCTTGGACCGCTGAATTTCAACAGTCCAAACCGTATTCAATTACTGGGAGCGTCTGAGGTTCGTCTGTTCAGCGACCAGGCCGTGTTGGATCAGTCACGATTCGAATACGAACTCGAACACTCAACCGATCTGTTCATCGTCGCAGATAGCTTGCCAACCCCACCTGCAATCGTAACGCTGGCCATGCGCGAGTCGATCCCGGTTTTTCAATCGAAGCTGGGGTACAGCGAATTACAGAAAAGTCTGCGGTATCTCTTGATGCAACATCTGGCGAACCGCCAGATCGTGCACGGTGTAATGATGGATGTGCACGGCACCGGTGTGCTGATTACCGGTGACGCTAGCGTCGGTAAAAGCGAACTCGCATTGGAGCTTATCAGTCGCGGACACATTCTCGTCGCCGACGATGCACCCGAATTTACCCGTATTGCCCCAGGCACGCTCGAATGCGAGTGTCCGCCCTTACTACAGGACTTTCTCGAAGTCCGAGGTATCGGCGTATTAAACATCGCTCTGATGTACGGGCACGCACACACGCGCCCCCGCAAAATCCTTCGATTTATCGTGCACTTGCAGCAGGTCGATCCGAATGTCGCTGGTACCGGCAAGGGACTCGCTGATCTTGTTGGAGATCGCATCAGCAAACCGTCCAACAGTCGAACAATACTCGATGTCGAAGTCCCGGAACGCACGATACCGGTCGCCCCCGGCAGAAACCTCGCGGTTTTGATCGAAGCCGCCGTAAGAGATCAGATACTGCTTGAGGGCGGTTACAGCGCGTCAGAGGATCTCGTCAGAAAGCAAGCACATGCCATGCAGGATGCTTGAGGATGAAAGAACAACAAGGCAATGAAACCGTCATGAAACGTTTGACCGTGGTAACTGGACTGTCGGGCTCCGGCAAGAGCGTTGCCTTGCATGCCTTGGAAGATGAGGGCTTTCATTGCATCGACAATCTGCCAGCAAACCTGTCGCTTGGGCTTATCGACGATCTTCTTGCCAGCCCGGATGAGCACTATGGAAAATTAGCGATTGGCGTCGATATGCGCAGCGAGCGAGCATCGACCGACAACCTCACTGCATTGCTCAAAGCCTTGCGTCAACGCGAGGATCTGCAGGTTGATGTTGTTTTTCTGGATACCGATCGCAAGACCTTGGTCACACGTTTTTCTGAAACCCGTCGCAAGCACCCCTTAAGTGGCAACACAGGCAACCGCTCGAGAAGCGGCAAAATTATCGATCGCGCAAACAGCGGTCGCAGATCAAGTGATTCTGGTCCTGGTAATCGCCCCTTGATCAGTGCGATTGATGATGAAGCGCGTCTGCTCGACAATATCAAGCACGATGCGGATATCGTCATCGATACATCGAATCTGACGCTGCACGATTTGCGTGACTTCATCAGAAACTATGTGCTCGGAAACGAAAACAGTTCGCTGGGTGTTACGTTTCAATCATTCGGCTTCAAACATGGGGCACCGGCAAGCACTGATTTCATGTTTGATGTGCGTTGCCTGCCAAATCCGCACTGGCAGCCTGAACTACGCCAGTTCACGGGCCGTGACGAGCCCATCATCGATTTTTTGCAAAATGCCGATGGTGTTAATGACATGTACGAACATATTCGCGATTTTCTGACTCGCTGGCTGCCGCTGTTCGATGCAGAAAATCGCGCATACCTGACCATATCCATTGGTTGTACCGGTGGCCGTCACCGCAGTGTCTACCTGACCGAATGTTTGGCGACACACTTTTCCACCACACGCGATAATGTGTCTATCCGACATCGCGAACTGGCCTGAACCCGTGCTGCTATCCCGAGAAATCGACATCATAAACAAGTTGGGCCTTCACGCACGCGCTGCGGCGAAGCTCGTCAAACTCTCATCCACCTTCGAAGCGGATATCGATATCGAAAAAGAAGGCCAGCGCGTCAACAGCAAGAGCATAATGGGTGTCATGATGCTGGCCGCCAGTCATGGATCCAGAGTCACCCTGTATGCCGAAGGTCCCGATGCCGCTCAAGCACTGGATGCCATCGTCGATCTGATCGAAAGACGCTTCGAGGAAGAGGAGTAAGTCGATGAGCTTGATGTTCACCGGTATTGGCGTATCCCGGGGGATAGCCATAGGCAATGCCTATTTACTGCGGCGTAACCAGATCGACATCACATCAAGAAGTCTGTCTAAAAAGGCAATACCCGCTGAAATACGTCGCCTGAAACGTGCACTGAAAATCGCCCGAAAAGAAATGGAGACGGCGCGCGAGAATATCTCAAAGGACGCACCAAGTGATGTCAGTGCCTTTATCGAAACGCATATTCTGATGCTCGATGACAGTCTGTTGTCACAACGCCCGATCGAAATCATCAAATCTGAAATGGTCAATGCTGAAGCCGCGATGCAGCAACAACGCGAAGAATTGGCCAAGGTCTTCGGTTCAATGGAAGACAGCTATCTCGCAACCCGCATGGATGACGTCAATCATGTTATCGATTCGGTACTACGCGGCCTTGATGACAGCGAAACAGAGGCAGGTATCGCGGGTGAGCATTTAAAAGGTCAGATCATCATTGCCGATGATTTGACCCCGGCAGATACCGTCAACTTGCAACACTATGGTGTCGCAGGCTTTGTCACTGAAACCGGTGGGCAACTGTCACACACAGCAATCCTTGCACGTAGTCTTGGCCTGCCAGCCATTGTCGGTGTGTCCAACGCGCGAAGATACATCAAGCCAGGAGAGCTGATCACGCTCGATGGTCGCAACGGTAGCCTGTTGGCAGAAGCGACCGAAGACATGCTAAAGGTCTTCCGGCAAAAACAGAAAGCCATAAAGTCACGGCAACGTGAATTGACCAAGCTTATCGATACCGAAGCCGTCACGCTCGACGGTGTTGCATTGAATCTTTCAGCCAATATCGAAATTGAAGAGGACTTAAAAGCCCTGAAACGCGTCAACGCCAGCGGCGTAGGTCTGTATCGAACAGAATTTCTTTATATGAATCGCGATACGGTACCGACCGAACAAGAACACTTTAAGGTCTACACCAAGGTCTTGCGTGCACTCAAGGGAAAGCCATTGACGATTCGCACTGCCGACCTCGGTGGTGATAAGCAAATGAGTGCTTTGACTCATGGCAATACTGCAGCTCCATTGGCTCATAACCCCGCCATGGGTTTGCGCGGTATTCGACTTTGCCTTAACGACACATCGCTATTCATACCGCAACTTCGCGCTATTTTGCGTGCTTCGGCCAAAGGTCCGACGCGTTTGTTGCTACCGATGCTGACCAATCTCAATGAGGTGCATCAAACCCTGGCCTTGATCAATACGGTCAAGGCGGCACTAAGTGAAGAAGGGGTCGAATACGACGATCAACTCCCCATTGGCGCGATGATCGAAGTACCCGCTGCGGCTATTGCCGCCGAGCAGTTCGCCGAAGCACTCGACTTCCTGTCGATAGGCACCAACGACCTTATTCAGTACACATTAGCCATCGACCGCGTTGATGATCATGTTGATTACCTGTACGACCCGATGCATCCAGCTGTGTTGTCACTGATTCGACACACCATTGAAGCGGGTAACAAAGCGGGAATTCCGGTTGCCATGTGTGGCGAGATGGCCGGTGACCCGCGCTTCGTACGTCTGTTACTCGGCCTTGGGCTGACCGACTTCAGCATGCCCCCAAACCTGTTGCTTGAGGTCAAACGGAGCCTGATGGAAATACGTCTTGCAGCCGTGAAGAAAAAAGCCAACAAATTGATGAAAGCACATAGTGTTGAAGAACGGATGGCTATTCTGGCGCGTATCAACGGCAGCTCAGTGGACGCCTGAGACGCCGTTGAACCATGCTTGATAACGACGTTGACCAACAAAGCGACACACTGGCGGAGAACATAACTGACGGCTCCTTGAGCGCCGCTCGTCAGGTTTTGCAAGCCATGCATCCGGCTGAAATCGCCGACGCGCTGGAATCACTCCCTCCTTCCCGCCGACGAGTGTTATGGGATCTCGTTGACACTGATGTCGAAGGTGAAGTGTTGATGGAGGTTGGCGATGAAGTGCGCGAGAGCCTCGTGCGTGACATGGATGTCGAAGAACTACGCGCTGCAACCGGACAACTGGATCTTGATGATCTTGCAGACTTTGTACAGTCGCTGCCTGAAAAACTGACACGCGATGTACTCGCCGGAATGCGGCGAACCGATCGAGACAGACTCGATCAAGTCATGGCCTACCCCGAGGACAGTGCCGGTGGCCTGATGAACCTTGACACGATAACCGTGCGCGGCGATGTGACACTCGATGTTGTACTGCGCTATTTACGCCGTCGCGGCGAAATGCCAAGACATACCGACAGACTCTGGGTCACCGATCGCTATGGACACTATCGTGGTGAGTTACCGATAAGACGGCTTCTCACCGAATCACCCGACACCGTGGTCAGCGATGTCAGCCGTACGGATGTCGATCCGTTACACGCTCTGATGTCCGATAGTGATGTCGCGAAGACGTTTGAAGACTATGACCTAGTCTCTGCCCCCGTCGTTGATGACAACAAACGGCTACTGGGCAGGGTAACGATCGATGATGTTGTCGACGTCATACGTGAGGAAGCCGAACAGTCGGTCATGAGCATGGCCGGTCTGAATCAGGAAGATGACATCTTTGCCCCAATCGTCAAAAGTGCCAGGAAACGTGCCGTCTGGCTGGGCATCAACTTGTTGACCGCCCTTCTCGCCTCATGGGTGATCGCACAGTTTGAAGCTACTCTGGATCGCGTGGTGATACTGGCCGTATTGATGTCAGTCGTGCCCAGCATGGGGGGTATTGCGGGCAGTCAGACCCTGACACTGGTCATACGCGGTCAAGCCCTGCATCAGGTAAATCGACGGAATATCAGAACCTTGCTCAGCCGCGAACTTGGCATTGGACTACTTAATGGCTGCCTGTGGGCGTTGATAGTCGCGGGACTGGTCTGGGCATGGTTTGGTGATCAACAAATCGGCTTGATCATCGGTCTGGCGCTGATCGTCAATATGCTCATGTCAGCGTATGCTGGCACCATGCTGCCTGTCATCATGCGCCGAATCGGCATTGATCCGGCACTGGCCGGCGGGGTTGCCTTGACCACCGTAACGGATGTGGTCGGGCTGGTCACTTTCCTGGGGCTGGCCACATGGTTACTCTGATCCGCGGTTGACTCCGATCGTGTTCGATAAAGCGCCTGTTTGGCGATCAAAGCATTGATGTTTTGTAACCTGTTTCAGGCTTTTTGGAAAACAAATGAAATATGGCACCACAGTGTGCTTTCGACTATTAAACTTGTGTGCAGACGGGTTGTGCGGACGTGTAGTGGCCCAACCTCACAAACTTAAATCCAGCAGGAGATCCCCTTGAAAAAACTTGTTCGCTTACCAGTATCGTCGTTAGTGATCGGTCTGGCCCTTGTGATTGGCGGCTGCACCTCCGGGTTCGGACAGCCGATAATTACCGAGCCCTTTTTGACGACAGTTGATGACACGAACGATTTGTCACTTGCCGTGAAACGAGCTCTGAAAAATAACTCACAGACGTCCATCTACAACATCCTCGTCACGACCGTTAACGAAGACACTATCAAATTGTCTGGCATCGTTCAGGACGACGCAACGCGATTCGAAGCAGAACGAGTGGCAGGACGGGTAGGCGGCGTGCGAATCGTCCTTAATTCACTGACAACACGCTAAAAAAGATCGTGATCATGAAAACAACGCCTTGATCCTTGATCCTAAATTTTGAACAAAAAAAAGCCCTTCTATGAGAAGGGCTTTTTTCTGCCTTGAAAAGACGTTCCTTAGAACGACTTGCTGAGCTTGATGCGCCAGCTTGTCAGATCATTATCAGGCTCGTTGTTGTCTGATTCAGCTGTGATTCGAGAACTAACAGTCATACCACCACCGAGGCCGTAGCTCAAGTCGAGACGAATAGCTTCAGAATCAATTGGGCCATCATCTTCAACCGCGGAAATTGTCAATGCACCTGAAACGCCGGCGAATCCGTAACCGAGTTGAACAGACACTGATTCCAGATCTCCAGCAGTTCCGCCCTCTTCATCGATAGTCCAGTAGTGCGCACCGAGAGAAACACCGGCAATTCCATAGGTTGCACCAACTGCGAAACGGTCTACGTCCGCGCGTTCCTCAAAACCTGCGGCGAGCCCAAAGCCAAACAAGCTAACCTTGCCACCGATACCGATAACGTCTTCGTTTTGCTCTGGCGAAAAGTTGGCAACAACAGAAACGGGACCGAAGCCACCTGTGTAGCTGATACCACCAGTGATATCACCAGTGACGTCAAAGATGTCATTAGCAACCTGACCAAGCTCGACAGCTACCGGGGTTTCGCCCAATCGCACGTCACCGAAACCGCCTTTGATACCAACATAGACTGCGTCAGCAGCACCGAACTGTGTAATTTCGATATCGTCTTCATCGTTACCTGGTGTACCCGGGTCGATAGTTTCTCGGCCTTCATCAGACAGACGGTTGATATCAACACGAACACTACCGTAGCCAGTCAAGCCAACGTTCAGGGCGTGCTCAGCCTGAATACCGAACAAGACGTCATCGGCGTTAAAACGAGCATCGCCGTCATCACCGTCGGCGTCTGAGCCGTTTAACTGTATTTCTACAACACCTGACAATACTGTGTCAGCGGAAGCAATCATAGGAGCTGAAGCAATACCTGCGATTGCTACCGCGACAGCTGTCTTAGTGAATTTCATAGTTGTTTTCTCCAATCAGATATTTGCTGTGAAATCTGTTTATGTTTGTTTAGCGCATCAACTCTAGTCAGCGTGTCTGAATAATGCAACAACAAATTGCCGATATGCAAGACAGGACAAGAAGCAGCGACGCTGCACGTTTTACAGTGTAGAACAGAAACAACACTTGGCTAGCAAGAAACCCAAGAATAGCGCGATTTTCACTTCAAGTGGTATTTTCGCAACAGTTTCTGAGGCGACAGGGGCGGGGAGCCGAGAAAATCATAGCGAGGGCTGAAATATTCAGCCAAAATCGCCAAATAGTGCGCCATCATGCACAATTTTATGGCGTTCAACAGCAAAGATGCTGGCCATCGCAAATGGCGATGACCAGCTTGAATTGCAAATTTTTAGAGAACGGCGTCTTTACCGCGTCGTTCCGCGGCACGCTTTTTGGCCTCCGCAGAGGGCCTTTTCGTATCGTTCCCTTCCTCGGGTAGTGTGATGTTCAATTCGAGAACATCGCAGGCGTCCTGAGTTTCAAGCTGCACAGACAGAGCATCATCCCCGACAGCAACGTATTTCTTGATGACATTAAGGATGTCCTGCTTGAGCATCGGCAGGTAATCCGGGCCATCACGACCAGTGCGTTCATGCGCAATCAGAACCTGAAGACGATCCTTGGCCACCTGGGCCGACGTGTCTTCAGATCTGGAACGAAAGAATTTGAAGAATCCCATAGCGATTATCCGAAGAGTCGCGACAGGATACCTTTCTTCTTGGCATCCATAAAGCGATGTGGCTTTGTCTCGCCCAGCAGACGATCGATGGCATCGGCATAGGCCTGCCCCGCTTCGCTGTCTTCGTCGAGAATGACGGGCTTACCGGCATTGGAGGACTCCAGCACTGAGCTGGACTCCGGAATAATGCCGAGGAGCGGGATAGCCAGGAGATCAACGATGTCATCGACACTAAGCATCTGGCCGTCTTTCACACGCGACGGGTTGTAGCGCGTAATCAAGAGATGCTCCTTGACCGGATCTTCATTCATTTTTGAACGTTTCGATTCGCTCTGCAGAATACCGAGGATACGATCCGAGTCACGTACCGAGGAAACTTCCGGATTGGTCGTAATGACCGCTTCATCTGCAAAATACAGGGCCATCTTCGCACCCTTTTCGATGCCGGCCGGCGAATCGCAAATAATGTAGTCAAACTCGCTCTTTTTAAGTTTGTGCATGACGCGAGCGATGCCCTCGATACTCAGCGCATCCTTGTCGCGTGTCTGGGACGCCGGCAGGATGTAGAGGTTGTCAATGCGCTTGTCCTTGATCAGGGTCTGATGCAGGCTGGACTCCTGATTCACCAGATTCACAAGGTCGTAGACGACGCGTCTTTCGCAACCCATGATGAGGTCGAGATTACGCAGGCCAACGTCAAAATCGATAACCACCGTCTTGTAGCCGCGTTTCGCCAGGCCCGTAGCAATGGAGGCGCTGGTGGTTGTCTTGCCGACCCCACCTTTACCTGAGGTTACAACGATTGTCTTGGTCAAGCTCCCACTCCCGAAATAGATGTTGTTGCTAAAGTGGCTCTATGCTGAGCCTGTCATTATCCAGCCAGATCTGCGCAGGTTTGCCACGCAGTTCCGCCGGAATGGTTTCCAGCATGCGGTAGTTCCCTGCTACCGATACCAATTCCGCTTCCAGCGACTGACAAAAAATACGGGTTTTCGAATTCCCCGAAACTCCGCACAACGCCCGACCCCGCAAAGGGCCGTAAATATGGATATTGTTATCCGCAATGACCTCGGCACCCGGCCCGACTGGCCCCATGATGATGAGATCAGTTTCCCGAGCGTAGATCTGTTGCCCGGAACGCACCGGTTTGGTGATCAACATGGGTGATTTGACGACGTACTCTACCTCGGCTGACTGGTTTGCTTCGGTCCGTTCGTCGCTCGGCTTCGCATCGACACCGGGATTATTTTTCCCTGAACCACCGCTCTTACCGTCATCCGGTTTGCGCTTTTCCCCCTTGTCGGATCGCTTCACGCTGCCCTCGATCAATGGTATCGCGATTGACTCTGCCAACGGTGAAGATTTGTCACCAATACTCGCCACGATAGGCACAAGAGCATGCTTTTTTATGCAGTCCAGCAAGGCCTTTCCGTCGAGTAAGGTCTCTTCCTGTTCCAGCTGAGTCAGATCGACGACAACGGGTGTGTCTTTGAAAAAGCCAGGGGCTTGCTGGACCTTGTCGGCGATTGCCTGATCGATCTCATGCATATCGCCCGTCTGGAGCTTGAGCGACATGAAGGTGTACATGCCACCCTTGAGTTCAACCCCTGCCTTACTGGACGCATCATCAATCGACACACATTGCTCCAAATTCCATCAAGTAGGGAATTCTAAAGCAATTGTATTGCTTACATGAGTCTCAGGGTTGGTAAAGGGGAAATCTTGCTACCACTATGCAGCAGCTACGATTCGTGACAGTCGAATCAGGCGCTCAGAACGACATCCGGAAACGTTGTCGCAGCCATCGGCTCGCACAGGTAGTAGCCCTGCGCGCGATCGCAACCAAGCTCGGCAACCAAGTCGAACTGCTCCTGATTTTCGATACCTTCGGCGACCACATCAGCTCCGATGCTGCGAGAAATGCTGACAATGGCCTCAACAATGTTCTGGCTGTTGGTGTTGGTCACGATATCGGCGACGAATGCTCGATCAATCTTGACTTCGCTGATTGGGAAATCCCGAAGTTCCAGAAGCGATGAATAGCCAACGCCGAAGTCATCGATGGCAATGCGAGTGCCGAGAGAAGTCAGGTCATGCAAAATGTCACGCAGTTTTGATGAATCGCTGAACAAAGCTGTTTCGGTTATCTCGAGGCAGAGTTTTTCCGGATTGAAATTTGTCTCCTTCAGCAAGTCTTCTATCTCATGCACGATTCGCCCATTGTCAAACTGTTTTCTCGACAGATTGACCGACATCATCGCTGGCGACATACCGTAGCGAGCAAGGCGCTGATAGTCCTGCACAGCCTGGCGCAGCACCCAGGAGCCCAAGTGATTGATGATGCCTGTCTGCTCGGCGATCGGGATGAAATCTGCGGGCGATACGCGTCCGTATTCAGCACTCTTCCAGCGAAGCAAGGCCTCCATGCCGCAGGTCATCATGCTTTTGATGTCGATCTGCGGTTGGTACTGCAACGACAACTCATTTTTCTCCACCGCCCGTTGCAAACCGATTTCCAGCTGATGACGGCGTTTGGCCTGCTGCTGCTGGCTGGAATTGAATACCACCAGGGTGTTATTGCCGAGACGTTTGGCGTGAGCGCAGGCACTATCGGCCGCTTTCAGCAAGGAGGACACGGTATTGCCATGTTCTGGAGCATAAGCGATACCCACGCTTGCCCGGGCCGGGACATTCATATTACGAACGTTCAGGCCAGCGCGTAGTGTGGTCAGTAGCAGCGTCACCCTTTTCTCAATATTCCTACGGTCAACATCAGCTTCAAGCAGTACCGCGAATTCATCCCCAGCTGTGCGAGCGATCAGTGCATCATGCGGCATGCAGTGCTGCAAACAGATGGCGGTCTGTTTCAACAGTTCATCACCTGCAGCGCGGCCGTAGGAGTCGTTGATCTGACGAAAGCTTCGAAGATCGACAATCATTAGCGCAAGTTCATTGCGAGTGCGGCTACAACGCTGAGCTAGCGCGTTGACGAGACTGGTTCGATTGGGCAAAGCTGTCAAGGGGTCATTCATCGCAGGCCCGTTGGACGAGGGGCCACCGTGAATGGATATCGCGACGCCACCGGTCTCGGTCATACGCTCTTTGACCAACAAGGCACGACGGCCATAGCTTGGCACTTCAAAGTTCAGCGTGGCATTCGGATCATTCAATGCCTCACGCGCGCGATTTCTTGCCCGCTCAATCGCCAGATTATCAGGCGATATCTGGGCATACAGATCGCTGGTAGTCGTCTCAGGAAAGGCCGAGGTATCAATTTCCAGCGGCATCAACTTCTGCGCCTTGCGGTTTAGCGCCGTCAACTGGCCTTTCGGGTTGAACAGCGCCACCGCATCCGGCAGCGCATCCAGCGTCTTCTGCAAACGTGTACTGCGCCGCGTGCCGCGCTTTAGACGACGAATCAGCAGGAAGCCACCAAGCACCGCAGCGCCTCCCAACAAACCACCGACAAGCGAGCTGCTGGTCAAGCTTGAATCAAGAACAGACTGCCAGAGGTTATCAGCCAGCTCAATCGCGGGCTTCAGTCGTTCGCTTAAATTTATGAGTTCGTCAAATGCCACCTAAAGAAAAGTAGCAGAAGAATTCAACAAACCCAATTTAATTGGCAAATGACAAGGTTCAAGCGCGCGGCAAACGGCAGCGGCTTAACTGCGTGCAGTCACTTCGACGATGTGATAGCCGAAGTCCGTCTTGATCGGACCTTGCACTTCACCAACCGGGCCTTCAAAACAGGCAGTGTCAAATTCGGGCACCATCTGGCCACGACCAAAAGAACCCAGACTGCCTCCGTCACGACTCGACGGACAACTGCTGTTGGCCTTGGCGACGTCGGCGAAATCGGCGCCAGCCTTGATCTCGTCCATCAGGGTCTGACATTTTGCTTCTGAGTCAACGAGGATGTGACGGGCAGTAGCTGTGCTCATGTTTTGGGTTTCCAGATTCCAAAGGCCTCTTGCGGAGGCGGAGGGGGTGCTGATGCCTGCCGTTGTTTATCGACATCATCGGCGACATGCTTCATGAAGGCGCCAAGCTGCTCAAGAACCTCATTTTTCTGATTCTCAGGCATGTCCTCCTGGCCGAGCAGAAAACCTACCACGGCACAAAGATATTGCGAGGCAACACCGGGATCAGTAGCCGCTGGGTCATGCTCCTGAATCAGGGCACGTACATCACCGACCAGTTTGGCCGACAGTTGTAGTTCACTCATGTGAAGACATAGGTCTCGTGGTAGCTGCCGGAGATATCGGCGTCAATAGCATACGCTTTGTCATCCGCTCGTGGAATCGACGCGGGCTCGCTGGTCATGCGTATGGTCTTGCAATTTGGGCACTGGTGCCAACAGGACATCGCCTTGGAATCAGCTTCACAGCGATCGAGCAACATTGACGAGTGACAGGCACGGCATTTCATGTTTGTTGATCCTTTTGGCTCAGCCACACTTGGAGTCGCCGCAATTCATGCACGTCTGGCAACCATCGAGCAGAACGACCGCTTTGTTGTTGCACTTGGCGCACAGGGTTGCATTAGCCGCCCAGGAGTCTTCGCCACCTTCATTGCCAGATGCACCCTCGCCTCCAGTCAAATTTGCAGAGGCTGATTTGGTCTCAAGTTCCGCCTTTTTGTCGGCGATCAGCTGCTTCTGGTGTTCATCCATTTCCGCGCCTTTGAGCATGCCGATATCGATCAGATGACGCTCGATGACATCGCCTATCTCGGCCACGATCGAAGGGCTGTATTTTCCCTGGTTCCAGTAACCACCACGTGGGTCGAACACGGAACGAAGCTCATCAACGAGGAAGGTGATATCCCCGCCTTTGCGAAATACCGCTGACATGATCAATGTCAATGCAACAATCCACTGGTAATGCTCGAGGTTTTTCGAGTTGATGAAAACTTCGAACGGGCGTCTGAGCTCGTGTTCAGTCCCTTCATTGAGGATGATGTCATTGACTGTGATGTACATGGCATGCGATGACACATGCTCAGGTGTTTTAAGCTTGTAGGTCGAACCGATCAGCTTTTGCGGACGCTCGAGCGTCTCGTGCATCTGAATGACATCAGCAGTCTTTGAAATCGGTGTTACAGCCGCCAAAGTGGGTGCCGCATCGGCATCATCGTTTTTGTTGACGCTATAGCCAACAATTTTCTTTGTGATTTTCATGGTTGTGTCTAATTAAGCTCTCAATGCCCCTTAAAACTTCCCGTAGTAACCTTCTTTCAAGGCGTCATACAGGTTTGCGGCGGTGTGTGTCTCGCCGTCGTATTCTATTTCTTCATTACCCTTCACACTGACAACAGAACCATCGTCCAATGTGAATTGATATTCCGTATTTTCAAGGTCTACGTCCTTGACGAGAACACCCTGAAAATTTTCCGGATTGAAGCGGAACGTCGTACAGCCCTTGAGCCCCTGATCGTAGGCGTACATATAGATATCCTTGAATTCTTCAAACGGAAAATTCGTTGGTACATTAGCCGTTTTTGATATTGAAGAATCGATCCACTTCTGTGCAGCAGCTTGTACCGACACATGATCCTTTGGCTGAATATCATCGGCTGCGATAAAGTAATCCGGCAACTGATTTTCAGGATCTTCCGAATAAGGCATCGCATTCTTGTTTTTTAATGCTTGATAAGCAAGCAATTCGAACGAGAACACATCGACCTTTTCCTTCGTCTTGCGCCCTTCACGAATGACATTACGTGAATAATGATGAGCAAAGCTTGGCTCGATACCATTACTTGCATTATTGGCCAGCGATAGTGAAATGGTGCCTGTTGGTGCAATGGAACTGTGATGGGTAAAGCGAGCACCATGTTCGGCTAGCTCGTCTACCAGCTCTTTATCAACAGAGGCAATGCGTTGCATATAGCGGCTATAGCGCGCATGCAAGACACGACCTGCCACCTGATCCCCGACCTTGTAACCATCCTCTTTCATTTCCGGTCGGTGACGTAACATTTCACCGGTGACCGGAAAGGTTTCATCCATGATCGGCGCCGGACCTTTTTCTTTTGCCAAAGACAAAGCTGCGCGCCAGCCAGTGACAGCTAGTTCGCGGGTGACCTTCTCGGTAAATTCAAGAGATTCCTCGCTGCCATATTTCAGCCCCATCAACGTTAATGTGGAACCGAGGCCCAGGTAACCCATGCCATGACGCCGTTTGCGACGAATTTCGCGACGTTGTTGTTCAAGTGGCAAACCGTTGATTTCAACAACGTTATCAAGCATGCGCGTGAAAATATCGACAGTCTTGTTGAAACGTTCCCAGTCGAATCGGGCTTTGTCAGTAAACGGGTCAAGAACAAAACGAGTCAGATTGACAGAACCAAGCAGGCAAGCGCCATAAGGCGGAAGTGGCTGTTCACCACAGGGGTTGGTTGCACGAATGCTTTCGTCGAACCAGTTGTTGTTCATCTCATTGACCTTGTCGATCAGGATGAAACCCGGCTCGGCAAAATCATAGGTGGAGGCCATGATCAGGTCCCACAGGCGACGTGCTGGCAAGGTACGATAAATACGGCAGGCAACAAGCCCTTCTTCATTGACAACAATACCCTTGTGTGACGGCCAATCCCGCCAAACGACCTGATCCGGATCATCGACCGAAATCTCACCTTCATCGAGTTCCTTTTGACGGATCGGGAAAGCGAGTTGCCATTGTTCATCGGCCTTGACCGCTTGTATGAAATCTTCCGTGATCAACAGAGACAAGTTGAATTGGCGCAGGCGACCATCTTCACGCTTGGCCTTGATGAATTCGAGCACGTCAGGATGCCGCACATCAAAGGTGCCCATCTGTGCGCCACGACGGCCACCAGCAGAAGACACGGTGAAGCACATCTTGTCAAAGATATCCATGAAAGATAGAGGGCCCGACGTGTAGGCACCCGCCCCGGAAACATAGGCGCCATGTGGTCGAAGCGTCGAGAAGTCGTAGCCGATCCCACAACCTGCTTTTAGCGTCAGGCCAGCTTCATGCACCTTACCGAGAATATCGTCCATGGAATCCTCAACCGTACCCGAGACCGTACAGTTGATGGTCGAGGTGGCGGGCTTGTGCTCGAGTGCACCGGCATTGGAGGTTATGCGTCCTGCCGGAATCGCACCCTGTTCCAGAGCCCAGACAAATTGCTCGTACCAATGCTTGCGCTCGCTGTCAGTGCGCTCGACTTCAGCCAGTGCGCGCGCCACCCGTTCAAAGGTATCGTTGATCGTGTGATCAACACTATCGCCATCCTTGGTCTTGAGGCGATACTTCTTGTCCCATATGTCCAACGACGTCTCTTGCAAGGGCAAACGTCCAAGGGCGTGCTTCGCATCGGCATCATCCAGGGCCAGTACGTCAACAGTGCTCATCTAATCCTGCTTCTCCGATTTATATTAAGAGGTAAGTCGAACAGGGACCACCACATATAGTGCTTGTGCAGTGCTCTCTACGCTATATCTTGTGATTGAGCCTAGTTGGCTCTGAAAAAAATGCCACTGATCAGCAATACGGCGAGCGCCTGCCGGTCAGGAGTGTGAACCGGGTCTCACTCGATATCGACAGCGGCCGCGCAGTGTAGCCTTGTGTCAATCTCCTGGTCAATGCGTCAAACACTATATGTGGGGTGATTTTACAATTTATGCACCAGATGTTGTGGTTACCGTTTATTCCACTGGGTATAAACCGGCGAACAAACCTCTGACAAACTGTGGACAAGTCGTGTAAAACCCTGGCCTCACTTCGGCTAAGCCATTGATATCGTCATCAAAATGACAAAACAGTGTTTTTCTGGCCTTTTTTTCGATGGCATTCGGCTCGAGTCAAGCATTCGACGGCTTGTCAACGAGGACCATTTGGCATTTTCATGGCTTTTTGACAGGAAAACTTGAAGCAGCCCTCGAACCGCTGTCAAAGGGGTGGCGAAGGCGATTTTTAACGCTTACATTACTTCCCAAGCCAAACCCCACTGGCCCAAACAAAAACAAGATCGGGATTACCCGACAAGGGAGTGACAAGATGTTTCTGAAGCAAAAAGCCAACAAGAAAAAAATTCGTCCTGAAGCTGCTGTTGCCACACGTATCGTTCCGGAAAGCCGCTGGTTGCACCGCAATCAATTGGAAGTCGGCATGTATGTATCAGAGCTCGATCGCCCATGGTCAGAAACACGTTTCATGTTTCAGGGTTTTGCCATCGAATCGCAGAAAATGCTTGAAGCTGTTCAGGATTCTTGTGAATACGCCTGCGTACAAACAGAGAAGATTGCAGTGGTAAGTTCAAACAGTACTCACCGACTGGTTGGCGCCTGCCGCTAGTAATCTCCAAAACGTCGCCCGCAACGTCGGGCGGCGATAAGTCCGACCCGCAGTACATCGCAGTTTTCCAGGCTTTTGCTCAGTCCAGCTTGAGATCGAGTAATTGCAACTCACTGTAAAGATTATCGATGTCTTTGCGAGCAACCCGCTCTCCAAAGTAATAGCGCCCCACCGGCAATTGTTCTCGGATAGCATCAGCGGGGGGCTTCTTGAGAAATCTGCCATCGACCGCCAGAACAGCGGGCGTATTGGGCAAGAGTCGATGGATCAGGCTCTGTACACCATCCACGAACACCTGCGGATTACTGACGTACATTACGTCGAACCACAATACATCCTCGCCCTTGGATTTGATCGATAGGAACAGTAGCGACTGACCCACTTTCGACTCGATCAGAATGGGTTTCAATGAAAACCCCCGCATGTCATCCATTATCTTGCGTTGATGCGCTTCGACCCGTGTCCGAATAGCATCGAAATCATCAAGAATCACAGGCTCCGGGCGCACAGGGGCTTGGCCGTCGCTCTTCTTCCAGACATAGCGATGATCCTCCAGCACCTTGAACCCGATGGACTCCACAATTCCCAAAGGCTTTCTCGAGTTGGTCAGGGTCGCATAGGTCAGATTGGGGTCAGCAAGCGATGACACCAGCATTTTTTTGCCTAAACCTTGTCCGCGCAGAGATTTGTCCAGGTACCAGGAACTCATGCTGACAATCCGCTCCTCAACCCGATCATGCACATTGTCGCCAATCAGACGATCCGCATACACCATGCCGCAAAAACCAAGAACACGGCCGTCGGATTCCACCACTCGGCCAAAATCCGGTTTGTCCGCCAGCCATTGATAGGTCATGAGCTGACGCCAGCGCGCTTCGGGAATTCGGGAGTTCATTTTGCTGTGCAACAAGGAACAGATCGCATCGATATCCCGTTCTGTTGCAGTTCGAACAAATGCCTCACTCATCGGCTAATCCTGAATACTTCCTTCGGTGCCACCCAGGCGGCACCTGGGTGGTCCTGCACTGCCTGCGCAAGACGAGCGCTAAATTCCCAAGCCGGTGGATCGAGATCAATGTGATGAGTCAGATACCCGGTTACCTCATGGACATCGACCTGTCCGGTTCGACGAGCTTGCAAATGTTCCAGCAATTGCGCAATCGTTTTGCCATCTCCGCGAAACTCGGCCCCCGTCTTCCAACGAATAGGATCGCAGTGAGCATTGACAACCGTTAGCCCTGGCGCAGGCTCGGCATCGACACGCGGACCAAATGCCGACACCCCGGCGTAACCGCGACTGGCTAAGTGATTCAATAGGGTCGGGTCGATATGATTCCAGGGCGGAACGACGATCGGCAGAAACCGTTCTGCAAAACTCGTTGCGAGCCGCTCGCGACCCGCGTCAATATCAGTCATGACCGCCTCCACCCCCCGATGCATTCCCAACTCCCAGGCACCAAGCCCCTGCCCCCTTGGCGCATGGTTGATATGGGCATAGCCGTGCTGCGCCACCTGAACGTGCGGCGCCGAGTCCAGGGCCTTGATCAGATCAGACTGTAGACGCGCCGGTATGACGGCCAGCAGAATGCCGGCAGGGGCTGATAGCTCGATCAAGCGCTCAAGCTTGGGTCCTGACGCACTTGCATCATCGTCACGCCACCAAAGTGTCGCTGGCCGCCCGGATGCTGCCCAAGCGTCAAACTCAGCATTCAATAAGTCCCAAGGGTCGTTGTCCGTGTCCATATCTTTTCGCGCGAGGTGGGCTTGCAGATATCCCCTGAGGGAATCAATTCCACAGGCTGTTTCGATTGCTATCAGGCTTCTCGTTCATTGAAGAGTTTACGCAGAATCTTACCGGTACCGGCGGCACCATCGGTATCGATTGTTGCTGTCGCAAGTGAGGATTCCGGGGATAAGATCGTGCTTATGGCTGATGCAAGCTCGTCACCTGACAAGCTACTTTCAGCCAGCACCGTGGCCAGCCCCAGCCGTTGTAAACGCGTCGCTCTGTCGGACTGTTCAGTCTCTCCATGAGCGCTGTAGGGAATCAGAACAGCACGACACCGAGCCTGCAGAACATCACTGACGGTGTTGTAACCCGCTTGAGACACCGACACCTGAGCTTGTGCAACGAGGCGCGTGAAGTCAGGTCTGAAACGTTCAACGGTGACAGACGCAGGAGCGCTATCCACAATCTCTGCAAAATCATCGTCAGGCATGTGCGGTCCGGTAACCACGCACCAGCTGCGAAGCTTGGGTAACAGTTCTGCCGCTCTCACGGATGCCTTGACCAACTTCGCTCCAACCGCCCCACCGCCAGCGGACACCACGACATCAAAACGCTGACCACCTGGTTTTGGTGGAGTGGCACACACCAAACCTGTGTAGGCAATCTTGTCAGCGATATCACTTGCATAGGGAAACGATTCATCCAAGGTGGCAAACGCTGGATCGCCATGCACCAACACCTTGTCAAAATACTGATTGACCAATTGTGCGGTTTCTTCATCACGGCCAGGCTTGCTCCGACGTTGCACAATGTCGCGCAGTGAGGTGACGAGGATCGGTTGCGGCTTGCTGGCCTTGATCGCTTCAATCAGTGGTACAAGTTCGAAACGTACCTGTCGTCGACCAAAGGGGTAAGCTTCAAGCATAACGATATCGGGCTGCAAAGCTTGATACACGCTCAACAGCTGATCTTTACGACGCTCCTTGAAACTTGAGTCAATAACCTCACCGTCACTATCGAGCAGACTGCCAAAGTCACCATCACGAATGGCGATGGGTGCCAAGGCGACCTGATCGACACCTGAATGCTCAAAACCAGGCACCGGTAATCCGCCTGTTACCAATGTCACTTCGAATGCATCGTTTTGCAGCGCTACAGCGATTCTGCGTGCCCGCATCAAGTGGCCTATACCAAGTAGATGCTGAACATAAAACAACACTCGCAGTGGACGGGTCTGTTCCATCAAGTCACGGTGCTCCATTCTGCTTCAAACAGTTGGACCAATTGCTCGATACTGTCTCGATAATCTAGCGTGCTACGTACTTTTTCCTCGGCAGCCGTACCAAGCTGGTTTCGCAACTGCGGTGACTCGATCGCCTGGGTAAGCGCCGCTGCAAGCACCGCAGGATTTTCAGGATCAACCAACAGGCTGTTGTCTTCATCAAATAGTTCCGGAATCCCCGAGACGGCAGTCGCTACACAGCAAAGTCTTTGGCTTGCGGCCTCGACCAGCACATTAGGCAAGCCATCGCGATCACCGTCATCGCTTACCTTGCTGGCAAGCGTGAACACATCAGCGCTCCGGTAGTTGTCCAGTACCTCCGCTTGACTCATGGCACCCATCCACGTGATTTTTTCATCAAGCTTCAGTTCCTCGGCAAGTGACTTCAAACGGTTCAATTCAGTACCACCGCCTATATGTAAAAAACGCCAATGCAAGGTCGATGGTAAAAGAGCAAGCGCATGGAGCAAAGTGTCATAGCCCTTTTTCTCGACTGCGCGTCCGACGCTGAGAATCTGCACAGGGTCGTTTGCAAGCTGTCCATCCCGATGCGACTCAGGACGCTCAAATGGGGGGAAGCGTTCCAGATCAAGCCCGTGGTAACTCAGATGAACACGTGATGCATCCGGCGCCAGCGACTGCAAATGTTGATGACCAACACCCGTACAAGTCACTGTCCAATTTGCCCGAGCAAGCTTTTCGCCAAGCTCCCAATCAGGTGAGGTCCATATATCCTTGGCATGTGCAGATACCGTCCAGGGGATATCACGCATAGTGCTGGCGTAGGCGGCTACAGAAGCAGGCGTATGTATAAAATGCGCGTGCAGCCAATGGGCATCATCAGGCCATTCATTGGCTAATACGGCCGCCTGACCAAACCGCCGTATTCGGTTACGTGTCAGGTCGCGGGAAAAATCGCGCAGAAAATTCCGCAATGCCTTGAAAAATCCAGGCCTTGTTGCACGCGAGAAAAGTCCTCGCAACACACGTAGCGGTTCCTCATGCAGGTACTCAGGCAAGTAAGTTACTGGCGCTCGTATTTCGTCATGCACAGCATGGTGAGTGTGATCGGTAGGACGTCGCAGGGATACGATGGCAATGTCGATACCAGCGTTTTCAAGTCCCAGTATCTCCTGAGCGATGAAGGTCTCCGATAACCTCGGATACCCTTTCAGCACGACAACGACCTTACGCCGAACGATACAAGGCGCCGATCCGGGAGCCGATCCGGGAGCCAACTCCTGGCTGCCAGTCACGCCGACTGCACGGTCTCCGCTCGACGCCCAAGTTTTTTTTTTACTCTTTCGCCATACAGCTTACTGACCAGTTCCGATACATTTTCAAGCCCGTTGAGTTCAATCCTGGTAGCGCGTTGTGACGGCTTGGGTGTAT
>CAYULV010000016.1:0-4615 GCA_964445655.1 uncultured Granulosicoccaceae bacterium | reverse complement strand
TTTTCAAGCCCGTTGAGTTCAATCCTGGTAGCGCGTTGTGACGGCTTGGGTGTATCCGGAAGCGCTTTAAGTGCCGCACTCATTTTCATCGGATCGCTGGCATCCTCGGGTAACAACATATCAACCATACCAAGCTGCGATGCCCTCTGCGTGCGTAGCAATTGCTCTTCGCGCGGAACAGTACGCGGGACAATGAGCGCCGGCTTGTCAAACGACAGAATTTCACAGAAGGTGTTGTACCCTCCCATTGACACAACCGCGCGAGCACTCGAGATCAATTCCTCCATGCGGGAATCGAAATCGATAACTTCTACATTAGCCAGTGCTTCACCTCTGGCCAGCAACTCACCACGTTCTTTACCAGGCATGTAAGGCCCCAGCACAACAAACGCCTTATGCTGCAGGGTTGGATCACCTTCATAAGCGCCTAACACATCCTGAATCAAGGCAACACCATCGCCACCACCACCAGTTGTAACCAGGATATAGTCACCTTCCTGTTTATGCGCCGACAAGTCCTCGTGCAAAGCCTGGCGCTTGAGAAAACCGACGAAGCTCATTCGCTTACGCATTGCTGGTGTGATGTCGATACCGATCATCGGGTTATAAAAATTCTCCGGGCCGTAGATCCAGATGTGGTCATAGGTCTTGTCGATCTTGGGTACCAATGCTTTGCGCTTCCATTCGGCCGCCAGCAAATGTGGTGAATCCATGACGTCACGCAAGCCAAGCACCAGCGTAGTACCAATCGATTTCAGATAAGCCAATGTATCGGTAATCTCACCCTGCAAGCCCATCGGCTCCTTGTCGACAATGAAGATGTCAGGCCTGAAGGATTCAGCCGTATGTCGAATGATCGACTCTCTCATGCGAATCGTTTCGCTCAAATCGATATGCTTGTCCAGAGAGGTGTATTCGCCATTACGCAGCTTGATGACACTGGGTATCTTGACAAAGTCAACGCGCGCTCGGAAATCAAAGGCACCAGCGATTGCAGAACCGGAAATGATCAGTACGCTCAGTCCGCTGTAATTCTCTACCAACGAATGCGCGATAGTTCGGCAACGGCGCAAATGTCCGAGACCGAACGTATCGTGGCTATACATGAGTATCCGTGCACCATCAAGCTGACTCATGGCGTGTCCCCGCTCTTTATAGGAAGTGGTATGGCACTACTTGTATGGATCTGCCGCATCGCGCAATCCATCGCCAAGGAAATTGAAAGCCAGAATAACCAGGATGACAGGGACTACCGGGTAAAGCAGCCACGGATACAAGGCGATGATATTGATACTCCTGGCCTCGGTCAGCAGAATCCCCCAACTGGTGAGTGGTGGTCGCAAACCGATGCCAAGAAAACTCAATGCCGTCTCACCGAGAATCATTCCTGGCACGGTCAAGGTCGCGCTGGCAATCAAATGCGACATGAATCCAGGAACAAGATGACGACCAATGATCCGTCCACTTTTGGCACCCAACAGTTGTGCGGCGAGTACATAGTCTTCTTCACGCAGCGAAAGCAACTTTGAACGCACTGCGCGCGCAAGCCCTGTCCAGTCAAGCAGACTGAGAATGACAGTGATTCCCACATAAACCAGAATGGGACTCCAGGTTAACGGAATGATGGTGGCCAATGCCATCCACAAAGGAATGCTTGGAATTGACTGCAGCACCTCTGTCATACGCTGCACTAGCATATCGAAGACACCTCCGCGATAGCCGGCAATACCACCGATAACAATACCTAACACGAAGCTCAGCATCACACCCAGAATGCCGATAGTCAGCGATATTCTGGCGCCGTAAATGATACGCGATAACACATCACGCCCAAGGCGATCGGTACCGAGCAAAAACAGATGCCCCCCTTGAGCCGGGCATACCACGTGGACGTCCGTTTCAATCAGATTCCAGAATTTGTAGGAATCACCACGACAGAAGAATCTTATCGGTTGAATATCATCTTTGTTATCAGAGTAATTACGCCGAAGAGTTGTCAAGTCAAGTGTCATGACTTGACCGTAGGTGTAAGGACGAACCAGTTTGCCGTCGCGAAAAATATGCACCGAGGCAGGAGGTGCGTAGATGAACTCGGTATGGCGGGTATGCAAGTTATACGGCGCGAGAATCTCACTGACAAGAATCGAGAGATAGATCATTATCAGAAAAATGCCGGATACCAAGGCCACTTTGTGCTGACGGAAGTACCACCACATGAGACGCATCTGCGAGGCGTGGGCCAACGGCCCCTCATGCCCGTCTGCAACCTCAGCTGCTTGTGGATCATAGGGCGCCTCGGACACATAGTGTTCAAGAGGCGCACCTGATTCTGGCAATGGCGACTTCATTTATGTCGCCCCGCACCAAAGCGGATACGCGGATCCAGCAATGCCAATGCAATATCCGACACCAGCACACCCACAACTGTCAGGAAGGCCAGAAACATCAGGAAGGACCCAGCCAGATACATATCCTGACTTTGCAAAGCCTTGATCAACATCGGGCCGGTTGTTTCAAGCGACAACACGATCGCGGTAACTTCAGCGCCAGAGATAATCGCTGGCAAGATCGAACCGATATCAGAGATGAAAAAGTTCAAAGCCATCCGCAACGGATACTTGGTCAACACCTTCATTGGCTTCAGACCTTTCGACCGTGCAGTAACCACATATTGTTTGCGCAATTCATCAAGCAGGTTTGCTCGTAGACGTCGAATCATTGCCGCCGTGCCTGCCGTACCGATAATCAACACCGGTATCCACAAGTGTTCGAGTATCGATTTAAATTTATCCCATGACATCGGCTGGTTGAAATACTGCTGATCCATCAAATGTCCGATGGAGGTACCGAACCAGATATTGGCCAGGTACATCATCACAAGGGCGAGAATGAAATTCGGCACGGCGATACCAATCATGCCGACGAAGGTCAGCCCGTAGTCGCCCCAACTGTATTGATGAGTGGCAGAGTAAATACCGATTGGAAAGGCTATCAGCCAGGTAAAAGCGATAGTCACAACAGACACCATGATGGTTAACCAAAGCCTGTCACCAACGACTTCGTTAACCGGCAGCCTGTACTCAAAGGAATAACCGAAGTCACCAACGAGCATGCCGGTCACCCAATGAAAATAGCGAACTATCATCGGTTGATCAAAACCATAGCGCTCCTTGAGCTCTTCGATTTCCGCCAGGTCAGCGGACTCACCCATGGCGCGAAGTTCCGCCACATAGCTCTCGAAATAATCACCCGGAGGCAATTCGATGATCGTGAATACCAGCGCGGAAATGATCAACAATGTCGGGATCATCGTGATGATCCGCCACATGATGTAACTCGGCATCGTTACGTCTTCTCGTACCAAAAAGTATCGGGCATGTGGACACCAAGATAACTGGTCGGTGAAAAACCATACAAACCGCTTTCAGGAATATTGCGTAAGCGCGAAGACCGAACCAACGGCTGTAGTCCACCATTGACAGTGCCGATGGAAAAAACCTGATCAGAATACAATGCGAGCATCTGATCCCAAATTTCTCGACGTTGCTCAGTACTTACAGAGTTCATCCATTGCTCAAGCAGAGCTTGCAACTCCATTACCGCTGGCAAGTCACAGGGTTGACCTTGTGTTTTCCCCGACATGTGGTGCAGACCCCATACCGGCCACTGCAACTGATCATTGCTCGTCGGCGCAAGTTGAACGGGCGGCATATCAGCGGAGGCCAAGCCATTATCCAGCCCTTGCCAGACAGACATTGTCACATTACCGGCCATCGTCCGACTACGAAAAATATCGCGCTGCGAAGCACGTACAAACAACGCTATACCGATCTCCCGGAAATGATCGGTAATCAATTCCAGCACGTCTGTTTCCAAGGTGCTCTCACCGGCCGATTCAATCGTTATGTCCGCCCGCCTGCCATCAGGCAGAATCCTCGTGCCACTTGCGTCGCGTTTTGTCAGGCCAACCTCATCAAGCAAGCGGTTAGCCTGCTCTGGGTCATACTCCGTCCAGGCCGAAGAGTACTCTGGCTTGTACAAAGGGCTGTCGGGTAATACGGTATCCGCACTCTCATGCGCCAGGCCGTAATACAGCACCTGATTTATCTCACGACGGTTAATGGCAAGTGACATTGCGCGACGTACCCGCACGTCCTGAAACAAGCTTCGCCATACTTCGTCCAGACATGTCAGGTTGGGATACAACGCTACGCTTGACCCTTGTGTTTTGCGCCACAAGCTCACCTTGATCGGGAAACGATTCTCACCTTCCTTGATCAAAGTAAAATCTGGAAGCCCGAGGCCGACACCTTGCAAATCACTCTCACCGGTGGCGGTTTTCGCGGCAATGATTTCCGATGAACTCACACCAAGCTGGATTTTGTCGACGTAGGGCAATTGCTTTCCATTTTCATCGACTCGATGAAAGTAAGGATTACGTACAAAGATGAATTGCTCCGAAGGTGGCTGGGTTGTCGGACGCCAGGCTTCCAGCGTCGGCAAGTCAGGATTTTCAGGGCGGTTCTGCCGGGACAATTTTCGATGCAAACCAACCCAGTCGTCAACTCGGTATTTCTCAATGTACTCGTCAAGTTTTTCAGGTGTTTGATAGCGT
>CAYULV010000015.1:0-27745 GCA_964445655.1 uncultured Granulosicoccaceae bacterium | reverse complement strand
AGTGGGCGCCAGCGTCCCAGCTCGGAAAAAACCTTTTCCTGTGCCTTTTCGCGGATCGAGCACGTATTGAGCAACAGAATGTCTGCTTCCGCTGGATCATTGGTTGCCTCAACAGGCTCGTTCTCAGCGAGCACATCGAGCATCTTCGCCGAGTCATACTCGTTCATCTGACAACCGTGTGTCTTGATGAATACTTTTTTCGTCATGGAGGGCACTGCGTGGAAAAACCTTATTATACGCCGAGCGCAAGCAGGGAACCCAGTCGAATCGTGCGTCTGACCACCCTGTATTGTGGCCGCAGGCGCATTTTTCGCTCAGATCGGCACTACGCCGCGCCTTCAGAAGTGTTTCTAGGAGCTTTTCGGGGAGCCTCTCGAGGCGTCTCTCGGGGTCCCCTTGTCGTACCACATGCGGCACAAACGACGACTGAAAAGAGCACCTGGGATCAGAATCAACAAGGTCTGAGCCAGAAGTTGCATCGGCCCATACCATTCGATCTTGCGCACCGAGGTGACGACCGGATCGACATCCAGAATTCGAAATAACTGACCCCGTTTTTTACCCCAGCGTTTTAGCTGACGAGACAAAAAGAGTTCCTCACCCGCATAAACCTTGTCACTGAAACCACCAATTTCATCAAAGGCATCGCGCCGGCAGAAGACAAAACAGCCTGCAGCTAGGTGCGCGCGACGCGAAAGCCAGTTCCAGCCAGATATCGCTCGCAAGGCACTGCCGAGGACAGGTTTGTCGGGTGCGATGATCGACCCTCCCCCGACCAATTCGCCACTGGCGAGGCGATCAAGTGCGGCACGCAAAAGTGTCTCCGAGCACAAGGAATCCGCGTCGAGGAAAATTAATGCCTCGATTGCCGGATCAATTGACCTGGCACCGGCATTTCGCGCCCGCGCGATCTGGTTATACGGTTCGAACACCACCGTGGCACCGAACGCTTCCGCGATCGCAGCAGTGTCGTCAGTGGAATTGTTATCTACTACGACCAAGGTCCCTCGATACACAGACTCTGCAGCGAGCTTGGCCATTGCCACCTTAACGCCATCGAGGGTCTTGCCGAGAAAGTCAGCCTCATTCCAGGCCGGGATGATCAGTGCGTAGCGCATAGGCATCATTGTCACACGTCTGAGCTCTGGAATCGTCGTCCGGCTTTTTTTTCGAACGGTTATATACTCCGTTCAACTTGATCATACAAAGGCTTTGCATCCTGTGTACGCCAAAAAGTACGAATCTCGGGAACAAGCCCCCAGCACGCCACAGCAAACCAAAAAAACTCGTAGCCTTTCCGACACGCTAAAAGTTTACGGCGGTGCTCTGTTACTCACAGCTGCAGCGTTCTTTTTTACTTACCAGTTTGTGCAGCCCGCCCCGCCCGATACCCTGACCATTGCGACCGGTCGTACAGACGGTGCGTATTATGCGTACGCGCAGCAATTCAAAAGAGAACTGGCAAAAGAAAAAATAGAACTCACTATTCTGGAAACCAGTGGCTCGATAGAAAATATCGACTTGCTCGACAGCAATCAAGCTGATGTGGCTTTCGTCCAAAGTGGCGTCGTTGAAAGCACAGATCATCCCGAACTACAGGCCCTGGGCAGTTTGTACTTTGAACCGGTTTGGGTATTCGTGCGCAAGGATAGCGGTGTTGAACAGTTAAACCAGCTGGAGGGCGCCAAAATAGCCGTCGGTCAAACAGGCAGTGGTACCCGATCTGTTGCCAACGCGATACTGGCTGACAACCAACTCGATAACACCAATGTAGAGACTTTTGGGCTTAGTGGTATGGATGCAGTCAATGCGTTCAGACAAAACCAACTGGATGTTATTTTCAGTGTTGGTTCCCACAACGCCGCCAGCATTCAAGCCATGCTGAGTGAAACAGAGGCAGAATTACTGAATTTTCGGCGCGCGCCTGCTTATGCAAAGCGCCTACCTTATTTATCCAGTATGGTTTTGCCCGAAGGCGTCATTGACTTGCACGGCAATATACCGCCACAAGACGTCGCCTTGATATCAGCGGCGGCCACCCTGGTTGCACACAACGATCTACACCCGGCGCTCAATGATTTACTTTTGCAGATCAGCGCCAGACTGTTTTCGCAATCCACTTTATTTTCAAAAGCAGGTCAGTTTCCAAGTGATGCGTTTGTCGACTTTCCAATCAGCTCTGAAGCACGGCGTTTCTATAAATCAGGTGCACCGTTTCTACAGCGTTACTTGCCATTCTGGGCAGCGACCCTGGTCGATCGACTCAAAGTAATGCTGGTCCCGCTCCTTGCACTACTGATACCGCTGTTCAAGATTCTGCCACCTACCTACCGCTGGACCGTACGCAAGAAGATATACAAATGGTACGACGAGATACAACTTATTGACCAGAGCGCAAACGAGCTGGCGACTGAAAGCAATCTCGAACTGTGCCTGGCCAATCTGGATAAAATTGAAGACGAAGTGAGAACGGTAGAAGTGCCTCTGGGCTACGCCTATGAGCTTTATGTGTTACGCCAACACATCGATTTGCTGGCCAAGCAGATCAGTACTCACGAACAGACTCTGGAACAAGAACGCTTGAACAGTAGTCATTGATCGTTAAAAAACTCGCGAAAAAAATCCGAGCTTTCGCACACTGTCAATTTGTCTGCCGATCAGCGATTAAACAGAGGCGTCCGCTTTAGCCACGTTTTTCAAATGCCGGCTAACGAACTCAAGCCGATCCTGACCCCAGTAGATTTGCTCTTCAACACAATACGATGGCGCACCGAACACACCACGTTCGACAGCCGCCTCGGTTTGCGCAGTTCGTATTTCGGCCCATTTTGGATCTGCAGCTTCATCTATTACGGCTGCACCGTCGATCGCCGCTTCATTCGCGATTTCTATCAAAGTTTCTTTATCAGCAATATCCCGGTCTTCAGCCCATACACCACGCATGATTCGTCCCGTAAACCTGAGTGCTGTATCGATGGAATGGGTTTCGCGCAGTACGATCAACATATTGGCGGCAACGGTTTCATCATTCGGCCAGTGCTTGGGGTGGACGTTCAGCTCAACCCCTAGATAGTCACGCCAACGAGCCAGTTCCTGTAGTCGGTAAGCCTGACGCTGCGGTGCACGTTTGTGGACTGGCAAACCACCGGTTTGGCTAAAAATGGTTTTGCGAAATGACACCTCGAAAGGCGTGATGGTCGATGTCGTCTGAGCGACAATTTCCAACAGCGGCTCATGCCCAAGATAGCTCCAGGGTGAGGTCAGGCTGAAGTAATAATCAACATGCGGCTGCAAAGGTTCAATTCCTGATAGCTGATGTGTTGAGCCAATGCCTTCTCAAAGGCACAGTCAGCCAAATAGTTATTAGCTCCGCGGAGTAGAAACTCCGCGGAGCTAACTATTTTTAGTAGCGGTAATGGTTCGGTTTGAACGGACCCGTCTGGCTCAGACCAAGATAACCCGCCTGCTCGTTTGACAATTCGGTAAGCTGCGCACCGATCTTCTGCAGATGCAGTGTGGCTACTTTCTCATCCAGCTCTTTTGGCAGTACATGGACGTCCACTGAGTACTGATCACTACGCTCCCACAACTCGATCTGCGCCAACACCTGATTGGTAAAAGATGCAGACATGACAAAACTAGGATGCCCGGTTCCGCAACCAAGGTTGACCAGTCGACCTTCAGCGAGCAAAGTGATGCGTTTGCCATCAGGGAAGATAATCTGATCCACTTGAGGTTTGACGTTCTCCCAAGTGTACTGACGAAGACCAGCAACATCGATCTCGTTATCAAAGTGTCCGATATTGCACACGATGGATTCGTTCTTCAGCGCTTTCATGTGATCGTGCGTAACGACATTGACGTTACCGGTTGCAGTCACGACGATATCCACCTGATCCGCTACATCATCCATGCGGACGACTCGGTAGCCTTCCATGGAAGCTTGTAATGCACAGATAGGATCGACTTCAGTGACCCATACCGTCGCCCCCATGCCGCGGAACGCTTGTGCGCAACCTTTTCCGACATCGCCATAGCCGAGGACAACAGCGATCTTGCCGGCAACCATGACATCAGTTGCACGCTTGATGCCGTCAAGCAATGATTCTCGGCAACCGTAGAGATTGTCAAACTTTGACTTGGTAACTGAGTCATTGACATTGATAGCAGGCACTTTAAGTGTGCCCTCTCTGGCCATTTCAACCAGACGATGGACACCTGTTGTGGTTTCCTCTGACAGGCCCTTAACGCCAGCCATCAGTTCTGGATAGTCATTGTGCATCATGACAGTCAGGTCGCCACCATCATCAAGAATGAGGTTGGGTACCCAGCCATCAGGACCTTTGATGGTCTGGTGAATACACCAGTCGAATTCTTCCTCTGTCTCACCTTTCCAGGCGAAAACAGGAATGCCAGCGGCTGCAATCGCCGACGCCGCATGATCCTGAGTCGAAAAAATATTGCACGATGACCAGCGAATATCCGCACCAAGATCAGCCAGTGTTTCGATCAATACAGCCGTCTGAATGGTCATGTGCAGGCAGCCAGCAATACGGGCACCGGCCAGAGGTTTCTTGCCGGCATATTCTTCACGCAATGCCATGAGACCAGGCATCTCGTGTTCGGCCATGCGAATTTCCTTACGGCCCCAATCAGCAAGACTTATGTCTGCGACTTTAAAGTCGTCAGTCGAGTTTTTTGCGGTTGCACTCATGTGTGTTTGATTTCCAGTAATTATTGATAGTTACTAACCGTCGACGCTTGTAATTTTGTCGACCCTTTGTTTTGCGTTAAATCAGGCGATGCCAGCGGCTTGTTTCAGCGCATCTGCGCGATCAGTCTTTTCCCAGGTGAAATCCGAGTGTTCGCGGCCGAAGTGACCGTAGGCAGCTGTCTGCTGATAGATCGGACGGATCAAATCAAGCATGGAGACGATGCCATACGGGCGAAGATCAAAGACGTCACGGACGATTTCTTCGATCCGACGGTCGTCAACCTTGCCGGTGCCAAAGGTATCAACGGTAATCGATGTAGGCTGTGCAACACCGATCGCATAGGACACCTGAATTTCACACTTATCGGCAAGTCCAGCTGCGACAATGTTCTTGGCGACATAACGACCAGCGTATGCGGCGGATCGGTCAACCTTCGATGGATCCTTTCCAGAGAATGCACCACCGCCATGACGTGCCATACCGCCGTAGGTATCGACGATGATCTTGCGTCCAGTCAATCCACAATCACCTACCGGACCACCGATCACAAAGTTACCCGTCGGGTTTATGTGAATGTTCTCGGCAGGGCAGCTTTCGAGCCAGTTACTCGGCAGAATGGGCTTTAGAATGTTTTCCATCACCGCTTCACGCAAATCAGACAATGCGATGTCCGGGTCGTGTTGGGTTGATAGAACAACGGCATCAATACCAGTCGGCTTGCCATCCTGATAACGAAGGGTTACCTGGCTTTTCGCATCAGGGCGCAGCCAAGGCATGATGCCTTCACGTCGCATCTTGCTTTGCCGCTCAACCAGACGATGCGAGTAGGTAATGGGCGCAGGCATCAGCACATCAGTTTCATTGGTCGCAAAGCCAAACATCAGACCCTGGTCACCAGCGCCCTGCTCTTCCGGCGCCGAGCGATCAACGCCCTGAGCAATATCAGGTGATTGCTTGCCGATACCATTGAGCACCGCGCAAGTCTCGCCATCAAAGCCTACTTCCGAACGGTTATAACCAATGTCGGTAACCGTCTTTCTGACGAGCTCCTCAAGGTCCACATAAGCTGAGGTGGTGATCTCGCCGGCTATGACAACAAGCCCGGTTTTGACCATCGTTTCACAGGCCACCCGCGCGCCCTTATCTCTGGCCAGAATGGCGTCAAGGACGGCGTCAGAAATTTGATCGGCCATCTTGTCCGGATGCCCTTCGGACACTGATTCAGAAGTAAAAATATAGTCGCGTGCCATGAAACTCTAATCTCGAAAAAAATTCAGCGGGCATTGTACCTATAAACACATAAACATGTGTTTATGTGTTTTCGACTTTTGCGGCTTTCGTCTGGTGAATCACAGTCCAGATGCGCTTTTTCGAGTCTCAATCAAGGATTTTTGCTGAGAAGGCTTATCATTCGCAGCGTAGATTCACCGTCCCATCGCCGGTTTTTCAGGGTTTCCGGGCGGCTACGCGACATTCACCCTTTGACAGGCATTTGACGGTACGCAAAACGCGACATCCGCTGTTTCAGAAGCGCCAGAACGCCTCGAGGCGGAATGCTCAGCAACGATTTAGCTCAGCTGGATGTCTCGGCGACGTTCGAAAATGCGGCGCCGCTGGATGCGACCACCCCTTAAAAAGGTATGTCGTCATCAAATTCGGCGCCCGCGGCAGTAGCAACCGGAGCGGATCCCGGCGCGGCTCCCGCAGCGGCACCGGGAGCTTGCCCCGCAGCCCGCGAGGGTTGCGAGCGAGGTGCCTGATTGAAATCGCCACCACCAGAGCCTTCTTGCCTACCGCCTAACAACTGCATGTTGTTGGCAATAATTTGGGTACTGTAACGGTCTTCGCCCGTGGTTTTATCCTGATACTTGTCAGTACGGATCGAGCCTTCGATATAGACCTGTGACCCTTTTTTCAGGTACTCACCGGCAATCTCACCGAGGCGGTTGAACAAGGTAACTCTATGCCACTCAGTACGTTCCTGCTTCTGGCCCGAAGCCTTGTCAGTCCATTGCTCTGAGGTGGCGATGCTGATGTTGGTCACCGCGCCCCCACTGGGCATATAACGCACCTCTGGATCCGCTCCCAGATTACCCACCAGAATGACTTTATTTACACCACGTGCCATAGAAATTCTCCTCAGTTTGAATAGCCGCCTTGTCCGTTTGGCGGTGAGTCAATTGTACAGCAGGGGTGGACTGAGGATTGCGGAATTTTTGACCATGGACTGGGGGCTTGTACAGGCAGCAACCGGATCGCCATGTGCAATTTATATCGGTCACCGTTCAGCAATCCAGCCAAACATGGCGGACGAACTTCAACCCGACATCGGCCCCGGTTAAGCTACGCTAAGATCAGACAGGTGGAACGGTTCTATCCGTTTACCGCAATCAACTCTGGGGCAAGCGTAAGTACAAATGGAATCGTCCGACAAGAATTTGCCTGATACCGATAGTTCGGCCTTAACAAACAAAGGTCGTGCTCCCGAAAGCCTGTGCCTGTTGCGGCTTTCGGCGCTAGGCGATGTGACCCACATGCTCCCGGTCATACACCGACTGCAGCGCTGCTGGCCGGATACACGGATTACCTGGATTATTGGCAAAACCGAATATCAAATGGTTTGCGATTTACCGGATATCGAATTTCTGGTGGTCGACAAGAAATCCGGATGGGGTGGAATTCGCTCGATCATACAAACCCTGAAAGGTCGAAGATTCGATGTACTCCTACATATGCAGGTTTCTTTACGCGCAAATATTATCAGCACATTTGTGCGTGCCTCTAGAAAAATCGGATATGACCGCGCTCGATCCCGTGAAATGCATGGACAGTTTGTCAACGAACGTATCCAGGCGAGTCCCGGACGAGGAGAGCATGTTGTTGATGCTTTCCAACGCTTCCTGGATGCAGCTGGCGTCCCGCATTCGGATCTGGACTGGAGCATACCGCTAGCTCCTGAAGATGTGGCATGGGCAAAAGACGCAATAGGTGAGCAACGTTCGCTGATCATAAGCCCCTGCTCCAGTCATCGACTCCGTAATTGGTCAGCCAGTGGATATGCGAAGTTGGCAGACCATGCAGCCAAACAGCATGGATTACAAATCGTATTGTGTGGTGGTATTTCGAGTATCGAGCGGGAAATGGGGAATGAAATTGTCAATCTGACAACCTCACCGGTAATAGATCTGATAGGAAAGGACACGATAAAACGCCTTCTCGCATTGATACAACAAGCAACGGCAATCGTAAGTCCAGACTCAGGACCTGCACACATGGCAACCTGCTTTGGCACTCCAGTTCTCGGCTTGTATGCAGCCAGCAATCCTGAGCGTAGCGGCCCCTATCTAAGCAGGGAATCGGTTGTCGATCGTTACAATCAAGCGGCCCTGCAGTATCTGAACAAATCGCCAGACCAGCTACGGTGGGGAGAAAAAGTGGAAAAACCCGGTGCGATGGATTTGATTACGGTAGGCGATGTTAACGCAAAACTTGACGATATCTTGAGTAAAGTTGAAAAATGAAACTGCGTAGCACCCAACTGTAATTTGACTAAGCGAGTACCCGCTTGTATACGGCCAGCGTTTCCTCAGCCATTCTTGAAGACTTGAATACCTCGTTCACCAGGCGATAACCATTCTCGGCAAGCTCGCTACCCAATTGCGGTTGCGCCAATACAGTCTCAACATGCCTTGCAGCCTCTCTGAAGTTTGAAACACTGGCGAGCATTCCTGTTTCTTCATGCTTTACTATCTCAGGAATCCCTCCGGCACTTGTGGCAACAACAGGAACCCGATGATAAAACGCCTCGAGTATCGCACTGCCAAGACCTTCTTTTTTTGACGTCATCAATAGCAAAGAAATATGCTTGAATACGTCGCTCACATCATCAACAAACCCTAGAAAAAAAATAGATTGTGAGAGGTTTTTCTCATTAACATACTCTTCTACAGATCTGCGCTCAGGCCCTTCACCCACAATAAGAAATACAACATCCAAATTTGAACTTAAAACAACTTCCGCCGCATCTACAAAGGTTGCGTAATCTTTTTCATGAGAAATGGCGGAGGTATTGGCAACAATAAATTTCGACACAGGCAGTTTGTACCGCTCACGGAATGTTCTCTCATAGTCGACCGCTTTGAATCTCGAGGGGTTGATTGAATCGTAAATCAAAACCAGTCTCTCATCATCGGGCAGCGTCTTTTCTAAAACTTGCCTGACGTCTCTTGAAACACAAATGATTGCGCTGATCAGTTTACTTCGATACTTCAAGCGCGCCAACCAACGGTCCTTGACCGGAAAGGATACTCGCCTATGAAGCACCATTTTTGCCTTACATCCCATAAGGCCTGCATACAGCATTGCACTATGCGCATGGCTCGTGTGCGCGTGAATTATATCGATCTTGTGTAATGTACAAAATCGCTTGATTTTATAACCAGATACAAAATCTACACCTCCCTTTAGTGGTGCCTCTTCAAAATGGCTTCCTCGTTCGTCGCACCAAGCCTGAAGCTTCGAACCCTTTTTACCCATCACAAATAAATTGGTTTGGCCCAGACCCTCCATTTCCTCGATGAGGCAAGCGAGCTGTAGTTCACCCCCTCGCCAGGACCGCTCCGAATTAATATGCAATATGTTCATCTTTAGAAATCTAGCTTTATCTCAAAAAAACGATCAAACAAGCTCGGCAATTCAGTCTCAACAATATATCGCTCACCTACTCTTTCTCAAGCTGAGACACCCATATCCACTCCATAAGGTTCAGGTAAATTTACAGCGCAATAACTATAATATCCAATACTATCTTTATCCTATCAACCCGGCCGCGCCATCGCCCGAAACGTATTACTCATGAAAAAAAAACTAATACATATCACCGATGAGCATTTCATTGCCTCTGGCGCTTTTTGCGACTGTTATCGACATCCAGATATAAACGATCAATGCATAAAAATTCAGACAACCAACAAGAAGGCAAAAAAAAGGTTAAAAACGGATCTCGCCTACTACAAAAATCTGCATGACAGGCAGTCTGACCTGCGTTATGTCGCAGACTATTTGGGCTCTTGCCAAACCAATCTTGGTACAGGTCACGCCTACCAATGCATACTCGATGACGATGGGACAGTTTCAAAGACATTAGAATATTACCTAGAGAACAATACCCTTGAGCCGAAGGTATTTCTCAAGGAACTTCATCAGCTGGCAATCCACCTTCTTAACAATCGAATTTTAATTAGCGACGTTCACGCAAAAAATATCCTCATTCAGCGCGTTGAAGGCTCGACTCCCAAACCTGTACTCGTTGATGGCGTTGGTGACAAGGTTGTTTTGACCCTGTTAAATATCATTGCACCAGTAGCCCATTCCAAAATAATCCGAAGGTGGAATAGATTTATCAATCTTATGGTTGAAAGATATCCTGAATTTACACCTACCCTGAAAGAACTCTACCTCAGTAAAAACGACATCGTAGCGTGATTCATCTAGTAAGCAATGATTAGTATCAGATGTCAATTAACCCGTGGCACACAACGTCCTGAGCTCTGACACCAGGGTTTCTTGAAACCGTCGCGCGTTTTCTTCAAACCACTCCCTTCCCTTCATTGCCTTTAAACGGTCGTCCTCATTCAGGCCGTTTACCAGAGCCAGAATTTTCTCCTCCAGATCCTCTTCGTTCACCCAATAGTTCGTTCCCAAATGCCTGGGCGCTGATCGATGCCACGAAACGAGAATGCCTCGCGACTTTGTGACAAGTTCATTCATAGGGGCGGCGTCTGTTGTTACGACACAGTTACCACAAGATAGTGCTTCAGCAATATAGTGCCCCCATCCTTCCGAAAGTGAAGGACACAAATGCACTTCATGCTCATTCATTACCCGTCGTATGTCCTCATTACTCAAATAATGTGAAAGCCTGTGTACATTTGCCGGTGTATGCTTTGCGCCGTTTTTTTTGCTTTGTACCAATGTCAATTGCGGCCACTCAGGGTGGCGCTCCCATATCTGCAAAACAGCATCCGTCCCTTTAAGAGAGCTTTTTCCCGCAAGGTGTAAAAAGCTTCTCGGTTTCCGAGTAACGGATTCCTCGAATATATTCTCCGACGTAAACCCCGTGAAGATTACTCGTCCATGGTGCTTGGAAAAAATCTCTTCGGCGTGCCTGCTCTTCGCAAACACCGCATCCATTTTCCTGAGTAAATGCAGATGCCGATGCGGAAATCGCTCCTGATTAGGAATCAGGATATTCAATTCAGCAAACCCAAGCCATCTTGGAAAAACGCGCTCCATGAAAATATTCGCCTTGAATATTTTCTTTCTGGTTCCGAAAATGGCTCTCCATCCGGGCACCCCTTTGTGGCCACTGACAACCACATCAAATCCGGCGTTGTGCAGGATATCTCTTACCAGGGAAACGTCGCGGTCCAAACCCACTCCGTTAGAGCGGGCGACGATATTTATGACCTCTGAATTCAATGCTCGATTAGTCCGACACGAATAGCTGCAGGCGACGGGAAAAGCTGGCTGGTCACAAAGACTGCCGATCTACCCCTGATAGTTCACATACGACTTTTCTTCCATCAACTCAGAGCCCAATCGTAGGTTGATTGCTCGTTTGTGCTCAGCTCTGGTGTCATTTTGGAAATAAACGGAACGAGCAAGTTCTATGAACTCACTATCAAATTCTCCCCGAAGATCTTTTTTTCGAATATCGTCTTCGATATCCCAAAGGGTTTCATTGACTTTTTTGAGCTCTTGACGCAAATCGTTGATTTCGACACTCGACTCTTCCAATGACGCCCAAACACGCTTGAGTTCATCGAGCTCATGACGAACATTTTTAACTTTGGCCGCGTCTGTAATCTTCTGAGATTTGATTTCCAGTATCGTAATTTTATCAATCAATTCGCCAAAGGAAATTGGTACTGATACATTTCCCATGGAAATCCTCTCATTTTCAATAGTTCAAGTTAGGGCCAAATTCTATAGCTTGGCCATGCCATTGGCAACTGCTATCCAAAATGCCCACGAAGGGTCTCGCACTCAGCAACTCGAGCATTAGTCAATATACCGTTGAATTGCGGGCAGTAGCCTTATGCTTGGAAAAATGCTCCCCGGCTACATATGGGTCAACTTTATGTCGCTCTAAACCCGCCTTTTTTGACAACTAACGCGCCATCACGTCGAATTCAAGACGGTACCCACAGTGGTCAACAATTTCGCGCTTGAGAGCAGTGAAACCACAAACAAGATAGAACTGCTTGACGTCCGGCCTGTGTATGGAAACGTGGGCGACCAAGCGGGAAGGAGATGCCGGAGTTATGTGAGTAGCCAGAGCTTCAAGAAGTTGCCTGCCAATACCTTGCCCCTGATACGCATCCAGTACCTCCAACATCGTAATCAAAGTGACTTCACCTGTTTGGCCAAATCGGCGCAAGGCTCCGATACCAACTTTTTCATCACCAATTGCCGATATCAATGTCAGGCTGTCATCATGATCAAGAAGTCGACCTGATTCCATCAGTGAGCGGACAAGGTTTTCGGCATGTGTGTCGCCCAGATATTCAGCATACTGACGAGTCCAGGACTCGATCAATGCCTGAGTGAAGTCGGTATCGTCTACCCATTCGCCCTGACAGATTACCGAAGGTTGAGTGATCTTGAATATCGTTCTGGCAAATTTCGACATTCAGACCAAACCTATCATGGCGTTATGCACCACAAACAACTTGCATCCGAATAATGTCACTATACTTTTATTGCATCCGCGTTGGCACGCAGTGAGTCTGCTGGTGGACAACGCAACCACACCAAGCCACATGCAACGTTAGGCGGACAGTTCCAGAGGCAATGACGGTTCTTTCGAGAAGACTTCCGCTTGCTGCACTATTTCCTCGATATCAGCAATGAAATCCAGATGACGAATACTACCCAGACTGCTTATCGGCAAACGCTGCCCCTGTTCATCCAGACCTGCGGCAATAGCGCGATAATCCAGCTGATTGTACTCAGATAGCATTCTGAAATGCGGAGAAATGTAGTGCCCGCCAAATTCAAAAACTTTTGACCCTGGACGGCAGAAAACTGTATTTGCAAGCCCCGCACCGTGTGGCGCCAATACGAAATCCGCCTTTGCCAATGCATCTACCTGTTCTTGAAATGTAACCTTATGCGGGTGCAGGATTTTGTAGCCGAGCAACTCCAATTTTTCGATCAATTCAGCTTCGTTAGTAACTGCCCGTCTAGCTTCGCCACGAGCAATATAAAGTTTTTGGGGTTGGCTTGAATCTGAATTAGATTCGCCTGACGCAACTGGCGGAACAAACTGTTGTTTAAGGTAGGAAACCATCCAGGGATTGGGCCAACCCGCCCCATCCAGTCGGAATAACGGCACTAACAATCGATCAAAGTGGTAGTGCTTAATGCCATGGCCATTGAAGATTACACGGTCTCGATCGACACCCAGCCGATCCAGCATACTCCACTGAAACGCAGAGTCTATACGGTGTATATATATATTATCAATCGAACTCACATTAACACCTGCCTTATCAAGCACACCAAGGCACGGCAGAGTATCCAACAACCAATGATAATAGTTGTGTGAAGCCAAGTGGAGGAACATGGCAGATTTTCCCGACACCTGAGTTACAGGTACTTTTTCTGCCTTATCAAAATCATAACCTTTATATGACAAACTGAGGGATTCATAAATTCCCATATCTTTGTCATAAACACAGATCGTATTGTTATCCGTCCACATATACACATCTTGGACCTCGACGAGCGATACTGCCGAATATCCGATAGATGTTGCTGCTTGATCCTCAATAAGTTGTTCACCTTTAGCGTAATTGCGACGATATTGCAAAACACCACCAGGCATGAGCTCAATTTTTTTCTGGACTAACGTTTGCCTGGCATCTATCGCTTCGACACTATTGGTGCTCATGACTATTCCCCATTCTACAACCGCTTACAAACAACTGCCTTACAAAACGAAAGCCCACTATCAGTTAACTTGCCGCACGCCGAGAAAGTTCGATCACGTTAGAGGCCGATGATTCGCCACCGTTCGCAGAGAAACATCCTGCATCATCCAGACTCTGAAAAAACGCACCCCAACTATGACGACTAGCGACACACTCGATACCTTTATCGGAACGTCTAAGCGCAGTTTTACGATGAATGTATAGCTGACGAATCTCACTCAAATAGGAATCAGGATCAGAATCATTGGGGACAAGCCAACCAGTTGACTCATCAACCAACTCTTTGATGCCTCCCACTTTGGAACTCACAATCGGCAAGCCTGATGCCATGATCTGAATAAGAATAGTAGGCAAACCTTCCCAAGCTGAAGTATTCAAGAAGAACGAAAATTCGGACAGATCCAACTCAGCGAAATTATTATAAACACCACGGTATTCAATGTTATCAATTTTATTGCCTGCAATTTGATCAGCTACAGCTGAATCACCTATTGGACCGTACACCACAAACTGTTGAGTACGCATGCGACGCGCAATTTCGATCAGTATTTCAGGGCGCTTCTGGCGAGCCAACCGGCCGATCCACAGCACAGGCTTACCTACCATTGCAAAATTTTCGTTCGATGAAGGTACGACACCTTCCGGCACAGGAACATAGACCGTGTGGAATTTTTTCATTTGCGCGTCTGAAAAACCAAACATTGTGCTTATATCTTGAATCACTGTTGCATTGTCACAGAACAACTTATCAATATTAGGCAGTGCTCGAGGTAAGTAGTCACGTATATAACCCGCAGGATTACCACCTTGATCATAATCGAAGCAGAATAGATAGGCGTTCAATTCCATACAAGTTGATAGTTGTTTGCCATAATGCAAATACATCCCCCATGCCGCATGAGAGTTAGCATTTACTACCATCTCGGGGGCGAGATTTCCAATCACTGCATGCAGTAGATCAATACGATCACCAAGATCGAATACACGTTCACTTTCATCGAGAAACAGGATATTAGAAGACTTATCTGTCCATGAGGATACAGAGTGCTCACATTTGTCTGTGACGATCATGAGCACATTATCAACACCAAATTTTTGCTCCAAGGCTTTTAGTACAAACGTGGCAATAAGATCCGCCCCACCGTGCGATAGAAACGGAACACATATCACCGCTTTCGGCCTTTTCGGAAATCGCCTCTTGACTAAACCAGGAACAAAGGTTTTCGCTTCTAATCGCGGATAACGAACAATATTATTCATATTGTTGCCAACGAATCGCAAGTCAGGTTCAAATTCACTCAGCACTGCCAACTCGCGACTTATTGAAGAAGGCAACTGATAACTTATCCTCGAACGTCCCTGAAGATGACCAATATCCACGTAATGTTCAAGATAACCCATGCTTGAATCGACATCTGGATTATGTGTTGCATAATGCTCCGTATTGAACAACGATGACGGATTAACATTGCAGTCTTTCTCCACATCGAGATAAGCCAGAATAGGTATTTCATTAGAAGTTAACTGTTCAGAATGATGCTTGGATAGATACTCGATATCTATCCATGGATTCGGATTGAAACCAGCATAGATTCCAAACTGCACATAATGCGAGAAAGCCTCATCATTGCTCATCGCTTCCAGATTATATTGGTAGCGATAATACTCGGGCATAAACATTCTTCGTAACTGAGGAATTCGATCTACAACTACAGGACAATAATTAAGTGATTCTCCATGAAAGTTAAAACCAGTCTCATCATCGATAACAGAGATCTGGCTAATCACTTCGGACGGTAGATCTGACAATTGGAAACGAAATCCACATGCAACAGACTCACCTAGAACACCGGCCAAATCGGCACGTTGACTGGTACAGCGCACAGTTTTCCGACCATACAATGGCATGCCGTCCACGAGAACGGTGAGCCCGTCGTGCGTATTCGACGGATTGTAAAACCAGCCGACTAATTCGTCGCCTACAATTCCATCCAGACAACCCTGTACAATCGCTAAATTCATGCTCATTAGGTTTATTTTCGTAGCATCAGTTTCAAGGTGATTTCTAATTCAACTTCAATGTTTCAGGCGACACTTGATAGCCGATAAGCATCGAGCACCCGAGGTACAGAATTTCCCTGATTCGTTTGATCTAATAACGATACCGACGCTTTACCTCTACGGATGAAGTGTGAAGTACCTGTGGCAACTTTGTGAATACAGCCCTTTTGGATTGTTTCGTAATTCCATGTCCAATCTTCATAGCCAAATCCACTCTTGATCTCATTCTTTCGATAAGGTGTCTGCTTATACGTCTGGCGCCGTGCAAACGAGAGCGCGGTCCAGTAATTCTCTACGCTTAAATGCTCCATGTTGAAATCAACATCTTCCATATCCACATGTTGAAGCGTATGGGCATGCTCATTACCAAAATAGACGTTAAATTCTGGATGAATAATCGTCTCTTTTTCATGAGAGCTACAAGTCAGATAAGCGTCTACCAACCATGTCTGACTCCAAAGATCATCACCATCGATAAACGCAATGTATTCGCCGTTACAGCGAGTGACACCAAAATTTCGCGCCAAACCCAGGTCGCCTTCATCTACTATGTGTACAGCACCATAATTCGCGAGTTCACGCTCAACAATACTTCTGGTTTCATCATCAGGGCGATCAAGGACAGCAAGCAATTCAGCTTTCAACCCGCAGGCTCGAGCATAGTCAACAGTACGCTTGATGCTTCTGATAGTTGGATAAATTAGATATCCTTCACGATGTCCGTTTAGAACACAGGAAATAGTTGTATCTGAATTATTTTCGCTGCTCATAGCCATTCATACCAGTCTTATATAATAAAAAGCTAACAATACTAATTACCACCTAAGCACTCTTAGCCATTGACCCGAATGACGACGAGTATCCGAAAGCATTGAAATCGTCATAGAAGACTTGATAAACCTTGCTAGTCAATCCCTCGTCAAAGTACTCTGATACAAGATCAGTAGAGCCAGTCTTGTTGGCAGACTGTGTCAAGCTTATTTCCCTGCCCGGAAATATTTTCTCGCAGACTTCTTTAAAATCAGATTCCAAATTTTCAAATCTACCAATTTTGTGGTAATCAATTTTTTCAATAATCAATTGATCACATTGATGATTCCAATGCGGATCCATGCGCACTCTATCCTGCGAGCAAATCACATCGATGAACGTCGGAAAGTCAACGGGCTCCGTAAGATCTGTAATTTCTTTTGCATCAACGCCTTTAAGAACTGCAAGGATTTCCGCTTTGGGCAATAGAGATCTATCAATCTTGGAAATATAAGCTGATAACAAACGAGCAAATGGATTCCTTACAAATGCAAACCGATAGAAATCCGGATCATTCAGAACATTTTTTTGATCAACCTCGCTCAAAGAAGAGATTCGAGCGATAGGAGATAGACCCCGTTCATGAGGATTAGGCATCTGTTCAGCCAGTTCACGATTTTCTTGCTCTTGCAGACGTTTAAGAATACTCGTTGAAGCAACTTTAGGATTCTCCATGTGAAAATATTCATTTTCAAGAGAGACGTTACAGTGATAATCCAGAAAATTGATTGGTACGCAATTCTCTGCAAGCTTGGTCAATGTCGATGTTTTCAGACCCGCCTTCGCTATGGTCGGCCTCTGAATGGGCGTAACATTTTCAACAGCGGCACTAACAACTTCCTGCTGTTCTGGCGCTTCCATATCACCTGCTACATAAGGGCGTTGAAACCCCAGCTCTTCCATATGCTGCCCACATAGAGTTATGAAGGTGTCTCTTTCAGAGTCAGTCCACTCTTCATCCCAACATGACAAACGATTATTAAATACTTTTGCTACACCATCATTTTGTTCAGTTTTATTGAATGATGAATTGAACAATGTGGTTTTAATAAAATGAGCGGGAGCATCATCTAACGGCATGTTCAGTTCTGAGAAGACATTTGCAAAAACTTTGTGAGGATCGGTTATCAGCTCATCATGACGAATAACCGAGCAGTTCTCCATACCCGTAAGGTATTGGCAGGAATCCAGATTTCTCGTCCAACGATTGCAAAGTTGTTCGAAGCTCAAGTCGGAAAATCCCTCGAAATGTCTCGCAGAGTTAACAACTTCAATTCCATTGCGCATTACGTGAATGACTTTGACATCCCCAAAAACCTCTAGCGCTTTCAGGTAGTTTTCTTCGCTGAGGGATACCTTGGCAATCCAATACTGCTGCTCTGCAGGCGCTTGGCTGACATCAAACCCATATTGCAACGAGCTAACCATCGAAGAATACAACTTTATTCGATCTGCCTTTTCCAACTGGTAGTTCTCGAGGTGATAGTCGCTGTAGGGCGACTCGTTTTCAAAATCTCTCAAAAAATTGAGAAACTCTTGAATTAGAGGTGCTTCACCGATTCGATTGGGCGATACAACATTCGCATGCTCGGAGAGAGCAGAAATGACAGCACTAGTGCCAGATCGACCAATGCCACTAACGAAAACAGGTGATTTGTCCATGAATTTTCAATCTAGGTCGGTTTGCTTGGATTCAGATACCCCGAGGTCTGCATGTGCAATCACGGCTACCTTCAACCCAAACGAAATGAATGATTCAAACTGAATTTGATGGAGGAAATGCAATGACCATGCCCGCGAACCAGGCTCTCGTGGCCTCAAACCACGGATTTTCTCTTACGACAAAGAAGCAAATTTGCAGCTGGCTTGCACCACTTTTCAAGGCAATGCCCGCCATGCAGAAAACCCTCGCCAACAAATTGGCACCTTTTTGTCGTCACTGAGTATAAATAACCTCACACCAGTAACCTCCAAACACGTTACTTTCGAGCGACAAAGGTTCAGGGTATTTTCGCTGCTGCCGTCAAAGGCACAATGAATATAAAAAGCTTAATGCGTGGGTTGGCAACCGCTTTAGCTATCGGCAGTGTGCTCACCTGTGTCAATCAGTACGAAAACCTCTCTGAACCAACTGCCATGAACTGGTACAAGGTAGCGCTGACGTACTGCTTCTCTTTTCTAGGGTATCTGTGTATCACTGGAAAAAAATATCGAATGTCTGACCTCACGGGTGACACTTCATCGCGATTGCAACGGTGCGCAGAGGAAACGAGGATTCTCAGTGAACTTGGCACCACAGTTCACGACAACGCACAACGCGTTAATCAAGCATCAACCGAGCGTCTGGAAGTTGCCCGAAATACTATTGAAGCGGCTGAACAGGTTATCGCCTGTGGCGCGCAGATTGATAATCTGTCAAAACAGAATCTGCAGCAGATGGGTGAGCTAGGCCATGAAACTGATCACGTGCTGGAGGCGATGAATGAGCTGAGTGTCAAGCTGCGCGATTCGTTGGCCTGGGCTGCCGATCTTTCCCACAAGATCGGCTTGTTCGATGACAACTTTGCATCTATTTATCGAATGGCAGCCACAATTCGACAATTGGCAGATCAGACCAAACTGTTGTCGATCAACGCGGCGGTAGAGGCCGCTCGCGCTGGAGAAGCGGGTAGAGGTTTTGCTGTTGTGGCGTCAGAGGTCAAGAGCCTGTCTGAAAAATCTGAATCACAGACCAATGAAATTACGACAACACTTAAACAACTTAAATTGAATGTAGAGGAGATTCAGCGCGAAACTCATCGCTTTACCGAGAAGCTTGGCGGTACCTCAGAGAGCGTCTCCCAAGGCGAAGACGAATCCCGGCATTTGAAACAGCATATGAACAGCATCCTGACAGATGTCTCGCAAAGCATCGACAAAGTCAATCATCAAACCGAAGTCCTGCGACATCAGATGGCAACGACAACAGCAGGTATGCACAATTTGGTTGAAGGTACACAAGCGGTGGTCAAGGGGTCTTCCAATAATATTCGTATTGGCGTACAGATAACCGAGCATACCGACAAGCTGAATGAATTAGCATTTGGCCGATAAGCTTATTGCTCTTGCACCTTTCCCTGTCCGACCGACTAACAGCGATGCATGGCATTTCTTGAAATCATCCCTGATAGATGTTTTTGTCGACTTTGAGATAAGCCACACCTTCATCAAGGGCCATCAAGACCTCATATACACCGGGTGTATCCAGAAGCTCCCGCGAAACCGCATCGGCTCGTGACTGCTCATCCGATGTTAATGCACGCCGGTGAGTGACGTACTTTAGCGGTGGTTTGAAACCGAACAGAATTACCGCCCAGATAATGATCAGCCCGATGAGCACCGTATACATGCCAAATGGGCCCAGATAACCGTACAAGGCACCGGCTCCCGCCCCGCCAATGAATGCACCGAGAAATTGACTGCTGGAGTAGATGCCCATTGCACTGCCTTTGGCACCCGCTGGTGATAATCTCGACACCAGGGATGGCAGCAAGGCTTCGAGCGCATTGAAGAAACAGAAGAACAAGGTGATAGCGATAAACAACAGCAGCACAGTCGGTGATCCGTCCACCAGATAAGGCAGCCCAAGCAAAAGCTGCGACAGACCCAGACCAGCTATGCAGGTCAGAAGGACACCGCGCATCGCGCGACGCTCGGCGATGATGATCAAGGGCACCATCACCAGTATCGACAACAATACGGCAGGCACGATGATTCGCCACTGCCCACTGCCCTCAACCCCGGCTTCGAGCAGTGCCAGTGGAACAGCAAAGAAGGTCGCCGTAACCAACAAGTGAAGCACGAAAATGCTCATGTCCAGGCGCATCAGCTGGGCATGCCCGAACAAGGTCTTCATGATTCCAAGCCGGGCTCCTGTGTCCCGATTGTATTGACTACTCGGCGGGTCTGGTACGAAGACATGCAACAAAACGATACCGACAATCGCCGAGACCGCCGTTAACCAGAACAATATGTCGATATCGAACCAGCCGATCAATATCGGCCCCAGAAGCAAAGCCAGGATAAACGCAAAACCGATGCTGGCACCGAGAGACGCCATGACCTTGGTACGCTGAGAATCACGCGTAAGGTCCGCAGCCAGAGCCATGAGTGCCGCGGCGATAGCTCCGGCCCCCTGCAGGGCCCGGCCGATGATAACCATGTATATGGAATCAGCCGTGGCGGCAACGATACTGCCCGCCAGCAACAGCAAAAGCCCGACTGTGATCACAGGCTTTCGACCGATGCGGTCGCTGAGCATGCCGAAAGGGATCTGGAGAACTGCCTGCAGCAGGCCATAGATACCGATAGCCAGGCCGATCAACAGCGGCGTGCTGTAGGTGTAATCATCGGCAAACAGGCTGAATACTGGCAGGATGATGAACAGGCCGAGCATGCGCACCATATAAATAAGCGACAGCGAGACAGCTGCTCTTCGTTCGTTCGCCGTAAGCGCATTGGATTCAGTGTCGGACACGATCGATTCTTCGATTCCCGTTGCAAATCTTGCCCGACGCCACAATCGGCCCGGCCGGGTATAGTAGTCGAGATGGACACTATCCGCATACGCGGCGCCAGAACGCACAATCTCAAGAATGTCGATGTCGACCTGCCGCGCGACAAACTGATCGTCATCACCGGACTATCGGGCAGCGGCAAGTCATCCCTCGCCTTCGACACTCTGTTTGCCGAGGGCCAACGACGTTATGTCGAATCTCTGTCGGCCTATGCGCGCCAGTTTCTGTCGGTAATGGAGAAGCCAGACGTCGATATGATCGATGGCCTGTCTCCGGCGATCTCGATTGAACAGAAATCCACGTCGCACAATCCCCGCTCAACCGTGGGCACAATCACTGAAATTTACGACTACCTGCGACTGTTGTTCGCAAGAGTTGGCAACCCCGTCTGCCCGCGCCATGGAGAAGAGCTCAGCGCTCAAACCATCAGCCAGATGGTTGACCATGTCATGGCACGTGACGAGGGAGAAGCGCTCGCCCTGCTCGCCCCGGTCGTCGACAACCGCAAAGGGGATCACAAGACGGTGCTTGACCGGCTGCGAGCTGAGGGTTTCCTGCGGGCACGAATCGACGGCACGATCACAGAGCTTGAAGGTGATATCTCACTGAACGCAAAGCGCAAACATTCGATCGAAGTCGTCATAGATCGCTTCAAGGTACGCACGGACATTGCCTTGCGGCTCGCCGAATCGTTTGAGACCGCAACGTCTCTTGGAGACGGCGCGGCCATCATCACCCGACTTGATGCCTCCGGTGACGACACCGTGTTCTCAACCGAGTTTGCTTGTGGCCAATGCGGGTACTCGATGCCTCCACTGGAACCACGAGCTTTCTCTTTCAATAGCCCACAAGGTGCTTGTTCAGCTTGTGACGGCCTTGGCGTCAGCCAGTATTTCGACCCAGGGCTTGTCGTCACAAAACCGCAGTCAAGCCTGGCCGACGGCGCGGTTCGAGGTTGGGATCGATCAACGACTTACTACTTCCAGATGCTCAAATCTCTGGCAAGACACTATAAGTTCAAGATCGACACAGCCTTCGATGAGCTGTCGGCAGATGTACAGAATGTAGTGCTATATGGCAGTGGCGACGAAGAAATAAAATTCGTGTACCAAAGCGAGAAAGGACAAGCCACACGTGAATCGCTGAGACCGTTCGAAGGAGTCATTCCCAATCTGGAGCGACGTTATCGTGAAACTGAGTCAAATACCGTGCGTGAAGAACTGGCGAAGTATCTGGCCTCGCAACTTTGTCCAGAATGCAAGGGAGCGCGCCTCAATGAGGCAGCACGGAACGTTCTGATTGACAGCCACTCGATTACGACGATCACTGCCTTGGCCATTGGTGAAGCACAGTCACTTGTGGCCAATCTGAAACTCCAAGGTCAGCGCAAGGAAATCGCCGACAAGATCACGACCGAAATCCAGCAACGTCTTGATTTTCTGGTCAACGTTGGCCTCGACTATCTGTCGCTTGATCGCAGCGCGGAGAGCTTGTCTGGCGGTGAAGCGCAGCGTATTCGCCTCGCCAGTCAAATTGGTGCCGGATTGCAAGGTGTCATGTATGTACTCGATGAACCATCCATCGGCTTGCATCAGCGAGACAATAACCGGCTGTTGCACACGCTTGAGTATCTGCGTGATCTCGGCAACACGGTCATCGTTGTCGAACACGATGAAGATGCGATTCGGCGCGCTGATTACGTCATTGACATTGGTCCGGGAGCTGGCGTGCATGGCGGACAGATCGTCGCTGAAGGCCCACCGGCGAAAGTCATCAAAAATAAGAAATCCCTTACTGGTCAGTACCTTTCAGGGGCCCGTAGCATTGCGATTCCCGAACGTATAAAAACGGGAAAAAACTGGCTCAACATCAAATGTGCGTCCGGTAACAACCTCAAGCAGATTGATATCAAAGTGCCGCTCGGTGTTTGCACGGTAGTGACTGGAGTTTCCGGCTCTGGCAAGTCCACGTTGATCAATGAAACGCTCTATCGACACGCAGCAAATGTCATCAACAAATCCCGTCACTCCGTGGCACCGGTCAAATCAATAACCGGGCTTGGAAAACTTGACAAGATCGTGGCCATCGACCAAAGCCCGATTGGCAGGACACCTCGAAGTAACCCGGCAACCTATGCCGGGCTGTTCACTACAATTCGCGATCTTTTCGCCGGAACACATGAAGCCCGTTCGCGCGGTTACAAAACCGGGCGTTTCAGTTTCAATGTCAAGGGTGGTCGTTGCGAGCCCTGTCAAGGTGACGGTCTGATCAAGGTGGAAATGCATTTTCTACCAGACGTCTACGTGCCGTGTGATGTCTGCAAGGCCAAACGATACAATCGCGAGACACTTGACATACGGTACAAGGGACAAAACATCCATCAGGTGCTCGAGATGACGATAGAACAAGCGTACGAATTTTTCGCCGCTGTTCCAGTTCTGCACCGTAAATTGAAGACCCTGATGGATGTAGGACTCTCCTACATCAAACTCGGTCAGAATGCGACGACCTTGTCCGGTGGCGAAGCCCAACGCATCAAACTTGCTCGAGAACTATCCAAGCGTGATACGGGCAATACGCTTTACATTCTTGATGAACCAACTACAGGCTTGCACTTCGAAGATGTCAACGCCTTGCTAGCTGTGCTGCGTCAGTTGCGTGATGCTGGAAACACGGTGATTATCATCGAACACAATCTTGATGTCATCAAGACCGCTGACTGGGTCATTGATATGGGGCCTGAGGGCGGAAGCGGCGGTGGTACAGTCGTCGCATCAGGCACCCCGGAAAAAATTGCTAGCAGCAAAGGATCACACACCGGGCGCTATTTAAAACAATTGCTTGGCTGAGCCTCAGCTTCCAGTCAGTTTCATCATGGAATTCATGTGATCTCTGCGTAACCAGTCGGTTGCAGCAATTACGTTTAGAGGTGGACTGTAGAAATATCCCTGAGCTTCATCGCAGCCCAACAGCTTGAGAAAATTCAACTGACCTTCATTTTCGACACCTTCTGCAACAGTCAGAAAATCCAGACTCTTGCCCAGGGCAACCACCGCGCGCACGATAGATGCGTCTGCAGAATTCAAACTGTTTTCGTCAGTAATATCTACCAGAAAGGACCGGTCAATCTTGAGACTTGTCACCGGCAATTGCTTGAGGTAGTTCATTGAGGAGTATCCAGTACCAAAGTCATCAATGGACAGAAAGATACCTGCTTTGCGCAAATCATTGAGTTTTCGAATCGTACCGTCGATGTCCGTCATCATCGCACTCTCAGTGACTTCGAATTCAAGATACTCGGGAGAAAGGCGGTGTTCAGCGATCGTACCCAGTATCTCGTCGACAATGGTTGACTCTTGCAGTCGTTTGGCGGACAGATTAATCGCCGTACGGCATCGGAAACCCTGTTGAAACCAGATGCTCGCCTGCTCGCATACGGCTCTTAAAGCAAAATTCTCAAGATCAGATATGAAACCTGTCTGTTCGGCAACTGGAATAAATCGTCCTGGTTCGACAATCTGTTTGTCGGAATTCTCGCCTTGCCAGCGCATCAGGGCTTCAAACCCGATCAAGGTATCGCCCTTGAGACAGATGCGAGGCTGATAGTGCATTTGAAACATGTCATCAGCAAGAGCGATCCGCATGTCCTGGTCAAGCTTGAGCTGCGAGATGGCTTCACTGTTAAGCTCTTTTGTATACCAGGCAACGCAGTTCTTACCATTGGCTTTCGCATGATACATGGCGGTGTCAGCGTTTCTGACCAATGTTTCCAGATCTTCGCCATGGTGCGGGTAGGTCGCGATACCAATACTTGCAGATACATTGACTACCTGATTCCCTAGTGTGCACGGTTTAGACACAGCATCAAGTATTCGGTTAGCGATCTTTTCACACACACCATCGCTTAATCGATCGGATACGATTACGGTAAATTCATCACCGCCAAGTCGGCACAATTTATCACCATGGCGCAGAATATGAGAAACACGATTCGCCACGATACGTAACAGGTGATCGCCCGCGCTATGTCCGAGGGTATCGTTTATACGTTTGAATCCATCAAGATCAAAAAATAGCAATCCAAACTCGGTTCCCGTCTCATTCGCATATTCAAAGCTTGAATCAAGAAATTCATGAAATTGCTTTCGATTTGGCAAATTGGTCAACGAATCAAAGCGTGCCAGAGTGGACAAGGATTCATTTATTTCACGCAACCCTCGCGCCTTTACCTCGAGATCAGCTATTTGCCAACAGTGGCGAAATGCCTGGCTGATTCCAGCGGCGATAGCCTCAAGCTTTATCAGAATCAAGTCGCTGGGATCGACAATAAGGTAGCCAAGTTCTGTATCACCGACTTGTAGTGGATAGTGCACAAATAATTTTTCGGGATACCGTCCAATAAAGTTCTCCGGAACGGTTAGTTCGCGTAATTTTTCGTCATCTATGTTCTGTCGCTCGCCACCAACCATCGCGAAGACGACGTCCGAATTTTCTTGTGTGATTGCAACAGAATCATAAAGGCGGACCCATACACAGGAAATATTCAGGGTACGAAAACCACGTTCCAACACTTCGAATATGGCCGTTTCACTCGAAGTTGATGCAAGATCCAACAAAACACTGTCCAATGCCTGTCGAGCTGCTTCCCGCTTGAATTCCAATCGCATTCGAACGGACCACAAGGCAGAACTGATATTTGCAAGGGTTTTAACATGCATTGCCAATGCATTTGCGTGTACAAGGTCGGCGGGGAAAATATCAGCTGCCGACGCCAATAATCTATAAGTAAATCGCCACCATTCCATGGTGTCACCACTTACCGGATAGTCTTTAAGTGCTTCAGCAATAACACGGGGCAAAGCATCACTACCTTCCGAGAGTGTCTCTATAGTTGCGTCAATCAGAAGCAGTTCAAACACGTTAGTTTCTATGGAAACTTGTGAATACGCAACAATCAGACGTTGATGAATCTCGGTAATCCGCTCATCTGCAAGGCAATTTTCGAAAGCACGATCCGTATGATTCACACATTGCAAGCTACCGCCCATCGTCGATGAACGAATGATCAAATCGCAATCAACACCAATGCAACGTGCACTATCCGAACAATCCGTGCCGGTCTTGTGCGCCTCTACCATGCGGTTGAACTCCTCAACAACACGCTGAGAGATAATACGATTGTCCTGTCTGACCGTAGTTAGAGGGGGGTGTATCGTGACAGCTTCGGGCGATCCGTCGAAACCGGATACGATGACATCTTCTGGCACTTTGAGTCCGAACTCATTCAATGCCCGTATGGCGCTGCCTGCCATGACGTCATTGGCGGCGACTACCGCGTCAAACCGTTTGCCGCTTTTAAGCAAATTACACATCGCACTGTAGGCTCTGCCTACGGCAAAATCTCCGTCAATGATCAAAGATTCATCAACGGCTATCGATTTTTCAGCAAGGCCTTGTCGAAAGATGGATTCTCGCAACTGAGAGTCGTCATTGCGCGCAAAGCCGCGCAAAAAAACGAATCGCTTGCGCGTAGGGTCTTCAGTCATATGTTCCATCAAGGCGCGCATGGTCGCCTCTTGTTGATGGACAACGCTAGTCACACCGGGCAGTTCTACACCCATACTGATGGTTGGCAAGTGGCTTATCGCATTGAAGAACGTTGCTCGATCCTCTTCACTCATAACGTGCGTGACAGAGCCGGTCAGCACGATATGACCTGCAATATCAAAATCATTCAATTCTTGATGATTCCTGGCGTCAAGAAGTTGCACACCACTGACTGGTTCACCACGCATTGCCTTGCCAAATCCGGATAAACAGAGGGTCCCGAACCCTGCGTCGGCAAGAAATTTCGACAAATGAGTCAGTATCGGCTTGTGATACTCCGAATAGGTTTCGGAGATTACTGCTACGATCTGTTTATTGGTGTCGCTCACGAAACGCCGTTTATTCCTGAATGTGAGTAATCTGATAAACCTTTATGAAGACTCCTATCGGCCTTGCTCGCCTGGACTGATGCCATACGAAGCGGTCCGACGATCAAATCCCTAGCTTACTGTGACTCAAACCGCAAAAAAGAGGTCTACGACGACGATAGGCATTGCCTATATGGTCACCGGCACGATGATCGTGCCAGTGATGGACGCCATCGCGAAATTTCTCGGCGACAGCCTTTCACCGATATTGATCACCTGGGGCCGCTTCTTCTTCCAGTTTCTTATGATGGGCGCCGCTCTACTTGTACTGCAGGGCCCGACGTCACTCATTCCGAAACGCACTCGAATTCATGCTCTGCGAGGCATCTTGCTCGCGACCGCCACCACGTTTTTCTTCTTCTCACTGGTGCATCTACCACTTGCAGACGCTATCGCCATATTTTTTGTTCAACCCATGATGCTGACCGTGCTGTCGGCCCTGTTTCTGCACGAAACCATCGGCTGGCACCGACGTATCGCTGTCGTCATAGGGTTCATCGGGGCCTTACTGATTATCAAACCCGGCAGTGAATCATTTACCCTCGCAGCCTTGCTGCCATTCGGGGCCGCTGCATTCTATAGCTCATACATTGTGGTGACTCGATCGGTTGCCAATATTGATCATCCCATGA
>CAYULV010000014.1:26051-29773 GCA_964445655.1 uncultured Granulosicoccaceae bacterium | reverse complement strand
ATTCCGCAAGATGATTGGCCAGAACTTGCCTTGCAGGAACGTTCAGGGCGCATGGCACGTCAAGGCGTACACTACGTGACTCTGGACGATGCACAGGTGATGCATTCGGACTCAATGGACGCCATTGCAAATGATGGATCAACCATTGGCGAGCTGATGATTCGGGGTAATACCGTCATGAAGGGTTATCTGAAAAACCCACAAGCAACCAAAGAAGCATTCGCAGGTGGCTGGTTTCATACCGGTGATCTTGGCGTTCAGCATGCTGACGGTTATATCGAGATCAAAGACCGAGCAAAAGACATCATCATTAGCGGTGGTGAGAATGTATCAACGCTGGAAGTTGAAGAGACACTGTACCGGCATCCGGCGATACTCGAAGCTGCGGTGGTTGCAAAACCCGATGAAAAATGGGGTGAGACACCCTGCGCGTTTGTGACCTTGCATGAAACCGGCAGCACAAGCGAAGAAGAAATCATCGAATTCTGTCGCGCCCATATGGCGGGCTTCAAGGTACCGAAAACGGTGATTTTCGGACCACTACCGAAAACATCGACTGGCAAGATTCAGAAATTTGCACTGCGTGATCTGGCTCGCCAGTAGCCGAGCTCATGGCATTCGACAAGAACAAGTCATTACTTTATAGCCGTCACACGTCAAGTCAGCGATATATTCAGACGAGATCAAGAAGCTCCTCGAAGTGCTGCAATGTGTGCACATTTGATAGTGAATGCGCAGCGTTACGCGGGTTGTAGAAAACCGCTGTCATGTTTGCCGCCAGTGCCGCTTCCAAGCCGGCCATGCTGTCTTCGACAACAAGACAATTTGCAACAGCATGCCCTTCGGCTGCGGCGGCATGCAAGAACAAGGACGGATCAGGTTTCCATTTCTGAATGTCATAAGCACTATAAATTCGCTCGTCGAAAAAATGTTGCAAGTTACATTGAATCAGCGAACGGCGGGTTTTCTCTTTCGGGGCGTTTGATGCGATACACGTGTGGCATTTCAATCGGGACAAAGTATTTCTGACACCCGGGTTCTCAGTGATCATCGATACCGATAGCTCATCTTCACGTGCGCGATAACGATCGATCACATCGTTGTCAAAGTCGATCTTGTGCGTCATGCCGATTTGGCGAAAGATTTCTACAAGCTTCCAGCCTTTGTAATGTTGATCAATATAGGCCGGTGTGATTTCCGCATGGCCGATTACATCACTGACCGCCTGCGCAGCACAATGCTCGCTGTCGACCAATGTGCCATCCATGTCGAAGATGATACAGCTGACGTTAATAATCAAGACTCCGATTGTTTTGTAAGAGATAAAAATCCGGCTGCCGAAAAAATATCACTCATCGCGCAATGGCAACTTCCAATGATCCCGACAGGCCTCGAGGGAATCACAGACACTCATCGACAAACAGAGACACCTTATCGAAGGTCGTGACATCAACCAGACCCTGGTCGGAAATTCGCAGCTCTGGTATCACGACCAGCGCTAACAATGAGTGCTGCATGTAAGCATTGTTCAATTGACAACCGCAGCTCTGCATTGCCTGCACCAGTTTTTGTGCTTTGCTCGCCACAACTTCCGCCCGCTCATCAGACATCAGCCCCGCGATGGGAAGCTCAACCATGGCCAGTTCCTCGCCACCGGCATACAGGCAGACACCACCACCCACTTCACCCAATCGATTCGCAGCCTTGGCCATATCTTCGTGATCGGTTCCAACAACAATCATGTGGTGCGAGTCGTGAGCGACGGTAGAGGCCATGGCACAGGGGACCTTATAATTGAAACCGGAGACAAATCCGTTAGTGACATTGCCCGTGGCACGGTGACGTTCAACGAGCGCTATTTGACAGACATCATTAACGCGGTCCATCTGTACCACGCCATCAATCACAGGCAGGCGTGCGGTCATCGCTTTGGTCGGGGCTTGATTCTCGATGACACCAATCACTCTGGCAGTGACATCCTTCTCGCGGTCACCGGGCGCGTTGATCACAAAATCTGCGGCTGCCAGTGTCTTGCCCAAATGCACTGTGTTACGAGCACTGTCCGGGTAGCTAGCCGGCGGGATGTTCGCTTCGAGCTTGCCGTTACTGGCCAGCACCTTGCCACGCGCAACCACAGTCTCGATGGGTAGTTCGACCAGATCGGAACTGATGATCAGGTCCGCGCGACGTCCCGGCGTGATTGAACCGAGCTCGCGTTCCAGGCCAAAGTGTTCAGCCGTATTCAGCGTGGCCATCTGGATGGCCGTCACCGGTTTCAAACCTTGTGCAATGGCATGGCGAACAACACGATTCATATGACCCTCATTGATCAAGGTGCCACTGTGAGAGTCGTCGGTGCACAAGATAAAATAACGAGGATCAAGCCCATGCTCGGTCACTGCCTTTATTTGTGGCGCCACGTCATACCAGGCAGAACCCAGACGTAACATCGAACGCATGCCTTGACGCACACGTGCGATGGCATCTTCAACACGCGTACCTTCATGATCATCGGCCGCACCTCCGGCGACGTAGCCGTGGAACGGCAAGCCAAGATCTGGCGACGCATAATGACCACCAACGGTTTTACCGGATCGTTGAGTTGCAGCGATTTCACCGAGCATTTTCGCATCGTTGTTTGCAACACCAGGAAAATTCATGACTTCACCCAGGCCAATAATGTTTGGCCATTGCATGGCTTGCCGAACATCTTCAACCCCAAGTTCGGCACCAGCGATTTCAAGACCAGGCGCAGAAGGCACGCAGCTGGGCATTTGCACGTAGATGTTGATCGGCATGCCCATCGCTTCATCGTGCATCAGACGAACACCGTCAAGACCCAACACATTGCCAATCTCATGTGGATCAATAAACATCGATGTCGTACCATGTGGAATGACAGCGCGGGCGAACTCGGTAACCGTGACCATGCCGCTCTCTACATGCATATGCGCATCGCAGAGACCCGGCACCAGGTAACGATCATTGGCGTCGATAATCTGGGTCTCAGCGCCTATCGCATGCGAGGCATCAGGGCCAACATAGGCAAAACGCCCGGCCACGATGGCCACATCGCTTGAGCCGACGATCTCACCCGAATGCACATTCACCCAGCGGCCATTGCGAATGACCAAGTCGGCCGGGCGGCGCCCGGTGGCCACATCTATCAGCGTTGCGGCCGACTCATGCCAGGGTGGCGGGGAAAGGTCCGGGATCGAGGATTTCACATCTGTCATCTTGGTTTTTCCGCTGATTCCCGCAGATAACACTATTGCCGCGGCCTGATTCCTGCACTAATCACCCCCGATAGCGGGCACTGTCCGCTATACTGGTGCGTTACCTTCGAACCGGTACCAGCCAAAGCTGCTACCAAGCTCACCGCACTCGCCGATCACCCGGAAACTTAGGGGCTGGTCGTTGTGTGCTCAGGACCCTACCGTGATCCAGAATCTCCGCAACATCGCCATCATAGCCCATGTTGACCATGGCAAAACCACGCTTGTCGACAAGCTGCTTCAGCAGTCCGGCACGCTCGACATGCGCAAGGAACAGACCGAACGCCTGATGGATTCCAACGCGATTGAAAAAGAGCGTGGCATAACCATCCTGTCGAAAAACACCGCAATTCGCTGGAACGACTTCCGCATCAACATCGTCGACACACCCGGTCACGCGGATTTCGGCGGCGAAGTCGAGCGCGTACTCAGTATGGTGGATTCGGT
>CAYULV010000014.1:0-25951 GCA_964445655.1 uncultured Granulosicoccaceae bacterium | reverse complement strand
CTTTGCGATCCTGCCTGCGTCGAACCCATGCCGGCATTAACCGTTGATGAACCCACCATCAGCATGATGTTTCAGCCGAACAGTTCACCGTTTGCCGGCAAGGAAGGGAAATACGTCACCAGTCGCAATATCTGGGACCGCTTGCAGACCGAACTCCTGCATAACGTTGCCTTGCGCGTCGAGCGCACAGAACAATCAGAAACCTTCAAGGTATCAGGACGCGGTGAGCTGCACTTGTCGGTGTTGATCGAAAACATGCGTCGCGAAGGCTATGAGCTGGGCGTCGGTCGGCCTGTCGTCATCACCCGCCAGGATGAGAACGGCAAGATCGAAGAACCCTACGAACAAATCACCATCGATGTCGAAGAACAACATCAAGGTGCCATCATGGAAAAGATGGGCGAACGTCGCGCCGAGCTCAAAGATATGGTGCCCGATGGCAAAGGTCGCGTAAGGCTTGATTACATCGCACCCGCCCGCGGCATGATTGGATTTCGTACCGAGTTCCTGACCGCTACCTCAGGCACCGGACTTATCTATACCGTGTTTGACCACTATGGCCCACAGGTCAACATCAATATTGGTCAGCGCCGCAATGGTGTGCTTATCTCCAACGGTCAAGGTAAAGCACTTGGTTTTGCCTTGTGGAATCTGCAGGAGCGCGGTCGTTTGATTCTCGGCGCCAATTCCCAGGTTTACGAAGGTCAGGTCATTGGTATTCATTCACGCGAAAACGACTTGACGGTCAATTGCCTCAAAGGCAAGCAGCTGACTAATGTACGCGCAGCAGGTACCGACGAAAACATCGTGCTGACACCGCATATTGATTTCAGTCTCGAGCAAGCGCTTGAATTTATCGATGACGACGAACTGGTGGAAGTCACACCTGAATCCATCCGCGTCAGAAAGAAGCATCTGACAGAGACGGACCGCAAACGTCATTCACGTCAAGCCAAAGCCAGCTGAATAAAGCGCTACACGCTCTACCTTATCTCTGGGAACTCGGCTTCTTCAGAAGCCAAGTTCCCGGGATACCTCAAGCGCGCGTTGTGCGCGATTACGAGAGTCCGGATGGCTGGAGAAATAATCTCCGGGGGCCTCTTCAGATTCCTCCTCAAGCTCGACCTCCTTTCTGATCTTTGAACGATCACCAAATCCACTGAGGCGAAGGATAATATCGGCGAAGTACTTTGGATCCTTGCCGAGCTTAGCCATTTCAGCAAACGCAAACTCATCGGCTTCGGCTTCGCTTTTTCTGGAGTAACTACTCTGCAGCAGAAACACCGGAACACCTACCGCGATTTCGCCGATACCGCTCAAGTCACCCAGGGCAAGGCCTAGCACCACCGATAGTGCCGACGCTTGAATCACATGTTGCATGCTGTGATGTTCAAGCACATGACCAATTTCATGCAACAGGACCGAATCAAGCTCATCTGGATGTTGCACCAGATTGACGAAGGCGTCAGTGACAATGACATCACCACCAGGCAACGCGAAGGCATTCGGGACACCGGACATAGCACGAAAATGCAAGGTCAATGTGAAGTCATTCCTGGGTACGGCGCTGACCAACTTGTCGAAACGCGCTCTGACCTCAGCCTGTTTTTCCTCAGACAGATTCGAGGGGTCAAGCATGATCCTGTCAAGCGTAGCCATCGTACCCACCGAGACGGTTTCATGGGCCGAAACTGGCAATGCATTTGCGATGTGTTCGGAAGCCGCCGGAAGCCCCCAGCGAATACTGGCAAAGCCGACACCAATCGTCACAACAATCCCCACCACAACCCAACGCCAACTGCGTTCAAAATGATGTAACACCAAGGTGCGTGCGCCACGATGGCCAGTACGCCGAAGAAATTCATCAATGGCATCATTGTCGGTGGTCTCGAAAACCGCACCGTCGGGCCAGGTCAAACGTCGCGCCATCGAACCCATTCGGTCACTGACATTTATGTCATGAAGCTCACCCTGCAGTTTGACCTCATCGTCAACGCTTAGCGTATAGCGTGACTCCTGAACATTGAGTCTCGCCGCGTGCCGCGTCGAGCTTTTCGCCTCGAACCAGTGCCCACTGATCATGGTTGCGACAGCGCGACGTCAGAAACCAACGTCAACATCCAGATCGAAGGCATCTCCGAGTTCTTCTGCCAGGGCACCGACTTTATCCCGCTCATCGCTGACGAAATTGTCCAAAGAATCTTCAGCATGGACCGCCGTATTGTCTGCGATGTATCGCGCCATGCGAACCTTGGTCCAGGGATAACCAAAGCCGAGGGTAAATACCAGTATCAAAATATTGCTGAACGATACCCACCAGAGACCACGCGCAGTAACTGTGGATTCTGGATCGACACGTTGATCAACGATGCCATTGGCGAACAGGTGTTCACGCAAACGTGAGCGGAAGTAAGCCTTGACCAAGGTACCGACAAAAAACATCAGCAGATAAATGAAGCCAACAGACAAGATTGCCAATACAGAACCCGCCTGGCCCACCTGCTCCGGGTCCTCAAAAAATGATTCAAAAAAATCTGCATTGACTATCCCGAGTGAACTCAACAAAAAACTCACCAGAAAAGCAATGGCGCCACCAACCAGCAGAATAGCGAAGGACGCCATTAAAGAAAGGCCAAACGCCTTGATATAAATCGCATAAAAACGTCCAGTCGATAACTCACCGCTGAATTTGGCCGTGCCGTAGCGGTAGTTTCGCAGCATATAGTTGGCAAGGCGTTTATGTATCCAGGGATAAATGAGATACATGGCAAACACAGCAAAAACACCAATGCCAGCCAGTTCAGAAACAGCACCGACACCGGCTAAATATAATACGCCGGCGATGACTGCTGCCACCAGCAAGGGGATAAGCGGCATGACCAGAAGATACATGTACATCGGCCCGAGCTTGCCATCGAAACCGAAACGCACATTACGGTAACTGGTCATGCGCATATTGAATTTGATTGATCGCCATACCGCCCACGGCAGTAGCAGCGCAAGAATCACAAAACCACCGATGGATACATACGGGCTGATCGTGCTGCCTACCGTCAAAAGGATCAACAACACCACTGCGATGATGCGCCCAAGCAGAATCTGCTTGCCCGTGGCGTGATAGTCAAAGCTCGAATTATCAAGAACCGTATTACCCGCAAAATACCGATTGGTCCGCACCTTGGCCCAGGCCGAATAGATATACAGGGTGATGATGCTCAGCAGTATGTTGACGACCCAGATCTTGAAATATTCACCGCCACGACCCGTGAACGAGAATGGGTACCGCGTTCCTTGCTTTGATCCAGCCAACATAACGAGATCCCCTTCGGTTGAATTGCTGAGAAGTGTAGACGGTCGCGGTCAGGTTTTCCCCGGCACAACTCCGTGATCCAGCCCAAGGTACTCGCGAGACTGCATTTCCGTCAATCGACTCGCTGCACGCACAAATTCAAATGCCAGTCGCTCACCGTTGTACAGATCGTCCGGAAGTGCTTCTGCCGATACGATCAGTTTGACCCGTCTGTCGTAGAACTCGTCAATAAGATTGACGAAGCGCCGCGCTTCATCGGTATTCGATTCACCAAGTCGCGGGATATCACTGATAAGAACGGTCTGGAATTCGCTGGCTATCTCTATATAGTCCTGCGTTGAACGTGGTGTATTGCACAAGGTCTCGTAATCAAACCAGATGACATCCCCGGCGCGCCCACGTACGGGTATTGAACGTTCATTAATGGTTATCACATCACTGGAACAAGCACCCTCACTACGCAAGCGGTTGAAATGATCCTGCATTTGCTGCGCGGTTTCAGCGTCAGCGTGGCCATCGCTGAACTCACTGAGCAGGTATATGGGTTCGGTTTGCATCAGACGCATTCGAAAATCGGTATCACCAACCATTTCACGCACTGTGGTGTGATTCTGGATCTGCGCAATTGCCGGCAGGAAGCGCGCGCGCTGCAAGCCGTCTCGATACAGGCCGCTGGGTGGTACGTTTGATGTCGTGACCAGCGTAATGCCGCGCTTGAACAGCGCAGTCAGCAAGCCGCCAAGCAACATGGCATCGGTTATATCATTGACATGAATTTCGTCAAGCAATAACAATCTTGCTTTCATGGCCCACTTGTCGGCGATCTCTTCCAGGGGATCCTCCACCCCTTCCAAGGTTCTGAGGTCATCGTGGATACGTTGCATAAAGCGGTGAAAATGCAGCCGCGTCTTGTCCTTGAACGTCAGGCTGTCAAAAAACAGATCGCAAAGATGAGTCTTGCCGCGACCCACACCACCCCAGAGATACAGGCCGGGTACACCATGAATTTCGGGGGATGTCGGTTTGAACCAGCTAGCGAATACGGAACTCGATGGTTTGGTCCAGGCGCGGCGGCGTGTCAGGTCGGCCGCCATCTGATCAAGTTGCTGCATGACAGCGCGTTGCTCATCGTCTGGCTGCAATTGGCCGCTGGACACTTCCCTTTCGTAGCGAGCAAGGGGACTAGAACTATCGCTAGTCATGAGAGTAAACGATACTGAATGAGGGCTTAGACGCTGCCATTGAGTTTGCCGGCTCGAATGGCGCGAATCGCCTCTTTCTGCCGGACCAGTACATAGTGATGCAGGACATCAAGCTCATCGGCTGACAAATCAACAAACTGACAATGAAGCTCGCCGCCCTGGTCCGGCAACACATCAACATAGCCATTGATCGGCGCAGCTGCGGTCGGAATATCGAGACTGAACGGATACCGCCTGCCCGGTGGCACGACGTCAGGTGGCGTGGAAAACCCGGTGGCACTGATTTCAAGAACACGACTTAACTGACCATCGAGTTGCAAGATGACTGGATCGTCCGGATCAGGGACCACGCGATAGGCTGTGCGGTTCGTGGAATGGACGTTTACGGTTATATCATTCATGGCGGTAAAACATCGGCCTCAGCCGCGTAGTCCCGGCGGTACCAGCAACATCAAACGTCCACGCAGTCGCTGAACATTGTTGTCTTCCAGAATGATTGAAGCTCCTCGATAAGCAATTTCCGCAGTCACCAGTTCTCGGTGGTGCGCGCTACGCAAGCGACCCAGAAGAATGCCCATGAGAATGGCAAGACTCAGTCCACAGATAAACGGTAACAGCACAACACCCGAGAAATTCACCCCAGACGCTGGGCTGACAAAATGAATAACCGACCCGAGCACACCAATCAATCCAGCGTACACAGCGGTGAACAGAAAAACGTCGGCCGTCATCTGATGGTACATGCGCTCACCAGCTAGTCGTCTCTCCAGCGTGAATCGGATGGCGGATTCCGTGGCGGCATCACCGATAAGGTGGCAGACCTCTTCCACCTCTTCCGAGTTGGAACGTATGTCAGCGACACCCAACAGACCCTCGCGCCGACTGACATCGCATATTTTCATCATCGCGCGAATCATCTCCTCAGGAGCGGTACCCCCGCGCACACCACGTACCAGCGCAATTTGCAGGGCTTGGCCAATCTGGCTGGTGGAGAAAGTGAGCAGCAAAGCCGCCAGCGTACCGCCAAAAACGACGATGACCGGCTGCACAACATCCACGAGGTTCTCGGTGCCGCTCATGTACATCGCGAGACCCACCGTCAGCATAGCCGCCGCTAGAATGAGCGGGATTACTTGCCAGACCTCTACGCTGTCGTATTTACGCACAAACAATTCGTCTGAAGTCAGGGACACGATGTCTCGATGAATAGTCGGAATGAAACAGGCGCTTGCATGTGTGTGAAAAATATGTTCACACATTCAAGCGTGGAAAGAGAATAGCAGAATACCTGCAGGTGAAAAGTCGGATTTTCAGCGTTGAAATACCTGATTTTTCTGAAAAAGTTGCTACCGGGCAAGTTCCAGCCAAGGTGGCACATCCGTCTCGACGTCACGCAATTGCGCATCCAGATTCAATGCATTGTCATCAAAGCTTTGTAACAGGGACCAGAACCCCTTGGAATGATCAAGATGACGCGTATGTGCCAGCTCATGCAGCAGCACGTAATCAACCAGGGCTGGCCGCAGAAATACAAGCTTGTAATTGAGACTTAAAGTACCGCTGGAGGAATAGCTACCCCAGACAGAGCGCTGGCCGCGAATCACCAGACGCCGATAGTGGAGATCATGTAAATCGGCAAAATGACGCAGACGAGGCTCGAGAAACTGCCGGGCGACCGGCTTGATGGCAGCGGCAATCGCGCTCGCCACCTGCTCCTTGTCATGACTCGCTACGCAAAGCTCGAGATGGGTGTCGTTTTTCCAGCACACCACAGGGCGCCGAGAGCCCGGCTCTCCGTAGGACACGGTAATTTCACGCGCCATTGCCTGCAACTGCAGGCAGCGTGGCGGCCAACTGCGGTAACAGGCCGGGGTTCTCTGGTGCAATTCATCAAGGGCTGCCAACGCCCATTCACGATGAGACTCGACAAATTCCGGGATATCCCGCCGCGCAAACCAGCGGGGAATGGTGACGACCAGGCCACGCCCCGGAGACACCCGTAGAGTCGCTCGCCTGGCTCGCTTTGACACGATCAGTTCATACTCAAGAGTAGGCTCAAGATCGAGCGCCAATTGTGTCGCTGCTGCCCCCACTCTATATATGCCCTCTTTCTTGACTATTCTCTGTCAGACTATAGATCGAACTTGTCCAAGATACCGAAGATGTCACTACTGACGATCACCAGCATTCTGCTCACCGTGTCGGCCTTGTTTGCCTACGCCAATTACCGCACCCTGAAATTGCCCACCACGATCGGCATCATGGTGATCTCCCTCGTGTTCTCACTGGTACTCGTCCTGCTGGGCATGCTCGGCTATGAGCGCGGCATCGAGACCGCCAGCAATATTGTCTCGCAAATCGAGTTCGACGCAACATTACTCAATGGCATGCTGGGCTTTCTGCTGTTTGCCGGCGCCATGCATATCGACCTTCATGGCCTGCTGAAACACAAGTGGACCATCGGTCTTCTGGCCTCCGTCGGCGTTATCACCAGTACCTTTATCGTCGCAACCGGTGCGTACTTCTTGTTCGCACTGTTTGGTTTCAATATCCCCTATATCTACTGTTTGTTATTCGGTTCGCTGATCTCACCCACCGATCCCATAGCAGTCATGGGCATTCTGAAAACCGCCGGTGCCAGTAAATCGCTTGAAATCAAGATTGCCGGAGAATCGCTTTTCAACGATGGCGTTGCGATCGTAGTATTTCTGGCGATCTTTGGCATGGCTGTGCATGGTGAAGCGTTTGATGCACAAAATATTGCCATTCTCTTTGCCCAGGAAGCATTCGGGGGAGCCCTGTTCGGGTTCGCCTGCGGATACCTGGTACTGCAGATGCTCAAGCGCGTCGATAATTATCAGGTTGAAATTTTACTGACGCTAGCTCTGGTATCCGGTGGAGCCACGGCGGCGGCAGGTCTTCACCTGTCAGCACCGATAGCCGTGGTAGTGGCGGGTTTGATGATCGGTAACCATGGGCGTCGTGATGCCATGAGCGATACCACCAAGCAACATCTCGACACGTTCTGGGAATTGATAGACGAAATCTTGAATGCCGTACTGTTCCTGCTCATCGGCCTTGAAGTGATGGTCCTGAACTTCAGTGTACAAATCTGGATTGCCGCAGTTCTGATGGCAGCTTTCGTTCTAGGCTCACGTTTGATCTCAGTGGGCATCCCGATCAACCTTTTGCGCAAACTCGACTTCGATTTTCATCCACATGCAGTAAAGATACTGACTTGGGGAGGCTTGCGCGGTGGCATCTCGGTGGCACTTGCGCTATCGATACCGGCAGGTGCGGAGCGCGATGTAATCGTCGCTGTTACCTATGTGATCGTGGTGATATCGATTCTGTTGCAAGGTTTAACCATCGGCAAACTGGTCAAGGCAACTGCAGTCGATCAGAACGATGAGCCCAGTGAAGAGCGCGCCTCAAGCACTAACTAATACACCTTATCGTCGCAGACGTGTCTTCTGCGGTCGGTAGTAACTCCTTCAGTAAACGTAACACGTCATCAGGGCTGACAGGCTTGTGCAGTACTTGCAAACCTGTGCTGGAGACTTCTTTCAAACGCTCAGGCGAAGTATCGCCAGTAATAACGACAGCGGGCAGGCTTGTTTCAAGAGATTCCCGGATGGCCTCGACTGCATCAATGCCGTTGAAACCATCGGGCAGACGATAGTCTGAAAAAATCACATCCGGCGTCTCATCACTCAACGCAATGATTTTCAACGCATCACGAGCAGATTCTGCCAGCATGACTTGGCAGCCCCATCCTTCAAGCATATGCCGCATGCTTTGCAGTACTTGATGTTCATCGTCGATAACCAGTACACGACGGCCTACCGCTTCCACGGGTGTCGCGTAGTTTTTCGGGTAAACAATTTGGGCTGGGTCACCGGCGGGTACATCAATGGTAAATGTGGTGCCCTCACCCTCTTCTGAATGCATGCCCAGAGGCAAATCCATCAATTCGCATAAACGTTTGACAATTGCCAACCCCAGACCAAGACCCTTACCTCGATCTCGCTCCGGGTTTTTCAACTGATAGTACTCGGAGAAAACATCCTCACGAGCTTCAATGGGGATACCAATACCCGTATCCGACAGAGCAATACGAATGGTGCCATCATCAAGTGGCTTGCAACTCATTGTGACACTACCCTGCACGGTATATTGCACGGCATTTGAAAACAAGTTTCGCAATACGCGCTCAAGCAGAATGGCATCGGTATAGAACACTGACTGACACTCATGTACTACTAACTTCAAATTCTTATTTTTCGCCTGTTGCATAAACTGCACGTGTATACGATCAAACAAGGTGCGTGCATCAGTATGTACAGGATTAATCTCGATGATCTCCGCATCAAGACGAGATACATCAAGTAAACTGCTGAACAAATCATTGAGTGCTTCCGCTGACTTGCTCATGTCATTGATGATGTGTAACTGATCGGGTTTCTCTTCACGATTACGCAACGCGCTAAGAAACATACCCATTGCATGCAATGGTTGGCGCAGATCATGACTTGCTGCCGCGAGAAACCGGCTTTTGGCGATGACCGCTCGCTCGGCAATACGCTTCTCGTCAGCCAACCGTTCCATCAATTCAAGATTCTCAAAGCGTGAGCCGATCAATTCGCGATATTGGCGGTTACCTCGTAAAGCTAAAAAGAGGTGCACAACAAGAAATATGAGGATCAAGATTCCGGTCAGAACCAAGGTACCGTTTCCCGACAGGAGATGGGTGACAGCGAGCGGGATCACCAACGGCATGGAGAACGACACAAAGGCCGGCAAATACATACTGCCCGATGCGGCACTGACTGCCACCAGGCCTGCAAAAATAGTTGATACCAACAACAGATACTCGGTGCTGTACAACTGATAAAACATCAGCGGCCACGCGCCCCAAATCATGCCCGCAGCCAAGGTGCCCAGCCAGAAGTACGGTCCCCAAACCAAGCGTTTCTTTGCCGCAGCATCAACCTTCAGATACGCCAAAATAATGCAGATACGCAGCACGGTAGTGATGCCGACCGCAGCCAGCCAGAACAGCAGTGCGGATTGAGGCAGATGCTGCCAAAGGAACATCGTGACCAGGATGGCGCACAGCATTGCACCGGCGATCAGTACCGGACCTTGCTGATAGATCATCCTGATCTGTTCGTGGTAGATTTTCGAATTCAGTTCAGTCACAGGCAGGCCTGAGGACCATGCGATACGGGAAAGTATGCCATTGCGCATCTTGCCGACGCCGTTAACCTGACCGCATTCATGGGGTAATTTCGGGAAAACCCTGTACAAAGCGTGAGATTTGCGCACCGATATTGTGACGCGACAGTCAGACTTGGATACCATCAAGCCTGTCCACCATCAGACCAAACGAATCGATCGAACATGAGTCAGGAAATTACCCTCCACTACAAAACCGCAGACGGCGACACGCGTACTGTCGACGCCCGAGTTGGAGACAGTGTCATGGACACTGCCATACAAAACGACGTCGACGAGATCGTAGCCGAATGTGGCGGCAGCCTGATTTGCGCAACCTGCCACGTCTATCTGTCTGCCGAAACCGCCGCACTGTTTGACGAGCCAGACGATGCTGAACTCGACATGCTCGAAGGTGTTGCCGATGAGAGACGTGAACATTCACGTCTGAGTTGCCAGCTGATTATCACCCCTGAGCTAGATGGGCATACCATCGAAATGCCCGAGCGTCAGTAAACTCCCATGCCAAATTCGCCCACTTTAATTGACGGCTTCGATCGCATTGGTGAAGAAAATGCGTTCGCTGTTCTTGCGCGTGCGGGCGAGCTACAGAAAAGCGGCAAGGACATTATCAATCTTGGTATCGGACAACCGGACTTCCCAACACCGCCACATATCGTTGAGGCCGCTATAAAAGCCTTGCGCGATGGACATCATGGCTATACACCGGCAGTAGGAATACCAGAACTTCGTGATGCGGTAGCGGCGGATCTAAACGGGCGTTACCAATCCAGCGTCAGTCCTGAAAATGTCATCATCCTGCCGGGCGGTAAGGTCACGATGTTTTCAGCCATACTGATGTTTGGCGAACCGGGCGCTGAAATCCTGTATCCGGACCCAGGCTTCCCGATCTATCGCTCCATGATCGAATTCACTGGAGCAACACCGATACCCATACCGATCCGTGAAGAAAACGCATTCGCTTTCTCAGCGGAAGAAACCTTGTCTCTGATTACTGACAAGACGCGTCTGCTGATAATCAACTCACCGGCAAATCCTTGTGGGGGAGTTACACCTCGACAAGAAATAGATACATTGGTCAAAGGACTTGCTGAGTATCCGCATGTGGCTCTGATGTCCGATGAAATTTATGATCAGATGACTTACGACGGCGAAGCGCATGTGAGCTTGTTGTCATACCCGGAAATTCAGGATCGACTTATTCTCCTCAATGGCTGGTCCAAGACCTACGCCATGACGGGCTGGCGATTGGGCTATTCCGTCTGGCCTACGCCTTGGTATGACGCGGTCAGGAAGCTTGCAGTCAATTGCTGGAGCTGTGTCAACGCGCCTGCACAACAAGCGGCGTTGGCTGCGTTAACAGGGCCGCAAGATGCAGTCGCGGACATGATCAAAGAGTTCGACAAGCGTCGCAAGGTGGTTGTCGAACGACTCAACGCGATCGATAACATCAGTTGCGTAACACCCAAGGGTGCGTTCTACGCCTTTCCAAATATCAGCGCCACCGGCTGGCAGGCCAAAGCTTTAGCCAGCGCTTTACTCGAGGAAGCGGGTGTTGCAACAATCGGCGGGCCAGATTTTGGCGTACATGGTGAAGGCTATATACGCCTCTCCTATGCCAACTCACTGGAAAATATCGAACGCGCAATCGATCGAATCAATACTTTTCTTAACGGCTGAATCGCATGCAACCTTCACACACGGCTGATATTGCGACGCGCGTTTACAACCATAGCTTCAAGCTCGACCCCATCGTTCGCAGTCTGCTCGATACCGACATCTACAAACTTCTGATGTTGCAGACAATCTGGAAAGAACGCGCTGATGTTCCAGTAACTTTCTCTCTGATCAACCGCACCCGCACCGTCAGGCTCGCTGACGAAATCGATGAACAGGAATTACGCGCTCAGCTCAATCATGCGCGGACCCTGAGACTGTCAAAAAAAGAACTGATCTGGTTGACGGGTAATACGTTCTACGGCAAGGCTCGCCTGTTCACCGGTGAATTTCTTGACTGGCTGAAAAATTACCAGCTACCTGACTATCAGCTGCGTATCGAAGACGGTCAATACCTGATCGACTTCGAAGGTAATTGGGCGGATATATCCTTATGGGAAATTCCCGTTCTATCGATCATCAGCGAACTACGATCAAGGACCGCAATGCACGACGTCGGTCGGTTTGAACTCGATGTGTTGTATGCGCGCGCCAAAGCTAAATTGTGGGAAAAGGTAATGCGCCTGGATGCCCTGCCAGATTTGAAAATTGCTGATTTCGGTACCCGTCGCCGGCATAGCTATCTTTGGCAACGCTGGTGCATCGCTGCGATGCAAGAAGGCCTCGGTGAAAAATTTATCGGCACCAGCAACATTCTCATGGCCATGGATCTTGATCTTGACGCGATCGGTACAAACGCACATGAACTGCCTATGGTCGAAGCATCCTTAGCGATCAACGACGATGAACTTCGCGCCTCGCCTTTCAAGGTCCTGGAGAACTGGAGTAGAACCTACGACGCCAATCTGTTGATCGTTTTGCCAGACACCTATGGCACGACAAATTTTCTCGCCAATGCACCAGACTGGGTAGCTGACTGGAGCGGTTTTCGAATCGATTCAAAGGAACCTATCGAAGGTGGCGAAGAATTGATCAGCTGGTGGGAATCCAAAGGTCAGGACCCCCGTGAGAAACTATTGATCTTTTCTGACGGACTGACCGTGGAAACCATTGAAGAGGTTTACCACCGATTTAACAATCGAGTTCGATTAAGCTTTGGTTGGGGCACCCACTTGACCAACGACTTCAGTGATTGCGCGACAATCTACAATGAACAGCTCAAGGCCATTTCTCTGGTTTGCAAAGTCACCCATGCCAATGGCAAGGCCACAGTCAAGCTGTCTGACAACTTTGACAAGGCGACCGGCCCAGACGATGAAATCGAGCGTTACCGCCGGATATTTGGTGCGACAAATATGTCGCAACAGGATGTGCTCGTCTGAAAGCAGATTCGCCAATGGCGTCAAGGGATCCCCAACGGCTTTACAACAGCTAGCCAATAGGTCCCCAACAAAGCGTGCCAAAGCCAGGCCAACGGCTCACCAGCGTGTCAATCGTCGTAACAGGCCAAGCAGAATGAACAGAAAAATCAGCGGGAACACTAACGTCTGCATCATGAAAACGACAATGAGGCGCAAGGTATTCTCACTGATCGACTCAGCAGCAATCTTGTACTCTTCCAGTCGCTTATCGATATCGATACTGGATTTGACAGCCCGGTAGACGTCGCGGGCACGTTCAATCAGACCCTCAGGTTCTTCCTGAGTACGTTCTTCCTGCACTTCCTCGTTGATCTTGCCTATTGCTACTCGGGCTTGGTCCAGTTCCGCAGACGCCGACGCGTAATCAGCTTCGAGAAAATTGCGATAAACCCAATCGTTGGCTATTGAAATCGCAGGCATCATGAAGCGTAGCAGCAACAAAAAAAGAAAAACCCGCTGCAGCACCTGACGCCACTGCGGGGAACGGAGCCAGTAGAGGCTGACAATGATCAAGAGGCCGACGAGTGTCAAGCCGATCAACAAACCGTGCCAGGCACTCATTGACAACAGTACTTTCTGAACACCGAGCGAGCTTGTTGCCAGCATCATGATCCAGGAAAAACGTTCGACAAGATCATTGATTGGATCGAGTATTTGGCCCGGGGTGAAATTCACCCCAACACCCGCTGGCTGCAACGCAACCTCTGTCCCTTGGGCGACTGAAATGACCCCATTCAGTCCACGCGCCAATGCGTAACCAACCAGCGCTCGCTTGAACGCGCTATCAACATGACCATGACTGACAGTGTCCGCCGTTGGCAACCATGCAATCAAGGCGGCAACTACAATGGCGGCGCTCAGCAGGATACGATTTCTAGCGTTCATCGTGAGCAACCATACCACCGCTGTTTGACACCTTGTTTATTTTTCCGGACGGCACAGCCACTGGAGTGAAACCAGATCAGTCTCAATTCTTAAACCTGTTAATCGAGAAATTGGACGAAATCGTCCAATGGCACCCGTGTCGTCACTAAAGTATTTTCAATCGCTGCTGTATCCGCGTAACCAACAGCCATACCGCAGACCACCACCTCTTCCTCGCTTAATGGCAACACTCTTCGGATAGCGTGATGATAGTCAGGCCAGGCAGCTTGCGGACATGTATGGAGTCCTGCCTCACGCGCCAAAAGCATGATGTTCTGCAAGAACATACCGTAATCCAACCAGCTGCCCGTCGCGAGATCTTTGTGCACGGTAAACATCAACCCCACCGGGGCATCGAAGAACTGATAATTGCGACGGTGTTGCAGATGAGTTTTCTCTCGATCACCTTTCTTGATGTCGAGTAAACCGTACAGATCCCATCCGACCTGACGTCTTCTCGACACGTACGGCTCAAACCAGCTAGACGGGTAGTAGGCAACGTCGGTTTCGGGCTTGATGTCTGGATTGTCGAAATCCTGACACACTGACTCGCAAAGCGCATTGCGAGTGTCACCTGTCAATACGTACACCTTCCACGGCTGCATGTTCACACCGCTTGGCGCCCGTGCTGCCGTGTCGAGTATTTGCGCAATCACCTTCTCAGGTACTGGGGTATCGAGAAAGGCCCTGAGAGAACGCCGGGTTTCCACTGCGCGGCTTACCGACTCAGCGCTATCGTAGCTGACAAATTTATTCTGGTTCACGTGATTAGGAGAATTCAAGCTCGCTGGATACAAGATTACCCTAGCTTGTCGAGTCTTTGATTGTCAATCAAATCGCACCAAGCCGGCGAAGCTAAGCTTAGGCGACCCGTTACATCCTTTTAATTCTCGGGTGTTGTCACACCAGCCTGCGCGAGCTCTGCATGTGATGGGATCCATAAGGAGTCATGATCATGAGAATACATTTTGTTCAAAAATGCAGATGTAACATTCTGACGGGCGAACCGCTGTTTATCCTTTGTGGCCTCACTGACCGGGTCTACCCATGGATAGTAATAAGGCATCTCCAGCCGATATTGATGAAATCCAAGCGCAGCCTCGTCGCCTAGCGAGCGAACTCGACCGCTAATATAAATCAGAGTGCAAGCGGAATAACAGTCTGATTCAACACGAGTGTTCAAACCTTTGTCCTGGATAGTATTTGCCATGCCTCGCGCTTCAACGACAACGCCCCCATCACTTTCAAGCAATACGGTCTGAATGCCCGGATGCGTCGCAAGTATCGAGACAAAATCCCTGGTTGCACCAAAATCGATATCCCCGGTAAAAGCAAGCATCTCATTGTTCAACAACGTCAGAGTGTACGAGTTGTTTGAAGATTCAGCTGAGAGCACCGCACCTTGCTGAGCGCGATTGTATTGATCGCTCATGCTCAGCATTCCCCCCATGACGGGGATCACGGTAATGAGCAGTCCAAAGAAAACGACATATAGATTCAACGCAGAACCCGAATAACTGACGCGTAAACTGGCCGAGCGAAAACAACCTGTGAATTGCCACGCAAGTAATATCAACCATATGGATACCGTGAGTATCAAGACGAGTTTGCCGAGAACTGGATCCGCGAAGAGCCTTGTAAAATCGAATCGCCCCTGCATGGCAAGCAAGAGGGCATTAGGCACTAATGTATTAATAAATAGCGAACGCAAAACCGCGTATTCACCTTTCCAATGTCTGCTCACAAAGCCAATCATCAGTACATTAAGCCCAGCCCCAAAACCGGTCGACCCGGCAGGTGAACAGAATACACCCCGCGAACGACAGCGCCGGTGGTAAAATCCGGCTTCCGATTCAGATTGTTGATGTTCCACCCTACCGTAAAATATTGTCTCGGCCTGCAACACCGTGGGATAACAGGGTTAGGCATAGTGTGAAGCAGGTCTATTGCTCGCATCGATTCTCTGACTTAGCCACTAGTAAACCGTAAAATCTGGTCAGCCATATTTCATGTATCAACAAACAGGGAATGGACTTCCACAAGGATTCAAATACCGGTGAACGAACCAGTCACGCGCAAAAACCCCAGCTATGCCGCCGATAGCACAGTCGCGAGTAAAAGAATCTCTGTCTGGGACGGATGGCGTGGCATCGCTATTTCCATGGTTCTCTGTGGACATTTTTACGACATAAAATGGCTGTGGGAAGATCGCATGGGCGTCGATATTTTCTTCGTCCTGTCCGGCATGCTGATGAGCATCATCCTGTTTGACAAAAGACAATCCCTTAAAGATTTTTACATCCGCCGCCTTAGCAGAATCTATCCGGCTCTGCTGGTCTTTGTGTTGACAATGTTCGGCTTTGCGGCGCTGACATCTTTACCGTTCGCGGGCTCCGAGATTATCTCAAGCCTGGTGTTCCTGCGAACTTACTTCCCTGCTGAACCCGGAATCTGGGATACCCCAGTGACTGTCGCCCATCTGTGGTCATTGAATATTGAAGAACACGCCTACCTTTTTCTGAGTTTTCTAACACTGCTGATGGTCAATCGACGTCATATCGCACAACTGCTTCTGCTGCTGACCGTGGTCAGCATCGCGCTCAGCTTCTACAAATACTTCACATTGCCAGCAGAAGCCTTCACCCTGCATTTGATAAGAACTGAAAGCTCGGTCGTTTTCATTTTCGTCTCAGCCGCCTACGGATTGTTATACAGACAGGCGCGATGGTCAGTACATCCTTTACTACCCCTCGTCTGTTTTCTCGCAGCCATCCTCTGTTACGCGGAGAGTGCCCCCACGTGGCTGATTTTCACCGTCTCCCCGATTCTGCTGGCTATCACCGTCAATCATCTCGAGCAGTTGCCCGAACTGCTCAGCCGCCTGTTGTCCTTCACACCGCTCCGCTATATCGGCCTGTGGTCCTATTCTGTCTACCTATGGCAGCAGTTTTTCTACGAATATTCCTGGAAAATCCCAGGTGGTCCGATAGTTGCGATGCTACTCGCCATTGCGGTGGGTGCTGCATCTTTCTATTTTCTGGAAAATCCGGTGCGTCACTGGATCAACGCAAAGTGGTCTGCGAACCCACGATATAGGACCAGTTCGAACGTATAAAACATGTTAAAGCTTGAAGAAACTGGCTGGATGCAAGCAATCGCATTCGCGACAATGCTGGTCTCTAGTATCGCAATTTTCTGGTATTCGCTTGCTAACCCCATTGATCATTGGGACATGCTTGCCTATGCCGGCTCCGTGTTGACACTTGGCGATATCGACCCCATTGCCTTACACGCCGCCGTCTACAGCGAGATGCAGGCCTTCACAAGCGAAGCTCAGTTTGAAATCCTGACAGAATCCACATCTTACCGCGCCACCATGTATGAAGATGCTGCGGCATTTTCTCAACAGATACCCTTTTTCAAGATACGCGCCTTGTTCGTCTGGATGCTATGGGCAGCTACCCAGACTGGCTTGGGCGCCTACGAGGCGATGCATCTGCTATCAGCGGGATTCACGAGTGCGGCTCTTTTCGCGGTGTACCTGGCGTTTCGCAAACATGTACATTCGCTATTTTGGGTAATCTCACCTTATCTTTATTACGAGTTCACTCAAAGCCTGTATGTACCGCGCTCAGGAGGCGTTGACTCCTTATCCTTTTTTTGGGTGGCCTTGATATGCATAGCCTATGTCAAGTATCGCCGCGTATTGTTACCCTTGCTCGCCTTGTCAGTTCTAGTCCGAACTGACCTCATCCTGTTTATCGCACCGCTGTTCCTGCTTCTTTTTATCGAAGATCGTTCAACTTGGCGCCAGCTTTTCTTCTGGGGTATCGCAACGCTCGCACTATATTTTGGCGTCAACCACTGGGCGGGTAACTATGGTTGGCACACTGTTGTCTACTACGCTTTTGTAACTGATATGCAGGCGACACACCCGGAAATATATTCAAACTATCGCATCTCACTAAGCGAATATCTGAATTTCCTGATCGAACCTCGATACTGGATCAATAAATGGTTTTGGGTCGGATTGGGGTCTGCCATCGCAGCGATTCCGCTTTTTCACTTGAAAATTGGCTGGATATCACTCAAGGGAAATACGATTAACCATCAACTACAACGCCTCGTAATCATTGGCGCGGTGTGCGTCTTGTATTGCGTCGCACACTATTTACTATTCCCAGCGGTTTTCATGCGGTTTTTCTTTGGGCATTGCTTGTTGATGGCCATTACACTGATGAGCGTTATAAGCCTCGTTACCAGTCCTGAATACGAAGCCAAACCAATCGCACACTGATTGATTCGCAGCAAGGAGTACGGTTTTTCAGCGCTGTCTCCAATGACGAAATCTAGCGAACTTAGACAACATCAACCTGCAAAGAGCTCGTCACCTTCGACTGTTATACGGTGCATCAGCCGACGCTTTCCAGGATAGTCGTTTAATGCCATATGCCAGGTAGCGCGGTTATCCCAGAAGGCAACCGAGCCAGGTTGCCACTTGAACCGGTGCAGGTTTTTATCATCCTGACAATGCTTGTATAAAATCTGTAACAGAGCTGCGCTGTCAGAGTCTGATAACTCGTTGATACGAAGTGTAAAATCAGGGTTGACGTAGATCGCCCGTTTTCCACTGATCGGATGCCGAATCACCACTGGATGTACAGCATCCTGCGTGGCAGCTTCTGTGTTGCCCAAACGCCCAACCAGATCGTTCTTTTCGCTATTCCCGTATGCTTTTTCACCAAAAACGTGTCGACTGGAATGAGTCGCTGTCAATCCATCGATTCTTTCTTTTAACTCATCAGTGAGCCCATCATAGGCTGCGAACATACTGGAGAAGATAGTATCACCACCGGTGTCCGGCAATTCACGCGCGACCAGTATGGAGCCCAGCGCTGGTATCTGGTCATAGCTATGATCGGTATGCCATTTTTCGCCAATGTTTTTGGATTGATCCGCCTCCTTACGAACTTCAGCTATTTCCGGATAACCAACAGTCGGCGTGAAAAATCGATTGATATTTATAGCACCAAAGTGTTTCGCAAAGGCAATATGACCTTCGGGCGTTAACGACTGATCACGAAAAAACAACACGCCATATTCGCCCAGGGTTTCTTTTAGCAACGAAACATGGGACGACGATAAATCAGTGAGATTCAAACCGCTGACATAGGCACCAACCCCTGAAGCAGGTTCTACATGTGCTGACATGGAATTACCTCGCGTGATGGGTGATGGTATTGAGATGCCAGAAGCCTGCAACTCAAATGGACTTTTTCAATATATCAGTTTCAATGAAATATATGGAACCAAATTGAATACGAGAAATAAAATCTTGTACAGCCCGAGAAATGCGTACATCAAAAAATCATATTTATCTTTTGTAATAGAAAACCATCTGTTATGCAAACGATAGATCGCTTCCGGCGCTAACATGAAAACTGACGACCATAAAACAAGAACTACACCATTGATTACAGAACACCACATAAGCAAAGACGTGAGTAACTCAACATTCATGGCTATCCATCATATTCGCTTAATAGAAATACCCAATCCATCACAACCATTCGGGCCCACTACCACCTAGTTCATTTCTCAGCTCGCGATCCAGGCGATCATATTCTTGTAGATATTGCTCACATGCCCCTGCACGTGCCCCACAAGTCAAATGAGTTTGAACACTCCAACTACCATCTGCGCCTCTTTTTGCCTTTCGCTCTACAAACGAGGGGTGTGCAAAATGTCCGTCAGGCGTGAAAACCCATATGACTATTTCACCTCTATTCTCAATCGTAAACTTACTCCAACCCGCGTTTTGAAATTCCTTGACTGATCGATCCTGGCGCAGCTCATCAAGCTTCGCTTGATATCTATTATCCCTCTGCGTCGTTACGGCACACGAAGCCAGAAACATACAAAGCAAAACGCTTATGTACACTCGTACTTTAGACATCCTGAGACCATTCATTGGAGATAGGTACATATTCTCTATAAATATGAATTTGAGTCAACTCTCGAATAATTTCAAGTTATACCACTCAACGTCTGTCACATTTTTAGGTTGAAACAGCAGCATAGGGTGGGTTTTGTCATTTTACCTGGAACATTTTGCCTTGTTGGCCAAACCTTACCCGTGCGCCTCACCCGTGCAACTCGCTCGCCGCACCACGCATGCAGCACCTTGCCGGCCGCAACGATTAAACAGATTTAATCAGTTGACCAGGAAGCGGCTACTGGCTTATGACAATGACCGACACATCATCTTGAAGCTCTCCATCGGGCAATGATACGGCTTCGATGAGTTCGTCGACGATGGTGCTCGGATCAGGGTGCCGGGAGCAAATATCCACAACATCCGACGCAGCTACATATTTCGACAATCCATCAGAGCACAGCAACAAAACAGAGCCCTCCAGAGATCCTGAAAATACGGTCGGAAATGCTTCACCGTCTCCCAAGAGCGGTTTTAGTTCTTTCTCAGGCGCTAAATTACTCACCTTCCCTTCTCTGACCAATAATGCATCTGAATCGCCTACCGCAGCACCGTTAAAACGATTGCCGTCTGTGTAAATACTGACAACCGTAGAAAAACCCGCAAGAGGATCCAGTTTCAGTTGAAGATCCAATTCCAGAATTCGGTCAAATAGCGCAGCAAAATCTTCTGGACTTTCTTTGGCAAGGGCCTTCACTACAAGATCTGCAGCCCGATCACCGCCAATGACACTCCCGCCTCCATCCGCGAGTACCGCCGATACCTCTCTCGAATCATCATGAATGATCTTGATTCTGTCCTGTCCTTCCCCTTGCTGAGCAAGACACCTACCTGCTGATCTCAGTACTGGCAATTTACTCATTTCACTAAGGGGTTTGATTTTCAGAAATCGAACATTTCTGGCGTTAGATGATTAATAAACAGGTATGTAAACTGAGAGGATCTGCCCGGAGCTTCTCGCAGTACCTAGCATGAACATCTCTACTCATTACGCATACATTACTCACTGGGCATCTGCGATAAATAAGCTCAATTTTCTCTGGAAAATCGTATTCTATTACAGATATCTCGCTTCAATAGTCACGCCCAGCGGAAATCCATAGTGCTTGTAGTAGTACGGCATACAAATCATGATTACCACAACTGAAACCAAGAATATTATATTAGGCTTCATCCCAAAACGTTCGCAAACTTGATCAAGAAGAAAATAAGCGACTGCGACTATTGGATAATTTATCTCTCCAACTATCCAGAACCAGGCTTTCGCACCAGTTATCTCCCCGATCTTGAAATAATAAATTATCGGCCACGATACGAACCACAATAGACTTGCAATAACGAAACGTTTTATCCGCGAATTTAGAATGGCAGCAGTTTCCATAAATATCAGTTCGGTTGTCCGACTCCTGTGGAGTCCCATCTCCAATGTATATAAAAAACAATTTATTCCACTTTGGTAAATTCTTACCAAAGCTATTGCTAAAATTTCAGAGGCTGTTGCGACATCATCAATAACAATTGGATTATCTCTGTTTTGACATATAACCAAACCTACTCAAGGCTTTGCACGCATTGCAAATGGAATGGCAAAAGGGCCAAATATTGCATCCAAAACACCCCAGTAAACAGGTTTCGCACCACGTGTTTTTGCGACATAGTGACAGATGACAATACTGACCAAGTTCACAGTCAGCAATAAATAAATGAAGAGCATTACATAACCTCTGATAAGTAATTTTTTATCTTGGCTCAGACCCAATGTGAATTCAAATCTAATGACTCATAAACTCATAAGTCTATAACTAATAGCGTTAACTGATTAAACTCAAGGCCAAGACCAAAAGCTACAGCCTTATCCCCCAAAACTCTTTCTGGTATGGTCAATAGTTGACCTGATATCTACCTTCAGCGGCACTTTACAAAGAACAGAATTTTGTGTGGAATCCGCGCTCCAGTTCTTTGAAGCAGCGTCGGCTGCAAGGTTCCGTTAGACTTGCAACGCAACATCCTGATCGTTATTTACAGAAAACGGCTCTTCCATTTTCGAACACGCGCTTCGTCACGTTCATTGTACTCCGCTAGTATTCTCTCAAGGCTCATATCTTCATAGATTTTTTGCCCCCCTGCTAATTCCGTCAAGCGCATCGTATACCACGCCGTTACACCACCTTCCGGACGGCTAGCAAATTGCGGAAATTCAGGGTCTATTGCTTGGTCGCCCCGCCAACTTTCCGCCAGAGAAGGGTCAAGAACTAAAGCCCTTGCTATTCCAACCATATCGACATCACCAGTTGAAATCGCATCGACTGCTTGCTGCTTGGTTTTGAACCCACCGGTCACCATTATCGGCTTTGCTGTTTTCTTTCGCGCACGCGAGGCGAAATCCACGAAATAAGGACCAGAACCTGTACTGTCAGATGACGACTTTGCACCGGGGAAATAGGTGCCACCACTGATATCAATAAAATCGATGCCAGTTTCATCCAACGCTGAAACCACGCCCAATGCGGCTTGTTCTTCAAACCCACCGTCCAGTTGATCTGTCGAATTTAACTTGACGCCGACAACGAAAGAAGGATCCACGGCACTGCGCACCTCATCCACCACCTCGAGTAGCAGACGCATACGTGATACAGCTGACCCACCATAGCAATCTGTGCGCTTGTTAAAAAGAGGCGATAGAAATTGACTTAACAGAAATCCATGAGCTGCGTGTATCTGAACCCCACCAAAACCCAGTGACTGAGCCAATCGGGCGGTCTCGGCAAATTCACGAGGCAAGTCTTTTATCTCATCGATAGATAGAGCTGTACATCGCAGTCCAGGAATATCTATGTCGCTTGGGCCTTTTGGAGTGCTAATCGGCGGATGTGCCATGGCACCTGCATGACCCAATTGCGGCCAAAGTTGAGATTTCTTAGAGGCACCTTTCCTGGCAAGTGATTTGAAACATTGTTGACTTGAGTTCGAGTGAAGGACAAGATTGCCCGGTTTCTCAGCATAGTCTGGACTACCTTGCACTTCACCAATGATCGATGCAGCAACCCCACCATCGGCCCAACGCTCGTAAAGCCTCATTTGCGCTTTTGTAGGATTTCCATATCCATCACCCAAGGAATCAGACATTGCAGACTTTACAATTCTGTTTTTTAGAACGACACCACAGGGCAACAATAACGGATCAAACAGCATCTCTTTTTTGTCTTCCTCAGTAGTTTTCATACCTTCCTCTTAGAAGAGTGGAGTCACACATCAATTCTCCTGAGCTGCCAGAGTTGGCTGTAAGGCTCCACTAGGTTCGGGTCGCAGCATTCTATTTCTGCAGCTCAAGATCTTTTGACGCGAGCAATGCGGCTGCAGCGATCATTAGACCACCACATATTTTGTTTATATATTTCACTGAACGAGCCTTTGCCAAGTCGGACGCTCGAGCTCCAACCCAACCCCAGAGTAGCAACAGAGCCCCATCCACCAAAATATATGTTGCACCCAGTATAAGAAGTTGATTTAAAATTGGTACTGAAGGATCAATAAATTGCGGAAACAACGCGCCAAAAAATACTACCGCGAATGGATTAGCCATCGAGGTTATAAATCCATGTCGAAATAGCCGCAGCCAGGACCCGGAGTTACTCGCCTCCATGTCATCACCATGATCATTTGAGACAATATGCTGCAAGCCTATCCATACAAGGTACAACACACCTATCCATTTAACCCAAATAAAAGCCGAAGCAGATGTGGCTATAATCGCCGCAAGGCCAAAAGCTGCGCATGTCATTTGCAAGCAATTCGCTGTTAAGTCACCAGCAATCGTAGATAGGCTACGCTTCAGTCCATATCTGATGCTATTAGATATTATTAAAAGTTGGCTGGTATCCGGAGGCGTGAGGAAAAACACCGCTAGGGCCATGAGAAACACCAAATAGGTTTCCATGTTCATCTGGTCACATCCTTTCGTTCACCTAATCCCCGAGACTATCACGCCTAGCATCTGATATCTCATACCCATCTGACGCGGCAAATATTAGCCACTTATGGATTGATACGTCCACTTGGCAATGTAAATCAGCGATCTCCTTACGTTCCTCCGTGGCAAATAGTTCCGTAGCCATACGCCACTTGCAACTGGCTCTAAGGCCAGGTTGTGGGCGGAAACTACGTTACAGCTCTTTGTAATAGTGTCAGCTGTAGGGCACAGTTAGGCGTCAATCTTTACCAGAGAAAAGTAAACTCTGACAACTGCCAAAACAATACAAACCGAAAATACAGCGAGATTCCAGCAAACCGTTAATCCTCATCACTTGACAGATTGCTTCGACCATATTATTCGCACTAATTTGCCGCGTCGTCTGGATGCGTTACAGGCCCTTTGATTTCCAAACGATTTCCAAATGGGTCTCTTATATAGAAACTATGACCGAAACCACGGGCTCCGCCATGTTGTGCTTCTTGTTCGATATTTATTGCATTTTCATCGCAATAGTTTCGGAAGCTGTCATGGTTGAATGGCCCGGTAGCGATACAGACATGATCAATATTTCTTCCTCCCGGAACTGGTGGCACTGCGTTTGATGCACCGGGATGGGTAATATCCCATAGCACAATTAAGGCATTCCCTGCCCAAACTTGCTCCATACCTAATTCTGGGTAGCTATATCCCGACTGACAACCTAAAAAATCACAATAGAACAGCAAGGCCTTGTTCATATCGTCAACCAAGAATACGATATGGTCTATTCCAACAAGTGCGAATGGCGTATTCATTGGCTTAGCCCCTTGGCAGCGTCAAGTGGAAAACGGCGCCTATTTAATACCTTCGATTTCTTCAGAATCAACTATCACAGTATAACGAAGTCAGTGATTGGTACGCCTAACATCTGCCTTCAGCTTCTTTGTAGTTCACCTGCGTTGAAAGGGACCCTTCGTTGTGCGCGAGCTGTCAGTTTCGGCTTCTAAGCTCCGCTAGCTTACGACATCCGTACTCCACTGCGAATATTTCACCTACTTTATATTTCACTATTGGTATTTCTTAGATGCTCGTCGGGAACCAATAAATTCAATAAATCTCAAGAGATATCCGTCTGGATCCATTACCCACAATTGCCTCTCCCCGTTCTCGATGGTGTTATTTCTATGCCATTGATCTCTCACCGGAATTCTGAGCGGATAACCATTACTATCTAGCTTTTTCTCAATATCGTTTAGATTAGTCGTAACAATAGAAATATTTACACCTTGCCCTCTGGGATACTCCATAGGGCCAGTTTGTGAATGCTTGTTGTCATTATCCTCTAACAACATCAACTGAGCTTCACCAAATGACAAGAACGAAAATCGCTCCTCATCACGTCGATATTCTATTTTGAAACCCAACAGCGTGACGTAAAACCCGTGAGAGTGGTCTATATCCTTGACAATAAGTTCAGGATAAAGGGCGTTATATTCCATATGGATCTTTTATCGCACATTCTTTATTGGAAGACATTCTGCATATCAATCTTTTTCAAAGGTTACACAAATGAGTCTACCAACAAGCCTAACATTGTGTATGTGTTATCAGTTGCGGAATTATGTAGCACTTGCACAAAGCATTCTCCGCACTAGCCGCTTAAACTTGACTGCTATTTTAACGAGTAAGCAGTCATGGGCGGCAACACATACGCCATATCCGGCCTAGTTGAAAAACGGCGCGAGCTATCAGGCCAAGTAGAGCACTATAAGGATAAGATCAAAAGCGTCAAGGCTCAGCTAGAGGCGATTGACGGCGCTATTAAAGTGTTCGATCCTGAGTTTGATCTCAGAACGATCAAGCCAAAAGGCATCAAGACAATCAATCAGTTCTTCGCGCACGGCGAATCAACGACTTTACTAATGGACCTATTGCGGGAAGCAGCCAAGCCGCTCTCTACTACCGAAATCGTGAACGAGGCAGCGAGGCGTAAGGGCTATGAGTTTGACGTGATTGATCGGCGTTCGTTTACAGCGTCGATCTTTACGACGTTGAAGCGGTTTGAGGAACGGGGCATTGCTGAGCAAACAGGCAAGGAGCACAATACTGCTATTTGGCGGCTGACCCAGTAGAACTAAACAACTGCCACAGGGGTTTGTTTCGATGGTCGGGGCGCAGACTTACTTTCGGAAAATGTTGTACCCAAAACCTCCGAAATCAATACGAAACTCTCTCTCACCAAGTCGCGATTACGGACTTCGTCATGAAGCACCTTGTTTGACCCAACAATAT
>CAYULV010000013.1:27854-29905 GCA_964445655.1 uncultured Granulosicoccaceae bacterium | reverse complement strand
GTCGGGTATGGAATTGTTCTTTGGCATATCCTGGCCATCAGCTTTCAGGTCATGGGTTTACCTTGGCCGGTTGCCTGTCTGCTCGTGCTGATACTGGGTGCTTTTGTCGGGTTTCTTAACGGAATGCTGGTAGAGGTGGCAAAGATCGATAGCTTTATAGCTACCTTGGGTACGGGTACAGTTTTATATGCCATCGCGCTATGGCACACAGGTGGTCGTCAAATTGTCAGTGCGCTTCCCGATGGGTTCTATGCCATCAACGGAACCTTTGTTTTTGGATTACCTATTACGGGTTTCTACGTGCTGGCTATAGCGTTCGCGCTTTGGCTGATATTCGAGTATCTCCCGACGGGTCGATATATGTATGCGATCGGAGCTAATCCTACTGCCGCCGCCTTGAATGGAATTGCTGTCCCCAAGTACGTCATGGGCGCCTTTATTTCATCCGGTTTGTTAACAGCTCTAGCGGGTGTTCTTCTCGCCAGTAAATTGCGCATCGGGCAGGCAAGTGTCGGTCTTGAATATCTATTGCCTGCGCTGGTAGGTGCGTTTCTCGGATCAACCACCATCAAACCCGGGCGTGTAAATGTCTGGGGCACCATGGTGGGTGTGGTGATTCTGGCGGCCGGTATCTCCGGCATTCAGCAATTCGGAGGCTCTTTTTGGGTTGAGCCTCTGTTTAACGGTGTAACCCTACTCGCTGCCATTGGAATCGCTGGCTATGCCCAGCGAAAACGTGGGGGTGTAGTCAAATTATCAAAGGGTGACGCTCAACAACCTTTGGAAAATAGCAACGTAAGTAAACAGGAGAATTAACGATGATGAAAAAAGCATTGCTTGCAGCATCCATAGCAACAGTTAGTTGGTCAGGTTTGGTCATGGCAGATGCCATGACAGAAGCCAAAGAAGTCGTAGCTAAATACGCGAGTAAGGTTGAAGTATGGGATGGCCCAACTACCGGTCCAGCAGCTCAAGCCGATAAAACGATTGTTGTTCTGGCAGGTGATTTGAAAAATGGCGGTATTCTCGGTGTTACCAGTGGTATTGAAGAAGCTGCGAAAGAGATTGGTTGGAATGTACGTGTCCTCGATGGAGCTGGTTCCATCTCAGGCCGTACATCAGCATTCGGTCAGGCGCTGGCACTTAAGCCCGACGGTATCGTGATTAATGGCTTTGATGCTGTAGAGCAAAAGCCGGGTATGGAAGCCGCCGCTGCAGCTGGCATTCCAATGGTAGCTTGGCATGCCGCATCGGCGATTGGGCCGATTGATGAAATCGGTGTTTTCGCGAATGTCACTACAGATCCGATGGAAGTATCGCGATCGGCTGCCATGTGGGCTTTTGCTGATGCAGGTGGAAAACCTAATGTCGTTATCTTTACTGACTCGACTTACCAGATTGCGATCGACAAGGCAGACCGTATGAAAGAGGTGATTGAGGAGCTTGGCGGTACTGTTCTTGAGTATGTTGACACCCCGATTGCCGAAACATCTCAGCGTATGCCGCAACTTACCACTTCCTTGTTGCAACGCCATGGCAGTAAATGGACACATTCGCTGGCGATCAATGACTTGTATTTTGACTTCATGGGCCCCTCGCTGGCGGCCGCTGGTATCAAGGGTGATGGTGCGCCTGTCAATGTTGCCGCTGGTGACGGTTCCGAATCGGCTTATCAACGCGTTCGTTCTGGGCAATTCCAGGCGGTAACTGTTGCTGAACCTCTGGTATTACAAGGTTGGCAGTTGGTCGATGAATTGAATCGTGCATTTGCAGGCGAGGAATGGTCTGGCTATGTATCGCCGCTGCATGTGGTAACCAAGGAAAATGTCGAGTTCGATGGTGGTCCAAACAATTCGTTTGACCCGGAAAACGATTACCAGTCTGTTTACAAGAAAATCTGGTCTGGTTCATAAGCTTTGACGTTGTTTTGAACGTAGCTGGCCTTTTCATGGCCAGCTACGTTTTTCAGTAGCCGCCTGTTTGACCTTGTTACATGGATGAGCTGCTAGTCGAGTTTCATACCATGACATCGAGATATAAATTAACCAATG
>CAYULV010000013.1:0-27754 GCA_964445655.1 uncultured Granulosicoccaceae bacterium | reverse complement strand
GATGAGCTGCTAGTCGAGTTTCATACCATGACATCGAGATATAAATTAACCAATGTATGAATTAACCAATGCCAGATAACGCAATTGAGGTTTTCACACGGAATATTCGATTGACCCACGAAGGGGCGAATATAGTCTTGAATCGTTGCATCGAGAAAGCGTTGGAAATCGGTGTGCCACAAAACATAGCGGTGGTTGATAACGCTGGGCACTTGCTGTGCTTCACGCGTCTCGATGGTGCCAAATTCCATAGTATTGATACCGCCATTGCAAAAGCGAGGGCGTCGGCGTCCACAGGTATGCCATCAGGCAAAATACCCTTCGAGCCAGGGTTAATGGTGTCAATAGCGTGTCCTGAGAACTTTACAAATCTGCAGGGCGGATTACCTATCGTTATACACGACACCTTGATCGGTGGTATAGGCGTGGGCTCAGGAACACCCGATCAAGATATTGAGGTCGCGCAAGCAGGGCTGTCGGCGTTGTTGTCTTTTACTGACGCCAAGTAGGTAGTTGTCTGTTCACCGGAACTCGCCATAAGGTAGGACGTTGCTTTTTTATCCCAAAGTGCAACCGGTCGCGGTCAAATACACAGCATAAAGGGATGTCTGGCCACAAATAAAAAGCCTGTTCCTCTTACGTCCACCAAAGGTAACATTCGCAACCAGCTCAGGTATCAGCACTTTACCCAATAGGGTGCCATCAGATTGATAGCAATGAACGCCATCAGCTGCGCTAGTCCATAATCGACCTTCGGTATCGAATCTGAATCCATCGAACAGGCCATGGCTACATTCAGCGAAGACAGTTCCAGTTTTTAATGACTGGCCATCATCCGATACAATCATTTCACGAATATGTTTTGGGCCATCCTGCACATGACTTGCGCCTGTATCAGAGACATAGAGGCGACTTTCATCAGGTGAGAAAGCGAGGCCATTGGGTTTCAAGAAATCATTCGCGACGCGGGTTAATGTGCCGTTGCTATCGATGCGATAAACATGACAGCCCATCTCAGGTTCAGCCTTGTCACCTTCGTAGTCGGTCAAAATGCCGTAGTCAGGGTCAGTGAACCAAATGGAGCCATCTGATTTAACCACCACGTCATTAGGGGAGTTCAATCTTTTACCGTCGTAGTGGCTCGCCAGGACCGTAATCTGACCATCATGCTCAGTACGCGTGACTTGTCGCGTGAGGTGCTCGCAACTGATCAATCGTCCATAGCTGTCAACAGTATTGCCATTGGAATTATTGCATGGAGAACGGAAGACGGAAACGGCACCGTTTGTTTCATCCCATTTAAGCATTCGGTTGTTCGGGATATCGGACCAGACAAGATATCGACCCGCTGCAAACCATGCCGGGCCTTCGGACCAGCGAGCTCCCGACCAAAGTCGCTCAACACGTGCGTGGCCAACGAAACAGTTTGAAAATGCTGCATCATGTGTTTCAAATCCAGTCCCTTCCAGCTCACCGAACATAGATGGTATTCCTGATAGTTACGTTACGATTTTCCTTGTAATTATAACAATGTTACCGGTATCATCAACATAATGTTCTAGCGGTGAAAGCTATAGATGTAAGAGCGTTAATGTTCTATGTGTAGCGAAAAAGAGCTTTGAGCAGATCGACACAACGAACTGATAATCAATCATGAAAAAAACGCTACTAATGATGGGCCCCTTGCTGCCTTCAACCATGCAGAAAATCGAAGATGCCTACGATGTGCATCGCTATTGGGAATCGAATGATAAGGATAAGCTATTAAAGAGCATCGAAGGATCATGCGAGGGTGTGGTAACCGACGGCGGTACTGGTGTAAGCGCTGATGTTTTAAAACAACTTCCCAACGTACGCATAGTCTCAGTATTCGGTGTAGGTGTCGATGCGGTGGATCTTGAGTACTGCCAAAATCAATCGATCAAGGTGGGCAATACTCCGGATGTATTGAGCGACGATGTGGCAGACCTTGCTGTAGCACTGGCGCTGGCATGTTGCCGCCGGCTCGTTAATTGTGATACCTACGCTAGAAGTGGTCTTTGGGCCACACAAGGTGCTATGCCACTGACTACTCGTATGACCGGAAAACGTGCCGGTATCTTTGGCCTCGGTAGTATTGGCGCTTCACTCGCCAAGCGCCTGGAAGGCTTTGGTATGAGTATCAAATACTGCAATAGATCCCAAAGAAGTGACATTCCTTATGAATACGTCGCATCACTTGAAATGCTGGCTGAATCAGTAGATTTCCTGTTTGTTACCGCATCGGCAAGTGGCGATGCACTAAAGGCGATAAATTCCAAGGTGCTTGAAAAGCTTGGGCCTGCGGGCTACTTGATCAATGTGTCGCGAGGGACATTGGTCGATGAATCAGCATTGATAGGTGCGCTCAAAAAGAATCACATAGCTGGAGCTGGTCTCGATGTGTTCGCCGATGAGCCGCATATCCCGGAGTCACTGCAAAAACTCGAGAACGTTGTACTTCAGCCTCATCATGCCAGCGGAACAACCGAAACCAGAGAGGCCATGGGACAGCTTGTTATCGATAATCTTGCAGCCCATTTTTCTGGCAAACCATTAGTGACTCCTGTTCTGCCCTGAGTAAGATGTAGCGTAATCGTGTGAGCTGAGACATATTTGGATTGAGGCGACAATGAAGTAATCCTGTCGATTAAGATCAGCGAGTAGGTGAACCTGAGTTCTTCCTTGAGCTTAAGGTTCACCAATCTGCTTACTGCTCATAGACAATCGTTCCATTCTTCCCCTTTTTTGTGTTGCGGTGGCGTCCTTTTACCTTCGCCATGAGTGTTTTCTTTAATGATATTTTTTGTATAACTTAGGCTGATGTTGAGGCATAAAAATGCACTCATATCGCTAAAAACTGCTTTTTTCATTGCCTCGCTTCTCTTAGGCTGATAAGATTGTTACCGGTAACATTTATGACGCATTCCGTATTCCCTGGAGAGTGATTTGCTCTGTCTCGAATGCCGCCTTTATGGCCATTTTTGACTGTAAGCAGGTAAATTTCAGGTGAATCGCTGCTGTAGAAGTGCGCAATTTTACAGGTTGACAGAAAAATAAGTTACCGGTAACGTAACTATTTCCAGAGGTATTAGTTGGCACGCAAGCGATGAATAAAGATCCCCTAGCTGCTCAGACTCCCGTTATTTCAATGCGAGGGATAGACAAGTTTTTTGGGGGAGTTACTGCGCTTGAAGATGTTGATCTAGATGCCTATGCCGGTGAAGTGCTGGCGATAGTTGGGGACAACGGTGCTGGAAAATCCACACTTATCAAGATCCTTACTGGTGTTTATCAGCCTAGTGCTGGCTCAATTTCCCTCGACGGAAGCAGTATCGAGTTAAACAACCACTCAGATGCAATCAACCTCGGCATTGACGCCGTTTATCAGACTCTTGCACTTGCCGATCATCTGGATCCAGCAGCCAATATGTTTCTAGGTTCGGAATTGACGCGTTCTTTTTTAGGTATTCCTTATCTGGATAATCGAAAAATGCGCACTGAGGCTGAGCGTGTGCTGGACGAGAGACTGGGTGTCAAGCTGCGCAGTATGAGTGTTCCTGCTGAGAGTTTGTCAGGCGGACAGAGGCAAGCCGTAGCGATTGCTCGTGCTGTCTATCATTCTGATTTACGCGTACTTGTTATGGACGAACCCACTGCCGCATTGGGCCCGCAAGAAACGGCAAGAACGCTTCAGTTGATCCAGGTACTTCGTGAAGAAGGTCTGGCAATTATTTTAATTTCTCACTCCCTTGATGATGTTTTCGCTGTATCCGATCGAATACAGGTAATGCGAAGAGGTCGAAGAGCAGGTGTTGTCCAGACCTCCGAATCTTCCGCTGAAGAAGTGTTAGGCATGATCGTAGGTGCACCAGCAAAGGCGGAAGCTTTATGAGTACCAATACAGATACTGTGGCGACTCTTGACCAAGCGCCAGGTAGAAGTACCTGGCAGGATAAATTAGAGCCTTATTTAGCGATTATTGGCCCGTTGGCTATGATCGCAATGATATTGGCATTCATGGGCATCATGGAGCCTGCTCGATATTTTCGTCTGTCAAATCTCAATATTATTCTTCTGGAAGCGGCCTTGTACATGCCGATGGCGATGGCGATGACTTTTGTCATTACACAAAGAGGGATAGATTTATCCATTGGCTCAGTTGCCGCACTAACCGGAATCATCATGGGGTTCGCCATCAAGCAGTATGGCTTTCCCGCCTGGATGGCTGTTGGAATGGCTATTCTGATTGGTGCCATGTTTGGTTTTATCAATGGGTTCATAATCACGAAGTTTCGGGTGCCCGATCTGATTGGCACCTTGGCGATGGACTTGGTCTATCGCGGATTTGCTCTGGTACTGGCCAAGGGTCTTGTGTTGGCTCGTTTTCCTGACTTGATAACGGATATTGGGCGAGGGCGACTGCCGGGATTTTTGCCAATACCCGTGTTGATAGGGATAGCGACGTTCATTATCGGTGCACTGCTGCTTAGAAAAACGTGGTTTGGCCGTTATTCAATAGCCATCGGCTCCAACCCGGAGTCGGCAGAGATGACCGGCATCTCTGTCGATCGTTACAAGATATATGCATACGTGCTGATGGGGGCGATGGCAGGCTTGGCGGGTGTCATGTTGACTGGAAAGCTCAACGCCATTCAGGCTACATCAGCGCCGTACTTCAATCTGCATGTTATTGCTGCTGTCGTTGTCGGTGGTACGTCGCTTTTTGGAGGCAGAGCCTACATGCTCGGCTCGCTTGCAGGAGTGTTGCTTCTATCGATGATGATCAATGCTTTGGTGACCTTGCGAATAGAATTTTTCTGGCAATCGGTAGCGTCCGGTGTGGTCATCATATTGTCAGTTGGCTTCTATACCTGGCTACAAAAGAAAGATCGTGATGGCTCGAAAGGAATACTTGCCAGTGCTTCCTCGCCTGACAACAAAATGCTCTTCAAGCTCGCCTGTGTGATGGTGGTAGCGCTGCTGCTTATTGTTCTGTTTGGATTTATTTTTGCGAACGACGTCACCGGCAGTGGCTAGTGGGTTTGTTTACCTGTTCGTTTGCATTTACACATGCGCACGCTGAAGTGCGTAAAAAACTGAAGTGTTAAAAAATAAAATTGACCACAAATAGGAAATTGCTATGAAGAAAAACGACTATGGTATAAAAATAAGAAATGGAATGTTGTTCTCCGCGGCCGCACTGATGTCGTCCGCGTTGTTCGCTCAGGATCTTCCATTAAAATCGTTGCCTGATGATGCCGAGCGCGATCATTGGCTGCCTGAGCAAGTTAATGCTCCAGGGAAGCTGGAAGCGCTTCAAGCCGCTACAGGTGAAGAGGCAGTAAAGTTTTCAGGAAAGCAAGACAAACCAATTCGAATCGCGCTGATTTATCCCTCGTCTGATACATCTGACTTCTGGGCTCGAAACTACATTGCGATGACTGAAAGACTCAAACAGGTTGGTATTGAATTTGAAACAACTGAGTTTGCGTCACGTCAGATTGAGCATTCACTTCAATCTACTTATGCAACGCAGGTCGCTCAGGATGCAGATCTCTATGACTATGTGATCTTTGGCCCATCTGAATTGGCAACACAGGCTGATAATATAGAAAAGCTTGTCCAGACCGATGGGCTCACGACCTATGTTTGGGCGTTCCATACTCCGTTGAAGCAATTCAAGACTCAACCCGCTGCCTGGTTTGATTTTTCATCAGCTTATGGTGCTCAAAAAATATGTGACTATATGCTGGAACGACTTGGAAACGATGTCACCTACGCAATGAATAGAGGTATTCCGGGCGTAACTGATAACCAGAGATCAGGTGACTTTAAAGATTGTGTCGCTGAAAAAGGTAACTGGAACGTCGTTTATGAGCACTATGGCGAATACCAGCGTGAAGGCGGATTTGATGGGACTAATTCAATTATTCAGGCCTACCCGGAAGCGACCGTCATACACAATGCAAATACCGCGATGGCCATGGGATCGGTTGAGGCGCAGGTCGCCGCTGAAAAGCACGAGGATATATTCTCAACAGGATGGGGTGGAACGGGTCTTGAACTCGATGCCATTCGTCGTGGCGAATTGAATGCGACGCCTATGCGTATGGGCGACGATGTGGGTGCTGCCACTGCCGAAGCTATCAAAGCTGATATGGAAGGACGTGCGGATGAATTGCCGCTGGTTTTCCTGGGGCGTATAACCGTTGCGCATGATGAACTTAGTGCTGAGGAGCTTGATGCCTTACAAAAAGAGGCTTTCCGATTTTCAGGTCTTGATCCGTTAAAGCGTTGAGTTGATATGGATAGGGTGTGGAAAAGACGTTGTTTTGCTTTTTTGTACCTTTGAATTTATCTATTGTCAGTCTTGAGCACACTCCCTAAAATATCAGGAGTGTGCTCAGTCATTACACGACGACTTTAATAACTCATCGCGAAATAAGGTAGGCACATCTACCTATTTTCGAGCACGGGAATCCCCTCGCGGCAATATATCCCTGATTCTGCTGATTTGCTATCCTGCCAACCTTGCTTAATCTATCTGCTTCACGGCAAATAATTACCCTTTGACCGTTCATGTAGTCAAAGGGTAGTGTTTGGCAGTGTAAGGTAATGCGATTTTTTAATTAATTAGGAATACATGATGAAACGAGTGGCAGTAGTAACAGGTGGTGGTGGTGGAATCGGCCGAGCGGTTGCTATTGCTTTGAGTGAGAACGACTGGCAGGTGGTGGTTGCTGGCAGGACGCAATCTACCCTTGATGAGACAGTAGGGTTAATGTCAACATCAGGTTTGGCTGTCGAATGTGATGTCAGTAAAGCGTCTGATGTTACTTCTTTGTTCAGTAAAGCTGTGAATCAGTTTGGATGCGTTGATATGCTTTTTAATAATGCAGGAATTGCAGCGCCAGCAGTGCCTGTTGATGAGCTATCTGAAGAAATATGGGATCAAGTTGTAGCAATAAACCTTACTGGCGCATTTTTGTGTGCAAGGGCCGCTTTTGGTCAAATGCGTAAACAGGAATCTGGTGGTCGAATTATTAATAACGGTTCTATTTCCGCGACTACTCCGCGTCCATTTTCTGCACCTTATACATGTACCAAGCATGCGATCACAGGTCTCACAAAATCATTATCACTTGATGGGCGTCAATTCGGTATTAGTTGCAGTCAGCTTGATCTGGGCAATATTACGTCGAAAATGGGAGATAAGATGGCTGAAGGTGTGTTGCAAGCAAACGGCTCTACGCTGGCCGAACCGACAATTGCTGTTCAGCCTGTTTGTGATGCTATTTTGTATATCGTCAATTTACCCAAAGACGCCAATGTCTTAAACATGACAGTGATGGCTAACAGTATGCCCTTCGTAGGGCGTGGTTAAGTTGTGGGAATATCAGCTGTAATGATTAGTGGCAATACCTCATCTGATAGTCGGCTGATCTCGCTATGATTCAACGTGTCAAGTCAAAATCGGTAACTATGGAAGATGTTGCCAAGGCTGCTGGCGTGTCTCGAATGACCGTCTCTCGTGCATTGCGTGCTGATGGTAGTGTGTCCGAGAACACGCGAGAGCGGATTCTTAAAATTGTAAACAAGATGAATTATCTGCCTGATCAAATGGCCGGTAGTTTGTCCAGTAAACGCTCAGGCTTTGTGGCCACATTGGTTCCGTCTTTGAATAACGTCCATTATGCCAAGATGGTTCAGGCACTTACCGAGATCATTGAAACGACAGGTTTACAGATATTGCTTGGACATACTGACTATTCAATGGCCAGAGAAGAGCAGCTTGTCGAAAGTATGCTTAGACGCCGCCCAGAAGCCATCGCGCTACCGTTTGATGGACACTCTCGCAGAACTGTCAAATTACTGAAGCAGGCACAAATACCGATCATAGAGCTATGGGAAACACCGGCAAAACCGATCGACTATACCGTTGGTTTTTCCAATGAACGAGCATCTTATTTGATGACTGAAAAGCTCATTGAGCTCGGTTATACGAATATCGCGTTTTTATGTGAAACTAACGATGAATGGACCCGAGGTGCCGCGAGGCGGGCTGGATTCAGAAATGCGATGGAAGCCGCTGGTTTGTCATCACACCGAATGATTCGATTCGGCACCCCCCCAATGTCAATCAAAGACGGCTATTTCGTTGGCAAGAACCTGAAACAGTACTATGACGACATTGATTGTATATTTTGCGTATCCGACTCGCCGGCTTTTGGGGTGCTCCGAGCCCTGCAAGAGCAAGGCGTGGAAGTACCAAACGACGTAGGGGTGGCGGGATTTGGTAATTTTGAAGTATCTCGGTATGCACAGCCATCCATTACCACGGTCAGAGTTGATCCAGCTGAATTGGGCAGAGTTACAGCCGAACTTGTTATTCGTTTACTTGACGATGAAAATCATCATCGTGAACCGAAAAAATTTGATATGGACGTGTCACTGTGCATGCGTGACAGCACTCGATTAATTACGTAAGCAGAAGTGTCACGGATGGCGTCTGTGCCTGGCCCGGTCGTCTCTGTCTATCAAGCAAAATCCAATTGCACTTTCATTGCGACCGACCTATCCGTCGCGAGCTTGAATGCTTGTTTCATTTCGTCAATTTTCAGGGTATGGGTAATCAAGGGTTCTACATCGATTTTTTTACTTTGCATCCATGAGACACCGGTAAAGAACTCATCGTGAAACCTGAAAGACCCACGCAGCTGCAATTCTTTAGCGGTCAACTGCTGCACGGGTAGATTCATGTCGCCACCCAGGCCTAACTGTACAATGACACCACGTGGTTTCAACGCCGGTATTGCTTGTGCAAGTGCGGCTGCAACACCGGTACATTCAAAAAGCGTGTCAAAGTACCCTTTGTCGGCGTGGAATTGTTCTAGCGGCGATTCCCCGGCATCAGCAACATTGATTGTTGCATCTGCGCCAAGTTTTTTTGCCATTTCCAAGGGATAGTCACTAATATCTGTAGTGACAATTTCTTTTGCGCCGGCGCGCTGTGCTACCAATAAACACAATAGACCGATAGGTCCGCAGCCGGTAACCAGCACGCGTTTGCCGACCAGATTTCCCGCCTGGCGGGCTGCATGTATTGTGACGGCTAAAGGTTCAGCCATGGCAGCTTCGGATGAACTAAGACCTTGTGCATCGGCACACTGATTTTTGTGCGCTACCAATATCTCTCTAAACGCTCCTTGTATGTGTGGGAAGGGCATGGCTGATCCGTAGAAACGCATTTCCATGCAGTGATTGGGCTGCCCACGAAGACAGTAGTCGCAGGCAGAGCATGGTCGAGACGGCGAAACGGCAAGCAGCTGCCCCTTTATGAAATTCTGCACGTTCTTGCCGGTTTGCAATACGCGTCCAGAAATCTCGTGCCCGAGTATCATTGGTTCTCGTAAGCGGACACTGCCAAAGCCACCATGTTGCACATAGTGCAGATCTGAACCACATATGCCGCCACGTTCGACCTGAATCTGGATTTCATCATCACCCGGATCTCTTATCGGGCGAGACTCAAGACGGATGTCCTGGGCGGCGTGCACAACGATGGTTTTTGTCTGCATAGTTTCACTATAGTTTTACTGAGCGATCGAGTCGGTGTTCAGTAGAGAAAAATCTAGATTTAATCCTATGTTACCGGTAACATTATATCAACATACCAATATTTGAGTTAACAGATTTATGGATCTTTTTAGTTTGAAGGGAAAGACGGCCTTGATTACTGGTTCGTCGCAAGGCATCGGGCTTGCGCTTGCTCGTGGATTGGCTGAAGCCGGCGCTACCATCATACTCAATGGCCGAGATAGCAAGAAGCTGGATATAGCGGCGAAGGCGCTTGCTGAAGCGGGCGCGACCACGATAATCAGTGCCTTTGATGTAACAGACCATGATGCAGTGCGTAAGGCAGTGGATGAGTTGGAGGCAAAAGGAACGCGGATTGACATACTCGTGAACAATGCGGGGATGCAACATCGTGGACCCCTGGAAGAGTTTGAACCTGATGCATTTGAAAAACTGTTGCAAACCAATATCGCCAGTGTCTTTCATGTATCTCAAGCTGTCGCAAAGCACATGATAAACCGTGGAGAGGGGAAGATAGTCAATATCGCCAGTGTGCAAACCGCGTTAGCCCGGCCCGGTATTGCTCCTTACACCGCCACCAAAGGTGCGGTGGGAAATCTAACCAAAGGCATGGCTACAGACTGGGCCAAGTATGGATTGCAATGTAATGCACTTGCACCGGGGTACTTTGATACACCGCTCAATGCTGCATTGGTTGCCGACAAGAAATTCTCAGAGTGGTTGAAAATCCGCACACCAGCGGGGCGTTGGGGTGAGGTCGAGGAGTTGGTTGGCGCATGTATATTTTTATCGGCATCAGCCTCCAGCTTTGTAAATGGACACACTCTGTATGTAGATGGTGGAATTACGTCATCGCTGTAAAATGAACCTTCGATCGTACTAATGAGTTCTGTGAAACATTTTATTGTTATGGGAGTTGCCGGTTGTGGCAAAAGCTCTGTTTCCGCGATGCTGGCAGAGCGAGTAAACGCGACTGTGATTGAAGCGGATGATTTACATGGCACAGAAAATATTGAAAAAATGGCTCGTGGCGAAGCACTTGATGACGATGATCGATGGCCATGGTTATCCCGTGTTGCCAAAAAAATGCAAACTTCAACCACGCCAGTGTTTACCAGTTGCTCTGCTTTACGTCGCGTATACAGGCAGTATCTGTTAGATAATGTTGGCTCACCAATCGGGTTCATCCACTTGCATACTGATCGTGATGTAATTGCAGAGAGGATGTCAAACCGAACCGGGCATTTCATGCCGCTTAGTTTGCTTGACAGTCAATTCCAAATTCTGGAACCACTACAAAGCGATGAAAGGGGTGTGACCGTCGATATTTCTCAACCATTGGACAAGGTGGTTGATGATGCAATGCAGTACGTCATTGCGAACGAGACGAATCGGTAAAGGTTGGTATTGTCCATAGTCCGGCTCTGCTTCCTTCGGTTAGGGCCAGAACGAGATGATAAAGCAGCCTGCTGAGTGCCTCAGGCCATAAAACCTGAGCATTGGCGTTCAGTTGGTTAATGAAAGCTGGATAGTTGGCAAAGTATTTGTGAAAGACTAGCAGCAACAATTGCTCTGCATTCTTTGCATGCTTGGTGTGTGTTTTTCTTATGGCGAAGGTCTTAATGGCTTCAGTCTGTGGCCAGAGTAAAAAACTATCTTCACGCCAGCTGGTGTCAGATGAAACCGCATCGAATGCTGCACCCAGCATGACCCCATTTTCTGCGAAGCCATAGTTGTCGGCGAACTTCAACAGGGAATCTGCGATCTCGCATACGTGGGTATCACCTCCAAGCTCAGCTTCGCGATACAGTAGCCAAGCCCACTCGCATTGATGGCCGATCTCACGTCTTTGGCCGCTTCGACCCTCAAGGGTGCCGAGATCAGGCGCGATAAACTCGACGATTGTGCCGGTTTTCAAATCAAAAAAATACTCCAGGCCTTTTGCTCTTAATTGCCTTGCACGTTCAAGCCATATCGGACGCCCTGTCATTTCATAGGCCTGAAGAGAGGCTTCGTATAGATGCATATGCGGGTTTTGTGCACGCTGCGGGGCCGTAGGGTGAGCAGGGTCAGGGAGCTTGTCGTGCTCCAGTAACAGACCGGTTGCGCTGTCAGTCAGTTTATTCTGTATTGCCAGCCAGCACGCTTCGAGTTCCGGATTGATGTCGTCGTCCGGATTCAGTCGTCCCCAGGTAGCAAGACCTAAAATCACAAAGCTCTGGTCATAACTCAAAGCGAGGTTGTCATCAGCCTTGCCGGTAAGTTGTTTGTCACCGGAGCGCGCACGGCTGTAGCTGCCCGGCGCTTTTTGAAAGACCCGCAGCGCATCGCGTGCTACACGGGCTGCGTCGTGAAAGACAGGGCTGCCAGATATCAAGGCCAGATGCGAAAATGTAAAGAGTAATCGTGACTGGGCAAGTACTGTCCGTCGGTCTTCCTGCAAAGGTAGGGCTTTTTCATCCAACAAGTCGTAAAAACCAAAGCCTTCCGGATCGCGAGCGCGTTCAATCCAGTCAGGTAGAAACGATAGACAAAACCAATCTACCCAGTCTTGAACAGAGGCAGATAATGGTGGTTGAAAGCATGGTTTTGTTTGTTTTGGCGACTTTGTATTCAATTATTATCGAAAGCCTCGGCAGTCTCGAAGTAGTCGGGATAACTTGCAACTACCTGTGGAAGATCTTTTTGGATTTCCCGCAAATGGATTCGCATTGCTTTCTCGGCTTTGTCGGCGTCATTTTCTTTAATTGCCTTGACGATCGCCGCATGTTGAGTGACAAGTTTCTTGGGTGAAAATTCTCTTGCACTGAGGTTCCTGACGCGAGTCATTGGCAAGTTGAGTTCTTCAAGGTAATCAGAAACCTGTGGTTCCATTGCATAGCGGGCCAACGATTTATGAAATGCCTCATCCAGTCGCATGAACTCATCCGGGTTGGAGGCCTCAATCGCCATTTGCTGTTGTTCTATTTGAGACCCAAGCGCAGTGATCATGTCCGGTGTGACAACTTCGACTACTTTACGCACGAGATCAGCCTCGACTGCCTCGCGAATAAATCGTGCGGTCATTGCCGCTGGTACCGAGATGCGTTTTATGAACGTACCGCGTTGCGGACGAATGCTGACCAGATTTTCTTCAGCCAGCTTGATAAATGCTTCGCGAACCGGTTGGCGCGAAATGTCATAACTCGACGCGATTTCACTTTCAGAAATGCGTTGGCCAGGCACGAGTTGGCAAGTAATGATTCTGCCTCGCAGTCCTTTGTGTAACTGAAGCGAAGTCGTGTTTTCCATAACGGGTGGATGGAGCGTCTCGGAGCTCATGCATAAGCAATCTTCAGGTCTGTAGTGTTTTTATAACGCTCAACTACCATACTTGTCAACTAGTATGTAAGTATGTTAGTTTCGCCAAATCAGCTAGATATAGGCAGAGACCAGACATGCGGCAAACGTGGCGTTGGTTCGGGCCGAACGACGCAGTTTCAATCGAAGATCTGTTGCAGGCGGGCGTGCAGGGGGTGGTGACTGCATTGCACGATGTCGCGCCCGGTACCGTTTGGTCAGCGGATAAGATTGCTCAACGTCAGCATGAAATAGCACATAAAGCCGATGGCTCAGCATCTGCGTTGGACTGGGAGGTCGTTGAAAGCCTGCCTGTGTCTGAAGATATAAAGCGTCAAACAGGTAGCTGGAAGCAGCATATAGAAAACTACCGCCAAAGCCTGACTAGTCTGAGCGCAGCAGGTATCGATGTCGTTTGTTACAACTTCATGCCAATACTGGATTGGACGCGTACTGATCTGGCTTGCCGTTTGCCGAGCGGTGCGACCTGTATGCGATTTGATGTTGTCGATTTTGCAGTATTTGATATTCATATTCTGAAACGTGCTGATGCGGCGGCAGATTTTTCAGAAGAGATCGGTGAAATAGCGCAACAACGTTTTGCCACTATGTCTGGTTCGAACAAGGCGAAGCTACTGGATAATATTGTTTGCGGTTTACCCGGAGCTGCGCAAACGATGTCGTTAGACGACGTGCGCGAGTATTTGTCCGTATACAACAATATTTCTGCCGAACAATTACGCGCAAACTTTGTTGATTTCCTGGCTGAGGTTGCGCCGCATGCTCAGAAACTGGGTATGCGGCTGTGTTGTCACCCAGATGACCCACCACATCCTTTATTGGGTTTGCCCAGAATCATGTCTACAGAAGCTCACTACCAGCAAGTGCTTGAAGCCGTTGATCTGCAATCAAACGGTGTGACACTTTGTTCCGGATCTTTGGGGGCACGTTCTGATAACGATTTGCCTGGAATGATGGAACGGTTGGGTGATCGGGTGCATTTCCTTCATCTACGCAATGTGGAGCGTGAGAGCGATCAACTGTTTGGCAGTTTCCATGAGTCTGAACATCTTGCGGGTGGAACCGATATGGTGGCGTTGATAGCAGCGGTGATCAAAGAGGAAAATAAACGTCAGCAAGTTGGACGCTCAGATATATCGATTCCGTTTCGGCCAGACCATGGTCAGAATATTCTTGATGATCACACACGCGATACACAGCCCGGCTATCCGGCCATTGGCAGGTTGAAAGGGCTTGCCGAGCTGCGCGGAGTTGCCGCAGCCCTTGGCCATCCCGCGCATGGTGCTTTTGCCTAATGCGCGCTCAATTGACATCGCTGGATCAGGTATGTGGTCCCGCTCAACTGCCACGCTACGTACCGGAAGATCATGGCGTTGGAATTGTTCATTTTGGTACAGGGGCCTTTCACCGTGCGCATCAGGCTGTATTTACTGATGAGGCCTTGGCGCATGACGGAGGCGATTGGCGCATTGTTGGTGTCAATTTGCGATCCAAAGACGTTGCGGCACAGCTGAATACGCAAAACGGCTTGTATACGCTGATTGAAAGAGGGGCGGCTGAAACAACGGCACGAGTTATTGCATCGATAGATCATGTCATTGCCGCAGATCCTGATGCGACGCTTGCAATGCTCTGCGATCCTGGAGTGCGTGTTGTTACGTTGACCGTAACAGAGGCTGGTTATGGTATCGAGCGCGAAAGTCGGCTGCCCGATATGAAAAATCAGGTGGTTGTGGCTGATTTGGCTCAGCCAGAAAAAGCCGTTGGTGTGCTCGGCTTGCTCGTCGCATCAATAAATCGGCGGCGCAAGTTGGGTCTCGAGCCTTTGGCCATTTTGTCATGCGATAACTTGCCGGATAACGGAGCCTACTTGCGTGATGGTTTAATTGGCTTTGCTCTCAAGGCCTATGGTGATGAGTTGGCTGACTGGATTGCGGCGAACATCGCTTTCCCAAGTTCGATGGTTGATCGCATAACTCCGGCATCAACGGTTGACACATGCCAGGAAGCAGCTCGTCTGACGGGATGTGAAGACAATGCGGCGATTGAAACTGAACCCTTCGTTCAGTGGGTTATTGAGGATAATTTTCCCTCAGGCAGGCCTAGGTGGGAAGCAGGTGGCGCCGATTTTGTTGCCGATGTTGCCCCGTATGAGCGTATGAAGTTGATGATGCTCAACGGTAGTCACTCAATGTTGGCTTATAGCGGTTTTTTGTCCGGAAAAACCTGTGTACGTGATGTAATGCAGGATAAACATTTGTCTGTACTTGTCGGTAGGCACCTCAGGGCAGCTGCCGCATTGTTGGAGCCACTGCCAAACTTTGACTACGTTGAATATGCATCAGCGCTGATTGATCGATTTGCAAATCCTTCTATTGCTCATAAAACCTTCCAGATAGCGGACGACGGGACGCAAAAGCTACCGCAACGAATATTTCAACCGGCAGTCGAGGCGCTTGATGCTGGCAAGGATATCCGGCCATTTGCATTTGCAGCAGCGATGTGGATGCGATTTTGTACTCAGCGACTTGATGATGATGAAAGCTATGAACTGCGAGATCCTCGCGCTGAAGAGCTATCGCATGCGGTGAGCGGTAATTTGGCCGATGCTTCCTTGTTATCTGATGCAATTCATGCGCTGCCAGATCTTATACCTCCCCAGTTGTCTTTGAACGATTACTGGCGAAAATGTATTTCCGAAATTCTTGCCATGACGATAACCGATGGTTGTATCGCCGCAATAAAGCATGAAGCGAATCTGGTTTGTGGGGCACAAGATACGGCATATGACGAACCGATGCCGAAAATCGCACCAAGGTCGGCAGTCTAGTGGATAGCATTGGCTCAATGAAAATGAACGCGTTTATTGTTTGCCGATTGGTCGAATTTTTTACGCATGGAAAATTTCTGTGTGCCATGAAGTATAGAGCCAGGTCGCTTGCGCGGCTATTGGCTTTGTTTCATCCCGAAGTGATGGGGAATATTTCGTTTGATCGCGGTTTGGCCGCATTTATTAAATAATTGGAGAAGCTATGAAATTTGTAAAATCAACTATCACAGCGGCAAAGCTCGCAACTGCAGCAGCAGTGCTTTCAGCGACTGCACTGCCTGCTACCGCTGCAGATATAACGTTGCGTGGTGCCAGTCTGTTCGATGAAAATCATGCTTATACAAAAACGTTGCGTGAGTTCGAACGTATTATCGGTGAGGAATACGACGGTGATATCGAGTTCGAGATGCACCTCAATGGTGAGTTGGGTGATGAGAGTGATTTCGTTACCTTCCTGCAGCAAGGTGTTGCTATTGACTACGCGATAATGGCGCCGTCTAACATGGCGGTTTTCGCACCAGCCATTCCTTTGATGGATATGCCGTTTCTGTTCCGGGATCTGGATCACTGGAATGCGGTATTGTCATCAGATGTATTGAAGCCGCTCGAAGATGAGTTGTACGAAAAGGCGGACATCAAAGTAATTGGCTATGCTGGTGGCGGCACTCGTAATCTGGCTTCAGCTGACCCTATTGCCAATATGGGTGATCTTGGTGGTCATAAAATGCGTGTGATGGGCGCGCCGATCCAGGCCAAGATTTTCTCTGCAATAAGCGCTGCTCCTTCTGCGATTGCTTACAATGAGGTTTATAACGCAATTCAAACGGGTGTTATCGCTGGCTTTGAAAATGAAGCTGCATCTATTCAAAATCTGAAGTTCTACGAGGTTGCGCCAAACATCACTTTGACAAAGCATGCCATTACCGTTCGTCCGCTCACCATGAGTGGTAAAACGTTCCGTAAACTGCCAGAAGATCTTCAGGCGATTATCGTTGAAGCCGGAGCGAAAGCAGGCGCAGTTGGCCGTGAAATCGAAAGCCGAGAAGATGGTGAGAAGCTGATTGAAATGCAGGAAGCAGGGCATATCACCATTACCGAGTTTGAAAATCGCGATCAGTTACTTGATCTCGTTGTACCTGTGCAAGATGAGTTTGCAGCTGACTTGGGCGCCACTGAGTTGTTGGAGTCAGTGCGCGGTATGTAAGTATTAGGTGGAAAGTAGTAATTGGTGAGCTTTATGACGTGCCTCGATTTCGAGGCACGTTGTAATTTGAACTGCCCAAACCATACACTCGGAGAGTATCGTCTTGATTGGTCTGTTGCTTGAACGCTTTTGCATGCTGCTTCGCGTTTTACTTGGTGTCTTGATGGTGGCATTGGCGTTGCCTGTGGCAGCGCAGGTAATCGCGAGGTATACCGGTATTATCCCGGTGTATCTATGGACAGAGGAATTGGCGACGTTCATATTCGTATGGATTGTCATGATCGGTTCAATGGTTGCCGTTTGGGATGGTTCGCACTTTCATGTTGAAGTAATGCGTCAGGCAAAGTCACCGTTGTTAAAGCTGATTCAAAACGGATTTGTATTTGTTTTATTGATTCTGTTTGGAATTCTATTTGCCTGGTATGGCATTGAGTACACAAAATTCGGTGCAATACAGCGCTCTGTAATGATGGGGGCGAATATGGCAGTTACGCATATATCTGTGCCATTGGCGGGTTTGATGTGGGCGGTGTTCTCCTCTTATCGATTAGCAGAAGCGATTCGCGAGTACCGTGATTCGAGGGTCGCATCATGATGATTCTCTCAACGGGCCTGGCCTGCGCTCTGTTAGTAGGCGGTTTTTTGTTATTGGTGATGTTGCGTGTGCCGGTCGCGTTTGCGCTCGGGCTTGCGACGATACCGGTTGTCGTCCTGGATTTACGGTTAACGCCGTTTATTCTGCTCGACCGAATGTTTCAGTCGTATGGTTCTTTCATCTTGTTGGCAGTGCCGTTCTTTTTGTTGGCAGCAAATTTGATGAACTCTGGCAAGATCACCGATCGAATGATCGAGCTTGCCAAGGTCATGACTGGATGGCTTCCCGGTGGGCTCGGCCACGTCAATGTCGTGGTATCCATGTTGTTCGCTGGAATTTCCGGTTCGTCGACAGCCGATGCTGCGGGCTGTGGAAAAATTCTGATACCTGCGATGAAGCGGGAAGGTTTTGATATACGATTCGCTGTCGCAATAACTGCATGCTCATCGGTAATGGGCGTGATCATTCCTCCCAGTATTCTTATGGTTGTCTGGGGTGGGGTTATGCAAATTTCTGTCGGGGCGCTTTTTCTGGCAGGTGCAATTCCCGGTTTAATGATTGGGCTTGCATTGCTATTTACCGTTTACGGCTATGCCAAGGTGTATGGTTATCCAACAACTGGCCGTCCGACTTTCAAGGAATTCTTGAAGGCGTTCAAAGGTGCAATACTTGCGCTATTGACACCCATATTTGTAGTCGGTGGAATCATCGGCGGAATCGTAACACCTACCGAAAGCGCTATTATTGCGGCGGCCTATGCAATGATATTGGGCTTGTTTGTGTATCGGACGGTCAGTTTTCGCGAGCTAGGCCATATCTTCTACGATACTGGGCGGTTCGCATCAATATCTCTTTTTGCCATTGGTACAGCTACCGCATTCGGGTGGTTGCTTGCTTACTATAAAGTGCCGAGGCTTATTGTAGAGTGGTTGACGCTTTTCAATGCAGGCCCATTTGAAACGGGATTGATAATCGCGCTTTTATTTTTGCTTTTTGGTCTGTTTATCGATGCTATCCCGACAATTATCATACTGGGAACAGTATTGATGCCAGTGGCCGCGGGTGCAGATATACATCCGGTGGTTTTCGCGATTATCGGTATTATTTCGTTGGCCTTCGGCCTTGTTACTCCGCCTTACGGACTCTGCTTGCTGATTTCCTCAGCAATCGGAGGGGTGAATGTCGTGCAGGTGTTGCGCGATGTAGTAATTATATTATTACCGATGTTGGCGATTCTATTGTTGGTAATACTGTTTCCAGAATTGGCTCTGTGGTTACCCAGGCAGTTGATGTCGTCTACTTTTTAACTTCGATTGTAAAAGTAGTGTTACTGAGAAAATTTGGCTAATCGCCAGGTGCGAATGCTCAGCACCTGGCGAGTTCTCATTCAACGTAGCTGCTGTTGCACTGCCAGATAGGCAGGTTTGACTTGATAAGCATCATCGAGCAACAGTGGTGTGTATTGTCGTCTCCAGGAGTACATATCCGTATAGCCCCAGGTCTGTATGGCTTTGCAACGAGGCTGGTCTAGACACAGTGACATGACTCGCTGATATACGAAAGCTTGATCTTCCGCTGTGTCATCGCTTTGCATTGATATATCCAGTTCAGTTATGTAGATATCCAAGTCCATATCTGCAATGATCTGGAAGGTTTCAGCAACTTCGTCGAATCTGTCGAACTTGGTGAACAAGTGCATCTGAAATCCGACGCCATCAATCGGTGTATTCCTAGTCTTCAAGTTTTCCAGCATATTGATCATCGCCGTGGACTTGGGGCCTTTCCAGGATACGTCGTATTCGTTGTAGAGCAGTATCGCATCAGGTGCTGATGCACGAGCCTGTCGGAAGGCGATCTCAATAAAATCTTCGCCCATTGCCTCAAACCAGGTTGAGTTACGAAAACGACCGTCATCATCTTCAAGCGCTTCGTTGACCACATCCCATATTTTTATGTCATCGCGATAACGTGTCAGCACGCGATCAATATACTCGCGCATGTGAATTTCCCGTTCCTCGACAGCTGATGTACGAACCCAATTTGGAATCTGTCGGTGCCAGACCAAGGTATGACCGTGTATCGCCATTTGATGAGATCGTGCGTACTGCACTTGATTGTCCGCTGACGCCCAGCGGTAGTCGCCTGGCAGTGGATTCACCAGATCCCATTTCAAGGAGTTTTCTGTCGTCAGCAAGTCGAATTCCTCGCCAGCGATATCAGCATAGATCGCACCATCAGGTCGATGATGAAAATCTTGTAAAGAGGCAAAGCCGATAAGCACGTCGCGTTGTGTTGCCAATTGACGAAGTGGTAAGCCTGGTCGCGTGAATTCGTTCGCAGCTCTGACGTCGACGGTAATTGTATTGCTGCCAGTGCTATCAGGATTTTCAGCATCTCGCGCGATGACATTCAGAACAATTTCACCCGGTGTTCGGGGAATAAATCGTAAAACCCTGATTTGCGGATCCAGAGGGTGTTGAACAAATGTTGACCCGGCCGGAGGGTTGAGCACTTCAAGTGTTGGAACAGTACCATTCGGATCAACGCCCTTGATGTGTATGGCAACTGGATCATCTACGCGCACCGTTGAAGGACGAACCTGGTTGACTACCGGTGGGAGGTTGACTATGCCTGATGGGTCACTCGGCATAAGCACACGAATGCGAATGGTATGTCGTGTGCGATAGAGTGGCTCTGTCGCATCGGTCGCGGTCATTGTGAATTCGCGTATACCGACATCGGGTTGCAACGGACGCCAGATCAATGAGCGCGTCGTATCAAAATTATCGACGTAGCGAGCACCCTCTGGAATCGCGTCGGGAAACATTCCGGCAACACCGCCATCAGGGTCGATCGGTTGCAGGAGGAGGTTTAGCTCTTCCCCTGCAAACACGGTGACATCGCTAAGGTTGGCAAAGAAGGGTGCGGCATTTTGATTGGGGTCTACATTCGCCGGCACTTGTACCGTGGGTTCCAGGGGGCCCGCTTCAAATTCTTCATTAGTGATACGACCATCGAAAATATCGTCAATCGCACCCGCTTGGTCGCGCTTGACGAAAAATTCGGTAACAGTATGGAGTTGTACCGGTTCGTCAATGGGCTCATTGGCAGCTGATGGGGCTGGCGTCAGAGGCGGGTTTGGTAACGGCGACAAGGTGACTTCGCGCGGAGCCAGCTCCTCGACAGAGGGTGGTTCGGGGTTTGGTTCGGGGTTTGGTTCCGGATTTGGTGCTGGGTTTTCGGATTCTACGACTGGCCCATTATCAGGGACGATCGCATCATCAGGTGCTTCGGCACTATTGCCACCACCCGATGAACATGCGCTGATCGCGCCGATTGCCAAGAACAGCAGTGCTGATGGTACAGCGATTCTTCGGTTTGACATGGAGGTTTGCTACTTTGGCGTGTTACCTGAATCGACACTAGTTATTGTAGGCAATCTGTAAGCTCTCATTCTGCCTTGCAAGCAACATTTTGGAGCAGTGAAACCCGAGCTAGTTCAACTAGGCAGTTTAATTTTGCTCGGTCCGTATGGCGAAACGAGCGATGAGCTTGCGCTATCAACAATTTCAGAGTCGCTTGGTGAAATTCTGTGTCAATTCGGGCCAAACCTCTGATCGCACTCGCCCCGGTTGGCGGATCGTGACCCAGCCCGCAGCCTCCGTTAAAAAAAAGCCAACCCTGTCAGCATTGATCCGTTGTGGGTCATGCGGCAATTCTCGCCAGCGGCTATCATGGGTATATGCTGATTTATATCCCTTGCAGGTGGTGGTTTGCCACATGCGGGTAGCCACCTATTCTCAAGCAACAGCGCCGACGCGCGGGTCCTTGGCTGCGCTCGGCATCCTGATTCTGACAATCCTGCTCGGTACTGGAGTCCTGCCGACGCTGGTGGATCATTTTGCTGGTTCTTACGAACGTGAAGTAACCTACGTTTGGTTGCTCGTATATGGTCTGAGTTTTCTTGGCTTGATGGTAAGCCAGGGTATTAATTGGGTGTCCTGGCTCGTACGTTATCGATTACTTCTGGTGGTCCTTATGCTTGGCACAATCGTGTCAGTGAGCTGGTCGGTTGACGCCAAAGTATCAGCTGAAAGAACCATCCATCTGGTTGGCAGTACCATCGTCGCCATTTACATCGGGTTTACCGTGCCGCTGCTGACAACCCTGAGGGTTTTTGCTGTCGTACTGGGTATGGCTATTGTTGCCAGTGTTTTGGCGGCCATTGGCATCACCGAACTCGGAATCCAGACTTACGAAGGCAGCCTGGTATGGAAAGGTGTCTTCAATTCAAAAAACGATCTTGGTTTCTGGGCTGCCGCTGGAGTACTTCTGTATATCACCTTGAGCGACTCCACAAACTCGAACGGATTACGCCTCCTGTGTTTTTTACTGGCTGGCATATGTCTGGCGGTCGTGGGTTTGAGTCAGTCGGCAACGTCACTCCTTGCCATGCTCATCGCTGGATCACTGTCGTTGTATCTGTTTATTGCCAATCGCTTCCAGCTCGGCTTTATTCGAATGGCATTCATGGCGGTGTTGTTCACTTCGCTTGTCGCTGTTGCTGTATTCAATATAGATACGGCAGAACTTGTTGGACGAACTGATGATTTGACTGGACGTGGTGAAGTCTGGCGTCAGACCTGGAAGATCATCATGGACAAACCGTTGACCGGTTACGGTTATGGCGCCATCTGGTTTCCTAATGATGCAACGATATGGATTCAACAGAGTTTGACCGACTTCACTTGGATTGTGTTTCATGCTCACAATGGTTTTTTACAAGTGGCATCGGAAGTTGGTTTGCCTTTATCGATCATTGCTTTGCTCATGGTTGTTCAGCAGATGATCGAGATCTTTTACTGTCAGTATGAGCGTCAACAGGTGGGTGTGCTTTTTGTACTTGCTTTTGTCGTGGCTTTTTTGATCAGTAATTTCTCTGAAGCCCGTTTTCTCGTCACCCGCGAGCTCTTCTGGATTTTCTTTCTTGCTTTGCCAATCAGTATGCTGCGTCAAATCAACCTGAGCTCTCTACCCGGCGATGAATCTGCAGAAGATCTCGATGGCGACAGTTTTGGAGGCCGCTTCACGCAGCCGGGTTTCGGCTCAGCTGCGGTTCCGGGCAAACCGTGGTTAAACCCGCAAACTGGCGTCGCGGCGGCAGGTTTCGCTTCCGGTTCCATGGCTGGGTCCGAGCCTGCACATACACCATTGCTTTCACATCTGGAATTTGCCGATGAGACATTCGACACCACCTCTGGCACGATGGCTCTGACCGATGCTGATATCGATCTCGGCGACGATACTGATACGACCAGCATGGATGAAAGTGTTGTGGATATTGAAGTCGGAAGCCTTGAAGGCAATTCATCCAATATCGGTTCGCAAGGGCATCAAATGCTTAGCGAAGGTATTGACGAATTCGATGATGAGGCGCTTGATCGCTATGAGTCCAAGACGCAAGAGCTGCACTCATCCAGTGATTTTGTTGTGATTGAGCAGGCTGAAGATATTGACGACGTCGGTGTCATCATCGATCAGGATGATACAGTGGGTTCTGATGATCGTTACAACAAGACCATGGGCACTGAAATCGATGAGTTTGACGATATGCTGGATGAATCCGGTGATTGGGATGATGTTACTCAGGGAGATGATTTGATCCGTCCATGAAGGAAAACGCCTACTTCGATAACGCTGCCACGACCTGGCCCAAGCCGCCTGAAGTTTATGCCTTCATGGATAGTTTCTATCGATCACATGGAGTGAATCCCGGAAGAAGCGGAAGTTTGTTGGCTGCAGAAGCCGCCGAGATGGTCAGCGAAACAAGGTCGATGCTCGCCGAGTTTTTCAACTTCGGTGGGCCAGCTGAACGCGTTATATTCACTAACAACGGAACCGACTCGCTGAATGTCGCAATTGGTGGTGTTGTCAGCCCCGGTGATCACATCATCACAACTCGGCTTGAGCATAATGCGGTGTTGCGTACTGCCAACCATCTCGAACGTGATGGCGGTATTGCAGTTACCCGAGTCGCAAGCAATGTTGCCGGTTACGTCGACGCTAATGACATTGAAGCCGCAGTCTTGCCGAACACGCGTGCAATTATCCTTAACCATGGCTCCAATGTTATTGGTACGGTTCAACCTTTGTCTGAAATTGCTGCGCTAGCAAAAAAGCGTGGTATCGCACTGATTGTAGATGCTGCGCAAACGGCAGGGGTGATGCCTATCGATATGCAAGCCGATGGTATTGATATTCTCGCTTTTCCCGCACACAAGGGTTTGTTCGGGCCAATGGGGCTTGGCGGCATGATCGTCAGCGAATCTCTCGAGTTGAATCCACTGCGCTATGGGGGAACTGGTGTAGATTCACTGTCGTCTTTTCAGCCGGATCTCTACCCTTATCGTCTGGAAGCCGGAACCTTGAACATTCCCGGAATAGCCGGTTTACATGCCGCCCAGCGGTGGTTCAATGAGCTCGGTGTTCGGCTTTTCAAAGAAAAAAAACTGCCGGTACCTGATGATCACCGATCGCGTGTTGTGGCTGCGATGCAGCATGTTCATGAGTTGGAAATTGATCTGATTGAACGTATTGAAACGACACTCGGCAAGTATGAACAAGTAAAGGTGCTGGGTCAGGCAACTCGGAATAAAAGAGTGGCGACCTTGAGCTTTATCGCCAAGGGTATGTCGACGGAAATGATAGGCGATAGACTGGACGCGGATCATCACATCGTGGCACGTACTGGATTGCAATGTGCGCCACTTGTACATGTAGATGCCGATACCGTCGACTCGGGCGGTACTATCCGATTGTCACCGGGTTACTTTACCGATGAAGAGGACATGCAGCAGCTCCTAGCTGCACTGGATGATATTTTTAGCGATTAACAACTGTACTTTCATCAGTGATGCCATGGATAGCGCATCTGTAATCTCACCATCGAGCACCATTGAAACCGCATCATGCAGTGGCAGCTTTTTTACCATCAGATCTTCAGATGGATCAGGTTCGGCTGTAGTAAAACTCAAATCCTGTGCAACAAATGCTTGTGCCACCTCGTCTGTCACTGAATTTGAGGTGTGTAAGGTCATCAGTCGAGTCCAGCGTGTTGCGATGATGCCTGTTTCTTCACGCAATTCACGCATCGCCGCATGCAATGGGGATTCACCTTCGGGTGCGCCACCTTCAGGTATCTCCCAACTGTATTCACCTAAGGTGTATCGCTGCTGGCCGACAAGCCAGGTATTGCCATCAGCGTCGATCGGCACAACACCAATTGCGCAGTTCTTGAAATGCACCAAGCCATAGATCCCAGCGGCGCCTGTAGGTGCTGTTACCTCACGATGGCTAACTCTGATCCAGGGATTGTCGTAGACCTCCTGGCAGCTTAAGGTATGCCATTCGGCAGGTTTCTTTGTCATGTTTCACTTCTCATACTTCGGTTGTGGTGTTGTACATGCACTATCAATTGAGTCTTTTGAAGGGCAGTCTATTGTTTCCTTGGCATGGCTCAAATCGATTTGTGCATTACCGTTGCCAGTGCAACGACACCCAGTAGTGACAAGGCCATCAGAATATTGATGAGGCGTTGCCAGTGTGCTGGCAGGGCTAGTCGTTGCAAGCCAATTCCAACCCATAGCCATAATAGATGTATTGGAATCCAGATCAGATTGATCAGTAAAAACTTCCAGGCAGTTTCCTGCCATAAGGTCATGCCGACAAATGGAAAACCGCTGAACAAGGTCGTATTGACGACATAAGCTTTTGGGTTGATTGCCTGCAATATCAACGCATCGCGGATGCCAGGTGTTCGTTCATTCATGATGAATGCGATGCGCGCACCAGCAAAGGCGATCTTGAACGCGAGGTAACAAAGATAAATCACGGATGCATAAAGCAGGACTTGACGAAGCTGTGGCTGGGCAAGTACCACCCCTGCAAGACCTGTTACCACCGCGAGTGCAACGAGATTGGTGCCAATGCAAAGACCCGCGACATAGCGGTATCCGGGGGTCGCGCCAAAGGCGGCGCCGACACCAGCGGTAGACAGAACACCAGGCCCGGGAGAAATCAGCAGAAAAAATACGGCTGTTAGAAAAACGCCCATCGCTTGTCAGTCGCAAAACGACAAGCTTAACGCGATTCGACCCCTAAAAAGGTGTACCCAACACGTTGGTCCAGTAGCGGTTGTAGTCACTGTCGCTGTTTTCAACGCAGGCAACACTGACTTGGGTGAAATTGGGGTTCATCAGGTTTCGGCAATGACCAGGGCTGTCAATCCAGCCATTGACGGCCGACTCAGCACTGGTTTGACCCGCTGCGATGTTCTCGCCAATACGTTGCCACGTAAATCCTGCCGCAGTAGCTCGGTCGCCGACGTTGCTGCCGTCGCTACCGGTATGGGAAAAAAAATTATGTTGCGCCATGTCCTCGGAATGTGTTCTGGCTGCAGCGAGTAGCTGTGTGTTCCAGGCCAATGGAGAAGTTGCGGCAAAAAATTCAGTTCCGCAACTACGCGCTTCTGCACGTGCTGTATTGATCAGGTCGAGCACACGTACACGGATGTCCTCAGTGCTTGCTGAACATGTTACGGGCAGCGTAGCGGTCTCGACTGATGTATCTGACTCGCCGTCAGGCGTGGCAGGTACCGAAGGGACGGTGCTACCACCGTTGCTCTGCTCCGCAAGTGTAGTTTCTCCATCAACTGAATTTTCAGAATCCGAATTGGATGTATCCGGTGGAGTGATATCGCCGGTGGCGGATCCGATGGTCGGTGTAGACGGGATCGACGCCGGACTTTCGAGCGGTGATCCCGCGCCACAGGCAATCAGGGTAACACTCAATGTGCTAACCAGAGGAAGGCGTAAATTGATCATGTAAGTGGCACCGGGAATCCGCTAACTCAAAGTTTTAGCGGCTTGAACTTTACTAAATCAAGCGGTGTAACGTGTAGATTCGGTCAGATGCTCGACGAATGTGACTCAGATCAAGCCGGCGGATCGGAGCATGACCAGACCAATGGTATAGGTCAGGACGCCCAGTGCCGTTGTGACCGCAATGATCTCGGCTGCCAGCGCACCGTGTGGCGTAAGTTGTCTTGCGAGTATGTAACTGGCGGTGGCGGTGGGTGAGGCGGACATGAAGAACAAAATGGCCAGGCGTTCATCTCGAAGGCCAAAATAGATACCCAAGCCCACTAGTAACAGTGGTGAGATGATCAATTTGAAAAAACTTGCCAGTAACAGTGAACGCATATGGCTCTTGAGTCCGCTGAATTTAAGACTTGCCCCAATGCATATCAACGCCACGGGTAGTGCCATATTCGTCAAGTATGCGCCTGTGGCTTCCATGAATGCAGGTGTTTGAATTGACAAGGCAGACCCAATGACTCCCGCTACGATGCCGATAAGAATCGGGTTGCGCATCATCTGACGCAAGGCGCCTTTGGATTGCAATACCCAGACAGCGACGATGTTGTAGGCGGTTGTTACCACCGCGATATACATGGCAATGCGTGGTAACACGCCTTCGTCATAGGTTGCGATCGCCAGCGCGACGCCAAGGATGGCAAGATTTCCTCGATACCCGCCCTGGATAAAAACGCCACGTTGATCAGTGGGGACGAGGCGACCGAAAGCAATCAGTATCAGGATAATGGCAAGTGTTCCGAAGAGTCCGATGAGTGTCAATGGCCAGTCAATCGACTCGTGCAATGGTGTGGCGGACAATGCGTAGAACAACATGACCGGGAAGGCGATGTTGTATACCAGGGTATTGGCTTCGCGAATAAAGGCATCGCTGATCATGCCGAGGTGACGCACACACCAGCCAATCAAAAGCAGTAGCAGGATTGGCCCGGTAATCGAAAAGGCAAAACTCAACAGGGTGTACACGTTTTGCAGGTTTTAGTTGGTCGTGTTTTCTTGCTGCCTGTCTTCGCGTTGATAGGCGTGCGCGAGGAGTTGGGTCGCGAGTATCGAAACGAGGCAGTAGCCAAGGAAAAACCAGAAGCCGTTTTCAAGTGTTGCATGAAAATCAACCAACCCTTGATTTTCCTGCAAACCATTGCCAGCCAGGAACGCGATAAAAATGGCGATGACAAAAACGTCGGCCATTGACCACTTGCTGACAAGATTGTTGA
>CAYULV010000012.1:0-30143 GCA_964445655.1 uncultured Granulosicoccaceae bacterium | reverse complement strand
TCGTCGTCAGAATCTTCTTCACGATAGTCAGGTACACCGTTGCTATCAGTATCCGTAGGATCCGTTGGATCGTCACCCGCTTCTAATGCGTCCAGGATACCGTCGTCATCGGAATCTTCTTCTCGATAATCAGGAACACCATCACCATCAGTATCCCTCGGATTATTCGGATTATTACCCGCTTCTATTGAATCAGGAATACCATCATTATCCGAATCAAGATCCAGATAATCAGGTATCGAGTCACCATCGGTGTCGACATCACTGGCAACGCCCTCAACGGCGTCGGAAACGCCATCGCCATCACTATCAAGTTCAGTACTTGGCGTCGGCTGCTCCTGGAAATCAGGAATACCATTTCCGTTAGCATCGTCTGGGTCTAGCGGATCGTCGCCTGCCTCATCGGCATCGGAAAAGCCATCGTCATCTGAATCTTGTTCCTGAAAGTCAGGGATATTGTCGCCGTCAGTATCTGTCGGATTCGTTGGATCGTCACCCACCTCTACTGAATCAGGAATGCTGTCGTTATCAGAATCTTCTTCCTGAAAATCAGGGACATTATCACCATCAGTATCGGTTGGATCGCTTGGATCATCACCCGCTTCCAGCGCGTCCAGAATACCGTCGTTATCAGAATCTTCTTCTCGATAGTCAGGAACATTATCACCATCAGTATCTGTCGGATCGCTTGGATCATTACCCGCTTCTACTGAATCCGGAATGCTATCGTTATCAGAATCTTCCTCTTGATAATCAGGGACATTGTCACCATCAGTATCTGTCGGATCGGTTGGGTCATTACCCGCTTCAACCGAATCCGGAATGCTATCGTTATCGGAATCTTCTTCTCGATAATCAGGAACATTATCGCCATCAGTATCGGTCGGATCTGTTGGATTACTACCCGCTTCTACTGAATCCGGAATGCTGTCGTTATCGGAATCTTCTTCTCGATAGTCAGGAACATTGTCACCATCAGTATCGGTCGGATCAGTTGGATCATCACCCGCTTCCAACGTGTCTGATAGGCCATCATTATCGGAATCTTCCTCTCGATAATCAGGAACATTGTCGCCATCAGTATCCGCAGGATCTGTTGGATCATTACCCGCTTCTACCGAATCAGGGATGCTGTCGTTATCAGAATCTTCTTCTCGATAATCAGGAACACTATCACCATCAGTATCGGTCGGATCAGTTGGATCGTCACCCGCTTCTACTGAATCCGGAATGCCGTCGTTATCAGAATCTTCTTCTCGATAGTCAGGCACATTATCGCCATCAGTATCGGTCGGATCGCTTGGATCATCACCCGCTTCCAACGTGTCTGACAGGCCATCATTATCAGAATCTTCTTCTCGATAATCAGGTACACCATTGCTATCAGTATCCGTCGGATTCGTTGGATCGTCACCCGCTTCTAACGTGTCTGACAGGCCGTCATTATCAGAATCATCTTCGCGAAAATCCGGAACACTATCGCCATCAGTATCTCTAGGATTATCAGGATTATTACCCGCTTCTATTGAATCGGGAATACCATCATTATCCGAATCAAGATCCAGATAATCAGGAGTCAAATCACCATCGGTGTCGACAGCATCAGCGTCGCCCTCAACTGCATCGGAAATGCCGTCGCCATCGCTGTCAAGCTCAGTGCTTGGCGTGGGCTCTTCCTGGTAGTCAGGAATACCATTACCGTTAGCATCCTCTGGATTTAGCGGATCGTCGCCTGCCTCATCGGCATCGGAAAAGCCATCGTTATCTGAATCTTGTTCCTGAAAGTCAGGGATATTGTCGCCGTCAGTATCTGTCGGATTCGTTGGATCATCACCTGCTTCTACCGAATCTGGAATACTGTCGTTATCGGAATCCTCTTCCTGAAAGTCAGGGACATTATCACCATCAGTATCGGTTGGATCGCTTGGATCGTCACCTGCTTCCAGCGCGTCCGAAAGACCATCGTTATCGGAATCTTCTTCTCGATAGTCAGGGATATTGTCGCCGTCAGTATCTGTCGGATCTGTTGGATCATTACCCGCTTCTACTGCATCTGGAATGCCATCGTTATCAGAATCTTCTTCTTGATAATCAGGGACATTATCACCATCGGTATCTGTCGGATCGGTTGGATCGTTACCCGCTTCTACCGAATCTGGAATGCTGTCGTTATCAGAATCTTCTTCTCGATAATCAGGCACATTATCGCCATCAGTATCGGTCGGATCTGTTGGATCACTACCCGCTTCTACTGAATCAGGAATGCTGTCGTTATCAGAATCTTCTTCGCGATAATCAGGAACATTATCACCATCGGTATCTGTCGGATCCGTTGGATCACTACCCGCTTCCAGCTCATCGGAAAGACCATCGTTATCAGAATCTTCTTCTCGATAATCAGGAACATTATCGCCATCGGTATCTGTCGGATTTGTTGGATCATTACCCGCTTCTACCGAATCTGGAATGCTGTCATTATCAGAATCTTCTTCTCGATAGTCAGGTACATTATCACCATCGGTATCGGTTGGATCCGTTGGATCGTCACCCGCTTCTACTGAATCCGGAATGCTATCGTTATCGGAATCTTCTTCGCGATAATCAGGAACATTGTCACCATCGGTATCTGTCGGATCATTCGGATTATCACCCGCTTCCAGCTCATCCAAAAGACCATCGTTATCGGAATCTTCTTCTCGATAATCAGGCACATTATCGCCATCAGTATCGGTCGGATTATTCGGATTATTACCCGCTTCTACCGAATCTGGAATACTGTCGTTATCAGAATCTTCTTCTCGATAATCTGGAACATTGTCACCGTCGGTATCCGTCGGAGTATTCGGATTACTACCCGCTTCTACCGCATCAGGAATGCTGTCACCATCAGAGTCTTCTTCTCGATAGTCAGGAACATTGTCACCATCAGTATCTTCTGGGTTTGTTGGATCATCACCCGCTTCTACTGAATCTGGAATGCTGTCGCCATCGGAATCCTCTTCACGATAATCAGGGACATTGTCACCGTCAGTATCTGTCGGAGTATTAGGATTACTACCCGCTTCTACCGAATCTGGAATGCTGTCGTTATCAGAATCTTCTTCTCGATAATCAGGAACATTGTCGCCATCAGTATCTGTCGGATTGTTCGGATTATTACCCGCCTCTACCGAATCAGGAATACTGTCCCCATCAGAATCTTCTTCTCGAAAATCCGGGATATTGTCACCGTCAGTATCCGCGGGATTACTTGCGTCGCTTCCAGCTTCAACCGCATCAGATATGCCATCAGCATCTGAGTCCAGATCAAGGTAATCAGCGGTATTGTCACCATCAGTGTCAGCAAAACCTTCTATCAGGTCGGGAATACCGTCGTTGTCTGAATCAGGGTCAAGATGATCAGGTATTCCATCGCTATCAGTCTGACTAGCCAGGGCGCCTGTTACTCCATCATGCAGCCCATCACCGTCGGCATCTGTAAAGCTATCAATAAGGCCGTCATTGTTAGCATCAAAACTACCGGCTTCTGCAGCATCGCTCAAGCCATCGTTATCTGAATCAGTATCAAGGTAATTGAACGTTGAGTCACCATCGGTATCGATGGCTGCTGCGCCTGTTGATCCGTCGTGCAATCCATTATTGTCGGAATCGGTAAAGCCATCAACGACACCGTCACCGTTATTGTCTACACCACCAACTTCCAAAGCGTCAGTCAAGCCATCGTTGTCTGAATCAAGATCCAAAGAATCAGGAATACTATCGCCGTCGGTATCACCCGTTCCCTCAACCGTATCGAGAATGCCATCATTATCATCATCCAGATCGTTCACATCAGCGACGCCGTCAGCATCTGTGTCGGCTAGAACTGTCAGTGTAAATGTGGTTGTTACCAGCAGCACATCCACTTCATCAGCACCTGCGCCATTGTTACCATCTTCGATGATCGAATCACCATCGATATCAAAACTATCTTCGACATTAACACCAACATTAACGACTTGCGCCAGGGGTGAAGTGCCGTTAAAGCTCAAATTCGTCAACGCTGAGGCTTCAACTGTCCAGCTACCACCTCCGTTGTTGGTAACCGCGCCCGAAGTTGAGGCTAGAGTTACCGAACTTGGGACATTTGTAAACAAAAGGTCCGATAAGGTTTCGGAACCGTCCGCATCATTCGGACTTGCAACTGATACACTCAGCGCTTGATCGACACCCTGAATACTTTGAGCATCGTTAGCATTTAACGCTACTGGATCGGCTACTGGCTCAACACCGACTGTGAAAATTTCAGTCTCTCCAGTCGTCGGAAGCAAGAGTTCAAAACTATCCAAACCAGAAACATCTTGCCCGGGAATGTAGGCCAGGTCGGAGAGATCGCCAGCATCGACAAGCCACGTAGCAGGTGAAACTTCAACACCATGAGAAAACGACCCACCTAAAGGCAGACCTGTGATCTCAAGTGGCCCGGTACCCCGCCAGGTTATCAAACCATTCCCTTGGTAATCAGCCCATGGCTTGTCAGCTGTCTCAGAAGTTGCATTGAACCTCAAGGTTCTGGAGCCATCCGGATTATCAAGAATTTCGAACAGTGCCGTTTCTGGATAATCATCGGTGAACGAACCAAAGACCTTGTTCGCATTAAAGAGGGGATTTCCACTATCATCGGTTGCTCCGACAAAAGCGGTTCCCAACGGTACGTTGGACCATGAGAGCAAGTCTGGCGAGGATGTTCTTATGAATGCCAGGGAACCCGATGTAGTTAAGTTATCCATATCGATAACAGCAAAGCCCAATCCAACATTCTCGTTAGTGGTAGACCCGCCAATCGTTTGCCATGAAAGGTTGACAATACCAACTGATGCACCGTCAGGAATAGAGAACAACAACTCGTCAATGGGTTCGCCATCAGCGTCTACCTGATCAATTGGCTGCGAATCAAACAAGGCATCATCCGCGTCGACGGCCAGTGTTCCAGCCAGGGAACTAACAGGCCTGCGCTCATAGAATTCGGTAGTGAACAAGGACGAATACTTGTTCGCATAGTCAGTACTACGTTCTATTACGAGCTCACCTGCTGCATCAATATAGATTGTCAGATCATCTCTAACCGACGGCAAGGAAGTCGTGTCACCAACGATTGATGCACCACTTGAAAGAACACTACTAACCGTGCCACCCACTCTTAGATCGACCAATGGGTAGTTTTCAAAGGCGTAAGTAACAGTATTGTCTTCAGTCTCTCCTTGCTCGGCAAAGATTGTCCCGGAGATCAAATTACTCTCAAGATCAATAACGACCCTGCCAACCCCTTTATGTTCTTGCTGGGAATTCTCACCAACTGAAATATTGGCAGTGTTCAGATTAATAAAACCGTTGACTCCTGAAACAGGCTCCAAAACATTGGGTATGGTTAATTTCGACGTAGTGTCACCCGGGTTCTGTACAGCACTATCGGTACGAACGAAGTTTGAGCTGCTGCCTTGAGTACTTAAATATTCAACAAGGTAGGCAGTCTCCAGTGTATGAGTTTCGGTAATGTACAAATCATTGCCAATTACGTCGATAGTCGGGTTAGCAACACCTAAATCAGAATTACCTACAACCTGTGTTGGATCAGTAAGTACAGGCTGACCTAGAGGAACATTAATCCAACTGTACTGATCGAGGTTATCTTCTACAGGCTCCTGCGGAAGCGACACCTGCCCACTAGAAACCCCATTGACCAAATCAACTTGCACATTCAACAGTTGATATTCGTCATTCAATTCATCGTTCTCTCCCGTATCAGCGGGCTGAGTGGAGTATCCAGTGATCGAAATTCCCAACGCATCGGCTGGAATCGACGTTATAAATGGCGTTGCGCCTGCGTCATTTGCGCGAAAGCCCGTAGCAGTCCCTATCAAATTCGGGGATCTGCCGCCATTAAGTACACCAGGCTCAACCGACAAATTCAGCGGCAGGGCGGTGTCCTCACCCGTTGCCAAGTCATGGTTTGGCGCAGTAATAAAATTGGTTGCCGCCGCTACCGTGGTACCAAAGCCCAAGCCAATGGCAAGCGCAGCAAAACGCATCCGTTGACTTGTGTGATCACACGAAGTCCGACCAATAGTCTTCGATTTGAGCCCGTACTTAATCATCCACCAATCCTTCATTGGAACCGCAGAAGCCACAATTTCAATAAATGCAGCCGTTTCGACAAGGTGGTAAACAGCGTGTAACTCGCTCTTAAAGCGCAATCGTCTATGTACAAAAAGCTCGACTACTTCGCGAAGCTAACGGTTATTTCCATGTCGTTATGAAACACGTTAACGTTCAAGTTCAAAAATTCTTGAACAAAAGTCGAAGGGGTGGATTTGGGAGAGTGTCTGCGAAAATCGACCACAGATCGAATCGAATCGGCTTTTTAAGCGTGTTTGCCGACCTGGCCTTGTGAACCAATTCAAATTCCTAAAGGTAGTCACGTAATACCCTGCAACGTTTAGTTCGATTCGCTCAGTTCATAAGATACGTCTTCGCTGAAGATGGTGCGGTTCCTGCTTTAGCGCGGTATGGAAACGAAAAATCTCAAGGTACAAGCCGGATTGCTTACAACCCTGCTTTTCGCTGGCTCCGCCTTCAACGCCATCGCCGAAACGGCTACCCCGTCCTCTGAAAAACCGCCCGCCGGTACCATCTTCAAGAGCGTAGATAGCGAAGGTAACGTGGTATTCACAGACCAACCGGGCAACAACCCCAATGCCGTCGTGATCAAAACACAGCCAATCAACGTCGCAGACCCCGGCCCTTCCAGCCAAACGGCGAACAGCGAGGAACTTGACGATGACGCAAACGATCCGGCTACCGAATCTGCGAAAAACGATGCAGATGCCGAAGAGATTGTTATCGACTCGGTCTCCATCGTGTCTCCACAACCGGATGCCACACTGATCGATATTCCCGAGCCGTTATTTGTCGGCTTGCAGACTGAGCCGGTATCTATTGAGGAGTCGGGGCTGACTGCTGAGGTCTATGTGGATGGCAAACTGGCGGTGAGTGGCACAAAATCACTGCTGGCAGTCAGTGTTCCAGAGCGAGGCACCCATAGCCTGCTGGTAAAGTTGGTCGACAAGAATGGACGCACGCAGGTCACGTCCAAAGCGCAAAACGTACATGTCAAAAAACGAGTCGTCGCAAAAGGAAATTGAGCACAACATTGCGCACTTAAATAGTGCAAACTACCTGTGATCGCACCGTATTAGTGCAAAACCAGGTGGAGATAAATTTCCTGAAAAATCACAACCTATTGATTTTACTGGATTTACTAGCCTGAGCAACGGATTGAAGCCGTTCATTTTGCGGGGTGCACAACTTGCACTAGCACTGGCATCCATGAACGCTCAACCCCACACCATCGAAGACTGGCCACTCATCGACTCATTGGCAACCGCCGTGCTGTGTGTCGATGACGGCTTGCGTATCCGCTTTCTGAATAGCGCCGCCGAGCAGCTTCTCGGTTTCAGCTCGAGAAAAGCGCTGCAAATGCGCCTGACCCGCGCAGTCAATATCTCGGACACCCTGTTTGCTCGCATCCGCGAGGCTATTGCAACGGGTCAGCCCTACACTGACCGGCAAGTGTCGATCGAACCGCATGGTCAAGAAGCCATCCTGGTTGACTGTCACCTGTCTCCGGTAAACACGCGAAAACTCGGCCGCGGACTGATTCTCGAAATCAACGCCATCGATCGACCGATGAGAATCGCTCGCGATGAAGCGTTGCTCACTCAACAGGAGCATGCGCAATCCTTGATCCGCGGACTGGCACATGAAATCAAGAACCCTCTGGGAGGGTTACGTGGCGCAGCTCAGCTGCTTGAAAGAGAGTTGCCCGATGAGTCCCTGCACGAATACACCTCGATCATCATTCGCGAGGCCGATCGCCTGCAGACCCTGATTGATCGCATGCTTGGCCCAACGACACGACCCAAACGAGATGCCAGTAATCTGCATGAGATCCTCGAACACGTACGCAAGATCGCCCTGGCCGGCGCGCCTTCAGGCGTGCAACTCAAGTTCGACTATGACCCCAGCATTCCCGAATGCTTGACGGATCGTGACCGTCTGGTTCAGGTTCTGCTGAATATTGTTGGTAATGCCTTGCAAGCCGTAGGCAACGCTGGAACCATTTATTTTCGCTCGCGGGTTGCACACAACTACACCATCACGGGAACTCGACACCCGTTGGTTGTGGCCATACAGATCAAGGACAACGGTCCTGGAATTCCAGACGATCTGCTCGATCAGATTTTCTATCCCATGGTGACAGGCTCTGCACAAGGAACCGGACTTGGCTTGTCAATCGCCCAATCGATGATGAATCAGATTGGTGGCTTGATCGAATGCCAAAGCGAACCTGGGGATACCACTTTCACCATTTTGATTCCGCTGGAGATCGCATGAACGACGAAGACATATGGGTCATCGACGACGACCAATCCATACGCTGGGTGCTTGAAAAGACCTTGAAGCAAGCTGGCATGCAAGTCACCACTTTTGAATCTGCCGATGAAGCGCTTGAACTAGTACGCAACAACGCCATACCCCCAGACGCGATTATCAGCGACATCCGAATGCCGGGCTCTGATGGCTTCTCTCTGCTGAAACAATTGAAAGACGTGTATACAAACACGCCGGTATTGATCATGACCGCGTTTTCCGATCTTGATAGTACGGTCACCGCATTCGAACATGGAGCGTTTGAATACATTCCAAAACCGTTTGATGTCGATAACGTCATTGATCAAGTCAAGCGCGCCTGCAACGCACAGAATGATCAGACGACAAACGCTGATGCTGGCTTCAAAAAAGCACTACTTAAAGATGAAGATCACGCAGAGCTTCTAGGTGACGCCCCTGCGATGCAGGATGTGTTCAAAGCGATCGGTCGCTTGTCTCGATCAAAGATCACCGTTCTTATCAATGGCGAATCCGGTACCGGCAAAGAGTTGATCGCCCGCGCTCTTCACAAACACAGTCCACGCGCCGAAAAGCCTTTCGTTGCGCTGAACATGGCTGCCATCCCTCATGACCTGATGGAGTCAGAGCTGTTTGGTCATGAAAAGGGATCATTCACCGGCGCTCAAAGCACGCGTATTGGTCGTTTCGAACAATCTGACGGTGGCACGCTGTTTCTTGATGAAATTGGCGATATGCCCGCGACCTTACAAACGCGGTTACTTCGCGTTCTCGCTGACGGCCAATTTTATAGAGTCGGTGGCCACACGCCGATCCAGGTTGATGTGCGTATTGTCGCTGCAACACATCAGGATCTTGAAACACTGGTTATCGAAAAGCAGTTTCGTGAGGACTTGTTTCATCGCTTGAACGTAATTCGAATCGAAGCACCGCCGCTACGTGCGCGCCGTGAAGACATCCCGCAGTTGATGCGCCATTTCTTAAAAGCAGCAGCGAGAGAGCTTGGCGAAGAGACCAAAACCATGTCGCCCACATTTGAATCCTACATCGCTTCACTTGACTGGCCAGGCAATGTCAGACAGTTACAAAACACGGCGCACTGGCTAACCGTGATGGCAAGCGGTCAGGAATTGACCATTGAAGACATGCCAACAGAAACCAATAGCGTAGTCACAAGCGATGGCAACGATTGGGAGTCCGGCTTGCGTCAGTGGGCCACTCGCGCGTTGCAAGATGGCGAAACCGATCTGCTCGGTAAGGCAACGCCAACCATTGAGCGCATTCTCATTCAATGCGCTCTGAACAAGACTCAAGATCGTCGGCAGGAAGCGGCTCGCTTGATCGGCTGGGGGCGCAATACCTTGACGCGAAAAATCAAGGAGCTTGAGATCAGCTAGCGCGAATCAGCCACTATTCAGGCTTAATCCGAGGCAGCACCTCGCCTGGGGCACTCGCCGAGTTACCGACAAAATATCTGAACCCTGTCCAAAAGTCCCCCATTGCGGGCCGGCATCCCGACATTCTGTGAAGTACGGATATCCACGAATCGGACAAGCCGCCGATGCGATGGTTGAATTGGGAGACTTTTCGATGCATGTAGGGCATACAACGGATTCGGCAACAGAAACGCTATATCGCCTTGAGCCAATACCCGCCTGGATCAAGCAAGGCAATGATGCCAGCGCCTTGATCACCAATGGACAATCAGCGTCGCCAGAGGCGACCAGCCAGGACGAGGACCCGATACATTATTTGTATCTGTCGTATCAAGATCGTATCACCGACAATAGTATCGAACGTTTCAGTCAACGGGTATTTCGTGTAAACGACGAATCGCAAATTCCCGATTCATCGCAGTTTCTTTATCACGTCTCGCCAGATACTGGCCAAGTCGACTTTCATCACTGCAAAATCATCCGTGGCACACAAGTTATCGACTGCCTGAACACTGACCGAATACGAGCGCTACAACGCGATACCGGTCTCGAACAGCAGATGATCAGCGATGTATTTACCATCGAACTCATTATTGACGACCTTCGAGTCAATGACATTATCGATATCGCAGCCACCGATATCGAACGCTCAGGAATGCACCCACTGAACGGAAAATTTCACCTGTCACGCGCCTGGTTGGTATGGGGCGTAGGTATTGATGTTTATGAATGCCGCACTGTTAACGATAGCAAGAGCCCGATAACGATTCAGCATCTGGATACCGCCGCTGATATCAATGAAAACACACAAGTTGCACCCGGGGACATTGATGAGCGTCACTACCAGAATCTGGTTCCGGAACGAAACTCAAACAATGTCCCACATTGGTTTTGGCCACCCTGCCTGATCGCAAGCACTGAACAGTCGTGGCAGGAAATTTCACGCTATCTACATGGCTACTATGCTCGTGAAGGCATCATTGCGAGTACGTCGGTGGATGAGTTACCAGAAGAACTCGCGGAGATAGACTGGCAAATGCCCACCGCTGATTCACTGGTCAATGTCATACGCTTTGTACAGGACAAGGTACGTTATCGCGCCGAATCAAATGGCATATATACCCATACGCCAAAGTACCCTGCCGAGACGCTCAAACGCCGTACCGGCGATTGCAAAGACAAAAGTGCATTGTTTGTCAGTTTATTGAAGAAATTTGATATCGACGCCAATCTGGTTCTAGTCAACACTGGTCTGAAGGAATCAGTCCAGGATGTCAATCCGTCACCGTTCTGGTTCGACCACATGATTGTAGGTTTTGACTTCGAGGGAAAGACTTACTTTGTTGATCTGACGACGCAAAAACAAGGCGGCAATCTGGATTCATTGACACCACCGAGTTTCGGCCTCGCCTTACCATTGACAGCTGATGGATCACCACTAGTGTCAATTGCCAATATCAAAGCCGCACTGAAGTATGAAGATTTATGCGTCATCGACCTGCAACACGATACGCTGGAAGCCTGCACAATAGATATAACCCGAACCTACTATCACGAACGTGCAAACGCTATGCGTTTCCACATCGCGTCGAGCAACAATAAATCACTACGAGAAGATTTTCACCAGAGCGCCGTATCTAACTACGAGCTATCTCTTGATATTGTCGAGCCGTTTCAAATTCAGACCGACGATATGGAAAACAATGTACTGGTCACAGTCGAGCGTTATCGAATCACGGACAGCTTCGATGATCTGGAATATCGCTGCATCCAATTTACGACACGTCTGCACGGTGCCTTTGAGATGCCATCTGATGAGGATTTTCCAGTCGCCACCTCAGATCTTGACGAAATCCGCAGCACCGTGCGAGTGATTTACACAAAAGCGCCCATATTTATCAAGGACGAATTCTCTGAGAGTAACGACTTCTTCGACTATTCCGACTCGCTGATCAATACAGATAACGTGGTCGAATGTAAGACGCACTTTCGACCCAGTGTAAGCTTTGTACCCGTGGAGGGAATCAAGGAGTGCCGAGCGGCAGTCGAGCGTGTTGAAGAGCGAGTCACAACAAGAGTTCCAATTGCGCTGGACTATGAACAGCCAACAACCGCAATGGACCACGCTTGGTATCTTGGTCTTATCGCCTATGTGATGGTCAATGCGGCATGGATGAGCGAAAACTACTCTTTTGAAATTGACCCTCTTGTAAATATAATCGCTGGCGGCATTGTTGCGGTTCTTACCGCCCAAGCGCTGATACCTTCACTGTTCAGCAGTTTGAAAAAAACTGAACCACGTGTAACCCGCGACAAATCAGAGTGACCCTGAGAGTGAACTCTCGTTCAACCGGGATGAAACCTGCGCGAACTTAATCGCGCAGAACGCCAGCACAATTGGCATGCGCTGATGTCACATCCCAATTGCCATCGCGTGTGCAAGCACTCTCATAAGCACGATGGACGCGGAAACGTCCGCTATTGGCGCGCCCGTCATCAAGCTTGATATCAAGCTGTGACAAAATACTCACTGGAATCTGATTGCCAGTGAAGATCTCATGCGCAGGGTCTTGGGTATCGGCCGCTTGCGCACTGTAGCTGATCTTGTAATAGCCGTTGTAAGGATTTTTCGGGCATGTACCGGGACCACACTCGACATCGGTCGCGGTACCGATAGCGGTTTGCGCACCATCAAAATTGCCATTGATAAAACCCGCCAGAGCCAGCTGCTGCCAAACACCAGCACGTTCCTGGCTACCGTCTACACGTCCGTTGCCATTACCCGGCAAGGCAGCGCTATCGATCTGAGTACTGGCATTGGGAAAGTCGCCCGGAACTGATCGGTAACGTTCTTGAAACGAGTACCACGCAGTGCGTATGCCTGACACTTCTGACGTCAGCGAACGCACTCGTGCACTGTCAATAAGTGCCTGCCCCTTGAACACACCACCGAGAATCAAACCGATGATGACCAGCACGATGGCTATCTCAACCAGGGTAAAACCCCGAGTTTTTCCAGCTATTTGTCTCCCGATCGTTTGATTCGGTCGGCAAGCAATCCGACTGACAAGTTCGGTCACATTATGCTTACGGTTAGACATTGGTCATAGCCACTCAGAATCAAACACGAATACAGAATAAACAAGCCGGTAGTACGGATCAAGCGATCATTACAGAACTACTGGCAAGGAATCCAGCCAGGCATCTTGCTAAAAAGGTGCGCTGCGAGGTACACGTGGAAACGGGATCGCATCGCGAACATTTTCCATACCAGTAACATAATTCAATACGCGCTCGAATCCCATCCCGAAACCCGCGTGCGGTGCCGAACCATAACGACGTAGATCGCGGTACCACGCAAGCTCCTCAGTCAAACCTTGATTAGCGAGACGCACATCCAGCACATCAAGCCGCTCTTCACGTTGACTGCCACCAATGATCTCGCCGATACCGGGCGCGAGTACATCCATCGCGGCAACCGTTTTTTCATCATCATTGAGACGCATGTAAAAGGCCTTGATCTCTTTGGGATAATTCATCAACACGACCGGCCGCCCGACATGTTCTTCAGCAAGCCAACGTTCGTGCTCCGATTGCAGATCCACGCCCCATTTGACAGGGAACTCGAATGACTTGCCACAACCTTCGAGCAGTTTGATGGCATCGGTGTAATCCATGCGCTCAAAGCTTGCATCGGCGAGTGACTCAAGACGTTTGATGGCACCCTTGTCAATGCGCTGCGCGAAAAAAGCCATATCATCACCACGCTCATCAAGCACCGCACGAAACAGATACTTTAAAAAGTCTTCAGCGAGATCGGCATTGTCATCAAGATCGGCAAACGCCACTTCCGGCTCAACCATCCAGAACTCGGCAAGATGCCTGCTCGTATTGGAATTCTCGGCCCGAAAAGTCGGACCGAAGGTGTAGACCTTGGAAAGCGCCAGCGCGTAACTCTCGGCATTCAGCTGGCCGGACACCGTCAGGAAAGCTTCTTCACCGAAGAAGTCTTTGTCAAAATCAGCCTTGCCTGTATTGGTGCGCGGTGGGTTGACGCTATCAAGTGTGCTGACACGAAACAACTCACCAGCACCTTCGCAATCACTGGTGGTGATCAAGGGGGTATTCACCCAATGAAAATGGCGTTCATGAAAGTAGCGATGTATCGATGATGACAATGTGCTGCGCACTCGACTGATCGCACCAAAGGCATTGGTTCGCGGACGCAAATGCGCAACCTGACGCAGGTATTCGAATGTATGACGTTTCTTCGCGATTGGATACTGTTCGGGATCATCAACGTCACCGACAATGCTGACCGCTGTCGCTTGTACTTCCACCTGTTGTCCCTTGCCTTCAGACGGAACCAGCGTGCCTGTTATTTCAACCGCAAAACCTGCCGAGATCGTCAACACTTCACTCGTGTAATTGGACAAGGCTTGATCAACAATCACCTGCATGGCATCAAAGCACGAGCCATCATAGACATTCAGGAATGACAAACCAGCCTTTGAATCACGCCGGCTGCGCGCCCAACCCGTAAAAGTCACGCTCTGTCCGGAGGGTTCAGTGTTCAACAAGTCAACAATCATCATGCTCATGCGGGAATGCTCGAATGGGTACTGATAAGGGTATCGCCGGTGCAGGCCAGTTGCGTAACCAACGCGGAAAAACTGTCCCAGACATCGCCCGCTGCCTGACCTTTGATCTGTCGGTCCAGTGTGGTACACGCGGACAACATATGCAGCCAGGCAGAAGCGTCATGCCGGGCCACAGCCTTTTTCAAGGGAGCCGCCCGATTCTGCCAGACACCAGCGGCTTTCAAGGCACGATCGATGGCTACACCTTCTGCGGTAGCTTCCGCAACGCGCGTGGCAGCACGAATCTCCTGTGACAGTGACCACAGGATCAACACCTCGGCAACGGCTTCTTCGCGCAAGCCTGCAAGCACACGCAGTGCTCGCTGTGGTTGACCTTCCAGGGCCGCGAGGGACAGATCGCCGATCGAGTAACGCGCACTGTCTGCAACCGCTGCCAGCACCTCATCGGCCGACACGGTGCCCGAGGGATGCAACAGGGCAAGGCGTTGCACTTCCTGCTCAGCCGCGAGCATATTGCCCTCGACACGCTCGGCAATCATCGACAATGCTTCGGCTGATGCCTGCAAACCGCGACGCGCCAGTCTGTCAGCCAGCCACTTCGGCAGCTGATGACTCGGAACCGGGTACAGAGCCATGGTCACACCCACCTTGTCGATGGCCTTGAACCAGGCGCTTGAGCTGCCGCCGCGGTCCAGTTTGGCGCTGGTGATCAGCAGGAATACGTCATCGGGGGGATTGGCGCAATATTGCTTGAGCACCTCACTACCGACGCGACCCGGCTTACCGGTCATCAGGCGTAGTTCGATCAGGCGCTTTTCGGCAAACAGCGACAGACTGTCAGCCGACTCGCGAAACTGAGCCCAATCCGCATCTTCATTGGCGAAGATGACTTCCCGCTCGTCAAAGCCCGCCTCACGTGCATGAGCTCTGAGGCGATCACCGATCTCCATACTCTGCAAGGGTTCATCACCGTGCAGCAGATAAACAGGCGCAGCACCTCGGGATAAATGAGCGTCAAGCTTGTCCGGGTAAAGTTTCATCGCGGCATCGTCATCGTGAGCGTGTAGCATACCCAATCCGTGCGCGGTATCCAGACCGTACTCAGTTAATCTTTGGAAGAAATCTCAAGAAGTTGCCATGTCAGAATTCGCCAGCACTGAATTCGAAAGCCCGCCCAGGGACCCACTATTCGCGCTCGGCAGGGCGATCCTGTTCGAGATGGATCCAGAGCGCGCCCACGATCTGGCCCTGTCTGCGCTGTCGCGCGCTATGGTTCGAAACTGGGTGACACGGCGTTATCACACCGAATCAACATCCGTCACTTGCCTCGGGCTCGAATTCAGCAATCGCATCGGACTTGCAGCCGGCCTCGACAAGAATGCGGACTACATGGACGCACTCGGTGCCTTTGGTTTCGGTCACATCGAAGTTGGCACGGTCACGCCCCGCCCTCAGGCTGGCAACCCGCGCCCGCGCCTCTTCCGACTGCCACAACACGCAGCCCTGATCAATCGCATGGGATTCAACAACAAAGGTGTTGATCATCTGGTGCAGCAGGTATCGAAGCGCCAGTTTCAGGGCAAGCTCGGCATCAATATTGGCAAGAACGCGACCACAGATCTGAGCGCCGCCGAACACGACTACCTATATTGCCTGGAGCGCGTGTACCCTCACGCCGACTATGTCACGGTAAACATATCGTCACCCAATACAAAAGGCCTTCGTGATCTGCAACATGGAGAACACCTGACGCGACTGCTGTCGGCACTGAAAAACGCCCAGTCCAGACTCGCCACCGAGCACGATAAAACCGTGCCGATAGCGGTCAAGATTGCTCCCGACATGACCGGGGATGAACTGTCGGAATTCTGCGACACCTGTATTACTCACGAAATCAATGCCATCATTACCGGCAATACCACGCAATCAAGAACCGCCGTCAGCAAACATATCTACGCACGGGAAGCCGGTGGCCTCAGTGGTGCGCCACTTGCATCACTTGCGGACAGCACACTTGAACACGCGGTGAATCGAGTACAGGGAAAGTTACCCATTATTGGCGTTGGCGGAGTTGATTCTGGCAATACGGCACAACGCAAGCTGACACTGGGTGCATCTCTCGTACAGATTTATTCCGGTTTGATCTATCACGGCCCGGCATTAGTCCGGGATTGTATAAAGGCAACGCAATGACACAGTTTGATGTATTTAACGGCGACGCGGATGGCATTTGTTCACTGCATCAGTTACGCCTCGCCAATCCTCGCGAAAGTGTCCTGATCACAGGTGTCAAACGTGACATCTCGCTGGTCAAACACGTGCGGGCCGAGGCAGGTGATTCGGTGACCATCCTTGATATCTCCATGGAGAAGAATCACGCGGATCTTCTCAAGGTGCTGTCAGATGGTGCGCAGTGTGAGTACTTCGACCATCACTTCCCCGGGGAAATACCCGAACACGCCGCACTACAAACGCATATCGATACCGCCGCGGAAACCTGTACCGGTCTTATCGTCAACAAACATCTTGATGGGCAGCATCTACCGTGGGCGGTAACCGCAGCATTTGGCGACAATCTGGATGTAGCGGCAAAGGATGCAGCAGCGCCACTGAAGCTGACCAACACCGAAATCGCGCAGCTGAAAACGCTTGGCATCTTGCTCAACTACAACGGCTATGGCGCATCGATCGAAGATCTGTTCTTCCCACCCGCCAATCTTTACTTGAGAGTCAAACCCTACACCAGCCCGTTTGATTTCATTGAAAAAGATGATGCCTACAAGACGCTCGATGAAGGCTACCGGCATGATCGTGAGCGTGTGGAAGCCATCAACGCAGAAACAACAAACGACGTATTCGCCTTGTATATCCTGCCCAACGATCCGTTTGCACGACGCATCAGCGGTGTTTATGCAAACGAATTGGCTCGCGCCAATCCCGATCGGGCCCATGCCCTGTTGAGCGAACTTGAAGGTGGCGTTTATCAGGTCAGTCTGCGCGCACCATTAAACAACCGTGAAGGTGCCGATGATGTCTGTCGACAGTTCGAAACCGGTGGTGGTCGCAAGGCAGCCGCTGGTGTGAACCGCCTGCCAGAGAGCGAGATTGAACGCTTTAGATCAGTGATGATGGAGCGCTACAGCTAGCCTTCCAACAGCTCGCCAATGTTTCGTTCAAGGTCTTTGAAATTATGCTTTGAGGCGCCTTTGGATTTCACATGAGCTCTTAAGCGATCTCTTGCGGCCAGTAAAATCTTCAGCTCTTCATCACTGTATCCCACACTTGTGTAGAAATCAGCCAAGTCAGCATACAGTTTCATTTGAACAAATGGCGATATCTCTTCCAGGCGAGCGTTGAGCACATTTTTTACAACGTCAATCGCCTTATGCGCATTGTTTGACCGGAACTCCAACCTGGCAAGGTCGTGCGATACGTTGGCGATCGGATCAGCGGGCAAGCAGTTGTAACAACGATCTATCGGGCTTTCAAAATAAAAGTAATTGCTGACATAGTGTTCATAGATCTGTTTTCGTACCGTTGAATCCATACCGCTAACCATAAGCTGTAAGCACTTTGCCACCAGATTTTCATCGCCCGGATTTCTCGCAACCGCCACGTAACAGGCCTTATAAAACTCTCGCTGGTTTTTTCTAAGCTTGGCTTTTGCGATGCAACAACGTTCTTTTGACTGCCACAACTGCGTTACCTCGTCGGCACTGGACAGCTCAACCAATTTTATCGAATCGATCCATTCCGGCTCTGGCAGGAAGGTTTCCACATCGACTGAGTGATCCGAACAAGCAGCTAACAGACTGAGCGCAAACAACAGCCGACAAAACTGCAGGAGGTCGCGACAAGCTCGTGAAAGAACCAGCACTACGCTAAAGCTGCATCAAGCCGCGAACATGCGCAGTTGCACTGCGCGCCAACGCAGGCAAGGCATATCCACCTTCAAGCATGGATACCAATCGACCACCGGCATGTTTGTCAGCCAGCTCCATCAATTTGTTCGTCACCCAGGTGTAATCGGCATCCTGCAAGGCAAGCCCTGCCAATGGATCTTCAAGATGGGCATCGAATCCTGCGCTGACAAACACCATCTCAGGCGCAAAGGCATCGAGCGCGGGTAGCCAGTGATCAGTGATCGCGGCACGAAAGTCCGCACTACCCGTACCGGCAGCGAGAGGTACATTGACCCGCTGATGCTTGACATTGTCCCGATAGCCACCCGGATACAAGGGATGTTGAAATGATGAGCAGAAGAGGATTTTTTCATCACCGTCAACGATGTCTTCGGTGCCATTGCCATGATGCACGTCAAAATCAACGATCGCGACGCGCTCTAGCCCGTATTGTTTGATGGCATGACGGGCAGCGATGGCGATACTGCCAAAAAAACAGAAACCCATCGCCTGAATTTTCTCAGCATGATGGCCCGGTGGTCGTACCAGACAAAACGCATTGTCGACAGTTTTGTTCATGACAAGATCAACCGCTTGTACACCCGCTCCCGCTGCACACAAACTGGCCTCCAGAGTGTGCGGGTTCATAGCAGTGTCGGCATCGAGTTCCACCCAGCCCGTGCTCGGTGCTTGCTTGTGGATGAAATCGATATAGGCTTCGCTGTGAGCGAGCAACAGATGTGAGCGATCAGCAGGTCTTGCATCTTCATGATGCAAATGGTCAAAAACATCCTGTTTTTTCAGTTGATCATTGATGGCATCAATGCGTTGTGGGCACTCGGGATGACCTGGACTGATTTCATGCAGCACGCAGGCACGATGGCTTATCAATACGGTAGACATGGTGCCGGATGTTACCATCGAATCCATGTCCACCCTACACCTGTCACGACTTCTCAATCCTCGCTCCATTGTCGTGATCGGAGCGAGTGCGCGCGAGACTTCCGCTGGACTTGACGTTGTGCGAAACCTGCTCGAAGGCAATTATCAGGGCAAGCTCTTCCTCGTCAATCCTCGCTACCAGAGCGTTCTCGACCAACCGTGCTACCCATCCTTGAAAGCCTTGCCGGAGACACCGGACCTTGCACTGATCCTGACGCCTGCACGACTACTCAAGCGAACACTGATTCAGTGTGCACGTCGCGGTACCAAGGTCGCCATCGTCATGTCGGGTGCCGACAATGCGGCTTACATGCATCACTATGCCCAGCGGCTGGGTCTACGTATTCTGGGCCCCTACTGTGCAGGTTTGATTCGACCACATCTCGGTATCAACGCGAGCTACAACGTCAACCGGATCGCCAAAGGTTCGCTGGCCATCGTCAGCCAGTCAGCATCACTCAGTGGCGCCATGCTCGACTGGGCAGAGACAAGCGGTGTCGGCTTTTCAGCCTTGCTATCCACGGGTAGTGATACCGATATAACGCTGGCCGACCTACTGGATTTACTCGCCGAGGACTACCAGACGCGAGCGGTCATCGTCTATCTCGATACGGTCAACAGTACACGCTCATTGTTGAGTGCCTTGAGTGCGACTGCGCGTATCAAACCGGTCGTGTTGATGAAATCGACGCAGGCTGGCGCGCGCTATTGTGATGCGCTGACCCGTACTGGACATGTGCATTCATCCGACCATGTCTTTCAAGCAGCCTTGAGCCGGGCCGGAGTTGTCCGAATCAGAACTTTCAGCAATCTGTTCTCGGCAGCCAAAATGCTGGCATCCGGCATGCGCACCAAAGGTGATCGCGTTGCCATCGTCAGTAATGGCGCAGCTCCAGCCATGCTCGCATTCGAGCGCATCGAACTCAAAGGCTTCTCGACTCCGCAGTTTCGCGGGGACGCTTTGAAGGTCATCAAACGCGACATGGAAAAAGGCAACCACGAGTACCTGCAAGGCCACAATCCCTTTGTACTGCGTAGCCCCGCGCGTCTGCTCAAGCACTATCGCGATGTGATCGAATCTTTACGGCGTTCCGATGAGGTGGACGCAATATTGGTGTTGTTTATACCGGATTCACGCAATGACGCGACACTTGTTGCCAAAGCATTGATTGACTGTATGCCCTCAAGCAAACCGATACTCGCCTGTTTTATGGGTGACGCCAGCGTTGCAAAGGCGCGAGAGCTTTTGAGTAGCGCGGGTGTCGCACACTTTCGTACGCCGGAAGCCGCCGCCGATAGCTTTGACTTCCTGCATCGTTACTACGTCAGCCAACAACAGCTTCTGCAATTGCCTGAACCGAGCTCTGGTGAGATAGAGGCACAAATTTCACAGGCTCGAGAGCTGATAGTTCGCGCAATGGCAAAAGGGGTACGCGTGCTCGGCCCACAACAAACTCAAAAACTGCTATCGCTATTTGGCATCGAAACCTTGAAATCCCGACGGGCGACTACCATCGAAGAAGCTATCGAAGCGGCGCAACAAATCGGCTTTCCCATTGCCATGAAACTGGTATCACCGAATGTTTCCTACAAGGCTTCAGTGGTGAGTACGCAATTGTCCGTTATGGATACTCAAGGGGTACGTGAGGCCTGGAACATGATCGAACAAGCCCTCAAACGTAAACGCCCTGATGCGCAATTTCGCGGCGTACTTGTCGAAGAAATGCACCAACCGAAGAATCGTCGTGATCTTGCCATCGGCATTTTACGCGATGCGACATTTGGACCGGTGCTGAATGTAGGCATTGGTGGTGATCTGACTCCACTTCTGTTACGTCGAACCACGCAATTGCCACCGTTAAACGATTTCCTCATCGATGAGCTTCTGTCTACCCCAGTACTGCGTAGTTACTTCGGTGAATTTCGCCATAACGAAGCGCTGGACATGAAACGAGTTGCCAAGCTTTTGCGACAGCTATCAGAGCTAAGTGCAGAAATGCCCGAAGTATTTACTTTGGATATGAACCCGGTAAGAATCAGCAAGGACCGGATCGTTGCGATGGACGTTCAAGTCGTTCTGGAGAAACCCGTTTCGAGAAAACGTTATTCACACTTGGCTATCCATCCCTACCCCGCGCAGTGGATTCGCACGGTCACACTCAAGAACAAAACCACTATCAAGCTACGCCCTATTCGCCCGGAAGATGCCAAATCCATTCAGGCATTGGTCAAAAGCATGTCTGCTGAATCCCGGTTTTATCGCTTCATGCACGCGATCAGCGAATTGACACCGCAAATGACCGCGCAATTTACCAAGTTGGACTACGACCGACAAATGGCATTTGTCGCCGAAGCTGAGAACCATACAGAGGGTATCGTTGGTGTCAGTCGTTACATCATGAGTTCGGACAAGACCACAGGGGAATTTGCCGTGTCGCTCAGCGATGACTGGCAGGAACAAGGACTCGCGAAACAACTGATGAGCGTTCTGATTGAGCATGCCCGTTATCAAGGTCTATCCTCAATCCATGGTGATGTGCTACGTAGCAATAGCGCCATGCTGAAGCTGATGAAGGCCATGCAATTCACGGCGCATAAAAATCTGGACGATCCCGAAACAATGATTTTCGAATATCAACTCGACACAACTGAATGAGGCCAACACTCCAATCCATCACACTGGACGTCGATGGCATGACGGTAACAGGTATCCGCCAGTTCACGAAAGAGGCACAGTCACAGCCGAGATTGCTCTGCCTGCACGGCTGGTTGGACAACGCAAACAGCTTTGTTCCCATGATGCCTTACCTGCCAGCTTTCGATATGATTGCTGTGGATCTGCCCGGTCATGGTTACAGCGACCCTCTGACCAAGGGCTACCAACAAGCGGAAGTCATGGTGCATGTTGTCAAGATCATGCAAGCGCTCGACTGGAATGACTGTCATCTGATAGGACACTCCATGGGCGGTTGCATTGCCCCCTTGATCGCCGTGGCAACGCCCGAGCGCATCCAGTCAATGACACTAATAGAAGCAGCAGGACCATTAAGTGAAAAGGCAGAAGCCTTGCCCGAACGGCTTGGAAGAGCCTTGCAAGACAGACTGACACCCGAAAAATACGCATCACGAACTTTCGCCAGCAAAGACGAGGCTGTCGCCGCACGTCTCAAGGCCGCGAAGATGCACACAGCATCAGCTAAACTGATCATAGACAGACAAGTTATAGAGGACGAAGACGGACTGCGCTGGCGGTTCGACCCGGCGCTGCGAATGGCATCCTATCAATACCAGACCGAAGAACAAGTCCACGCGATCCTGTCAGCGATCAGCTGCCCGACTCTGAGTGTCGTCGCAAACCAGGGGTATCTTGCAACAAGAAACGAAACCGCTGAGCGACTTGCACAAATCCGTCATCACACAACGGTATCACTGACCGGGCATCACCATCTGCACATGGATACACCTGAACCAGTTGCCGCGGCTATAAATCAATTTCTTGGAACGACACCAGCTTTGGGTGGCTAAGACGATGAAAGACAACAATCCAGTTACTCCCAGGACACCACTTGCGTCACCAACCGGACGATTGCTGACAGGCCTTGCACTAGCCACCTCTTTGTGGTCCTGCACGACAGCCCAACCGCAACCCTATGATGCAAGGGATAACATCGGGATTATCCCGAGCGACCTGGTCATCGGCAAATGGCAATCGACCCCCCTCAATGCGCCCAGTAATGCGCCAAGTTCGACGACCATTATTGAATATCGAGCTGACGGCAGGCTGCGCGGTTCCATCCAGACACCACCTAATGAGACCATTGGCGCCCCGGCACTACGTTTGGATCTGACGGGCAACTGGCAAGCCGATGGCGAATGGCTCAAACACACCGACATCGTATTCAATGCCGTGGGCGATAGCGCTTACGCTCGGCAATACAATGCAGTACTGAACTCCTCAGGCCAGGAGTTTGGAAATGTTACCAATGTGCTCGAGCTGGACGAACAACGGATGATTACTATCAGCAAGGACGGACGAGCAACACTTTATGTTCGGCAATAAAAAAGAGCGGCCAAGGCCGCTCTTTTCCGGTACATCCTGTAGAGGCATTACTCACCTCACACAAGCAATGTTATTCAGCTGAACTTACCTGTGTCGCAACATCTGGAAAGATGATTTCGACACGGCGATTTTCTTGACGCCCTACTGCTGTGTTGTTACTGGCAACAGGCAGAGTCATACCAAAACCTTCAGTCGTGATGCGGGAAGGGCTGATACCACGAGCAACCAATGCAGAACGAACTGCGAATGCGCGATCACGCGACAGACCCATGTTGTAATCCGGATCACCGATGTTGTCAGTATGACCTTCAATAACAGCCTGGCGCTCAGGATACTTATCCATGAAGGCGGCGACGTTATCGATATTACGCATCGCACCCGCTTTCAGGCTAGATTCGTTGATATCAAACAAGACATCGCCTAGTGTCAGTACGATGCCACGCTCGGTGTTTTTCGCTTCGAGCTCTGCCATCTGACGCTTGAGCTCTTCAGCTTCGGCCGCAGCTTGCTCCAACTTGGCTTCACGGGCTTGCGCTTCTTCAGCAGCTTTTGCCAACTGAGCTTCACGGATATTCAAAGTTACATCGCGACGCTCTAGCTCCATCTTTTCCAAAGCACGGTTTGACTCGTTGCTCTCGGCGATCAGCTCGGCAATCCCAACGCGTTTACTGGTCAAATACGCATAGTAATCAATGCGCGAGATATCCTCTCCCTTCTTCCAGCGGCTCTCCGCAAGCTTCAATGCTTCATGTGCCTGATCAAGCTCCTCGGGGGCATGACGGGCAACAACCTCATTCTGGCTTGCGCGACTGTAGTCCGCACGGGCTTCTTCCAGAGATTCCACTTTCTTCGGTGCTCCACCGCAGGCTGTCAACGTGGCGGCAACCATACCCGCTGTCAGCATCGGCGTTAGTTTTAATTTGTTCATGTTTACACTATTCCCCAATTCGATGCGATGAATTTACTGGCCGCTGGTACGTACGGATTCGGTACGTATCAATTCGATATTCTTCCTGGCTTCTTCCAGAGCCAGGCGCGATTTCTCGGCCTCTGCCTTGGCACGTGCGAAATCTGCATCGACGGCTGCTTGGTTGGTCAGGTGATACGCTTTCTTGTATTGCTCACGCTTCATGGCAAGATCCGCTTGCTCCTTCTTTTCGTAAGCCTCGCGCAGCTCGATAGGCGCATGCTCACCGGCACCCGCAAGTTCAGCGTTTTGTAAGGCTGCATCAGCCAAGGCAAGTTCGGAAACAGGACGGGGGGCTTTACTGCCACAAGCACTCAGACCGACAACAAGTGCCAGAGCCAGACTTGCGCGAAAAATAGATTTGATCATGTTGAATAACTCTCGAAGTACCTGATGCACATAACGGCACCATTTCCGAGGAGCTAAGCGATACAAGGTTACCAATTCACCACTTTATGCTGTAACGGAACCAGATCACATTCGAGACTCCTATTTCGACCAAATCTCAGCATCGGCGTGAGAATTTCCGGCATCTCAGCTGTTCGTGATCGACAGACTCAGAATCCGGCAAAAAACCTGCTAGCAAGAAAAGATTCCGGCAGCTTCGCGCCGACTGGATTTTCACGGGGTACAATCCGTCGGTGAACAATCAACCGCGTGTTATCAATTTCGACGACGTCATCGAACTATGCGGTTCGGTGGCGACATCTCGTGGGCAGGTCTACAAGGCAAGCAACGCGGTTATCGAGCTGGACTGGATGGCCGATGCGCAGGTGTTGTATGCCACGGTGCAGGGAAAGCAATCAGAGCCTTACCACTTACGCATCACCCTCGCGGCTCATCGTTTCGATGGCGAATGTTCCTGCCCTGTCCATTACAATTGCAAACATGTCGCCGCGGCTCTGCTGAGCTGGATAGACCAACAAACCGCAACTCCGTCTGCAGATGATCAAGCACTGCGCGCTGTCAATCGATGGCTGCAGCGGGTGGTCGATCATGGGCGACAGGCGGTCCCGAGTCACGAACACCACGAGCCTGGCGAACCGCTGCTGTTCTATCAGCTCGATCATACCTCCCTGACTCAGCTTCAGTCAGGTGTCACGCTGCAGGTATTGCAAAGCCGACTGCTCAAACGCGGTGGTTATGGCAAGGAGACTCCTTACCGCTACAACAGTCATTACTATCATCCTGACTGGGTGCTACAAAGCGATCGGGCCATTCTCGAGCTGGCGACTGGCAAGCAAAGTGACTTCAGCTACCGCGTGCTGACGATCGAGGGTGACATCGGACACCTGCTTATGAACAAACTGCTGGAAACACGCCGCTGTTTCTGGGGTTCCGACCGCGAGCAGCCCTTGACGCGCGGTCAAAATCGCTCAATGTCCTTCGACTGGACGCTGAACGACAATCAAGACTACGAATTGACGTCAACCATTGACGATGTCGAGCATTGGGCATTGGTTCCGAGCGACCCTCCTTGGTATATCGATACCTCGACGCAAACCGCCGCACAGCTTGACCATGTGCCACCGATCGGTTTGTTGAGCCAGTTCGTCGAAGCGCCGCCGCTGCCGCAGGCGCACGCACAGGCTGTCAGCAACTACCTGGCCTCCCGCTTGCCAGATACCCGACTACCGCTGCCAGAAGAGCCCGACTTTGTGCGCATCAGCGAAGCACCACAACCAGTGCTACTTCTGCAGTCAAAAGACGACAGTGCCGACATTCGCGATTTCTACGCCTCCATCCGGTTTCGCTACGCGGAATATCTGCTGCCGTTTGATGGTATGGAAGCCGAAGACACACTCGAAGGCAAAACCAACGACGGCAAATCCCTTGTACTCAAACGAGATCTTGTCGCCGAGAGTCGCTACGCGGTGGACTTTGGCAAGCGCTTTCCCGATTACGAATCCGCCACTAACAACGACAAGGAATTCTACTCCCGCGCTGACCGTCAGCCCAAAGCCAAAGATGTGCAAAACATCGCCCAGGCCTGGCGACATCTGCTGGATCAAAAGGACGACCTATCCGATGCGGGCTGGACGCTACAAATTCGCGAGCCCTTCGACTTGTCCTTTCAGTCCGTGACCCATATCGAAGCTACCGTCAGTGAAACCACATCCAACTGGTTCGATATGTCACTCAAGCTTACTCACGGAGATCAAACCTTTGATTTACTGCCACTGGTGATTGACTGGCTACAGGGTGACTCACGTGACTCCTCCATCCTGCTACAGGCCGATGACGGGCAATGGCTGGAAGTGGCGCCAGAGCTGGTCAAACCAGTCGCTGATACCCTTCTCGAACTTTATGACGAACCGGGCAGCAGTGATCAGCTGCGTCTGCCCAAGCAACGCGCCAATACGCTGGAAGAATTGGATAGCCAGTGGCAACAACAAGGCATTCATGTCGCCTGGCACAACGCGGAACGGATGTTTGACATTGGCGAGCGCTTGAAAAACTTCGACGGCATCACGCCGGTTTTGATACCCAACAGCGTGCAGGCATCTTTACGCCCGTATCAACGCGATGGCGTTTCCTGGCTAGGTTTTCTCGCAGAATACGGTTTCAACGGCATTCTCGCTGACGACATGGGACTGGGCAAAACCTTGCAAACCCTCGCCCACTTGCAAGCAGAACGCGATATGGGTCGACTCAACGATCCGACCTTAATCATCGCACCGACCAGCGTTCTGGGTAACTGGCAACGCGAAGCGGCGAAATTCACGCCAGGACTACAAACGCTTGTGTGGCATGGCACCCAACGCAAGAGCCGTGACCTTGAATTTTCCATGGCCGATATAGTGATCACAAGCTATGCCTTGGTAACACGAGATATCGAGCTACTGTCGGCACAGAACTTCGGCTGTGTTGTGCTTGATGAGGCGCAGGCCATCAAGAACCCAACAGCCAAAGTCACGCAGGCGGTCAAGACCTTACCAATCGACCGTCGCATCTGCCTGACGGGAACACCACTTGAAAATCACCTGGGTGAACTCTGGTCACAGTTCGATTTCCTGATGCCAGGCTTTCTCGGTTCGCGCAAGCATTTCAATCGCTATTACCGAACACCCATCGAAAATCACGGACATGTGGCTCGACAGGACCAGTTGACCGCGCGTATTTCGCCTTTCCTGATGCGTCGACGCAAGGAAGAAGTTGCCACCGAATTGCCACCGAAAACAGAAATCATCAAGGAAGTGACGCTGGATCCGGAACAGGCACGCCTATACGAGAGTATTCGCGTCAGTATGGAACACCGTGTACGTGCACTGCTCGCCGAACGCGGTCTCGCACGTAGCCATATCGAAATGCTCGACGCACTGCTCAAGCTGAGACAAACCTGTTGCCATCCTTCTCTGGTCAAACTCGACAGCGCACAAGGGGTTACCGCATCAGCCAAAACCGACATGCTGCTCGATATGCTGGATGAATTGATTGACGAGGGAAAGAAGATCCTGCTGTTTTCACAATTCACCGAAATGCTGGGTCTTATCGAGATAGAACTGCGCAAACGAAATATCCGTTACGCAAAACTGACTGGCCGTACGCGCAAGCGCGATGAAGTCATTGATTCCTTCCAGCATGGCGACGTACCCCTCTTCCTGATCAGCTTGAAAGCAGGAGGAACTGGCCTGAACCTGACCGCTGCGGATACGGTTATTCATTATGATCCCTGGTGGAACCCGGCCGTTGAAAATCAAGCCAGTGACCGTGCCCACCGTATCGGTCAGACAAAACCTGTATTTATCTACAAATTGGTTGCCAGTGACACGGTTGAACAGAAAATCATGGCAATGCAACAGAACAAGCAATCACTTGCCGATCAAACCATCAACCGAGCCGGCAAACAACCGCTGGCAGAACTGACATCGGACGATATCCTGGACTTGTTTGCAGGCACATCAGACGAGACGGTCATTGAACAACGTCCTGAACCCATCCATGTTGAGGTTGACGACGGTAAACCGCGGACCTTGCATTAGATGCTGAACTCATTGTTTGAGCTTTTTGTTTGAGCTTTTTTGCTCTAGTGGGCTGCCTGCACTCGTTAGCGATACTGATCCGATGAACGTAGTGCCAATTGTTCGCGAATGTTGCGATGAACCGCTTCAGTAATCGGATAGGCTCGCATGCTCCAGAGCGCAGCCAACTTGAACAGGATGCAGGGCCCTCCATACAGGAACGCCAACCATGTGATCGCGCCAGCATCATTGTCACCTCTGGCATCAAAGCCCGCGAGCTCAAGCAAGGGAAACGCGATGCCAATCGCCAGCGCGTAAGAGAGCTTGGTCGCCGTGCCCCATAGCGCAAAGAACAAACCCGGACGTCGAAAGCCTGTCTCGAGATCATCCCATTCAATGACGTCGGCATTGATCGCAGCGGGTAGCGCAAGATCGGCACCGGTTGCAAAGCCAGTTGCAGCGACAATGACATAAAACCAGAAGACCTTGTCCGCACCCAGAAACGGCGCCCACAGAAAAAACGCACAGGCGATAACTATGGCCACTGACCAGGTTCGATGTTTACCCAGACGTCGTGATACTGAAACCCAGAATGGCACCGCAATGGCTGCAGCAACAAAATAGATAAACAGAAAAACGCCGGCCTTGTCTGGTACTTCTAACACATGGGTGACAAACAACAGAAACAGGGTAGCTGGAATGGCATTACCCACTGCATTCAATAAAAAGCTGATCAGTAGTTGTCGAAAAGGATTAGCCGATCGCATCAAGGCCCACGCCGCTTTGACGGACTCCTGCGGCAAACTGATTTCGGCGTCGTCCGGTACACGGATCGCGGCCCACAGGGTTGCAATGATCAAGGTGATTATCACGAGCCCGGTAATGGCCGTCAGTGTTTCACCCAATGCCGCTGATTCATTGCCCACAAGAATTGCCGGAATAATCAATGCTGCAAGCGTACCGGCAAGCCCGAAGCCAACTCGAAAACCCGTAATTCGGCTGCGTTGGTTGTAATCCTGAGACAGTTCGGCCGCCCACGCACTTGTCGGCACGATCGACAATGTACCCGCCACATAGATGGCAACTGTCCACAACAATAGATAAGCCGCACCCGCAGTGTCACTTGGGTTGAATAAAAACCAGACGGAAATTGCAATGAGCGGCGCTGACAACACCATGAAAATTTTGCGCCGACCAAAACGTGTGGTCGTTTGATCAGACCAGTAACCCACAAGTGGATCAGTCACGGTATCGCACAAGCGTGCCAGCAGCAGTATGCCTCCCACCGCAGTAAGACTTAATGTTGTGTTTTCGGCGTAGTAAGTGGGAACAATAACTTGCAAGGCAATAAAAGCCGCGGCCAGCGGAAAAGCGAGACTGCCATAGGCCAACAGCAACCCACGACTCAAGGCGGGAACATCAGGGGATATCACTGAAAGTTATCAGAACGGCGAAGGTTGCAGCTGTATCGTGCCCATGTAACTTGGAAATCGCCAGGTTCTATCAATGTTGATGTTCTGTCGCGACTCATGAAACCAACCCCACTTGGCATCGCGCGCTCCACCATCAATATCGTCGTTGTATTGGATTTCAAATCCAAAGGCTTGAGTCGGGTCAATCTGGAAATCTTCCATGCGTAATCGGACTTCCCAGATATGACGATCGGTAGGACAGACACAGGTGGCGAATTCGATCGAGCCGTCGCTCGTCGGTAGCGGTGCCGAATTCACACCAGCTTCAAGAAGCTCCCCAGGCTCACCAGACGCATTGGGCCGACCATCGTCAGTCGAGGCCAATAGCGGTATCAACATGTGATATTCGTTGC
>CAYULV010000011.1:0-30185 GCA_964445655.1 uncultured Granulosicoccaceae bacterium | reverse complement strand
ATATACGCTACTCGCTCAACAATTTCATACTAGTTGTATTGCAGGGGTAAAAACAGTGGTATAACTCACCCGGAAAAAAAATACAACTGGCACATTGCACACTATCATCAGGCAAGTGAACAGTACGCTTGAACAAAGTAATCGGCTTGCAAGCGGTTGCACGATAAAGCTATAATTTATTATAGCTTTATCAAGCATTCGAATTTGGATTCGGGTGTATAGTCATTCAAATTAGAAATACTCCAGACCGAATGACGCGATCAGGGGTCAGCTTTTTTCTAGAACAGAGCGCCTTAAAAAAACCGATCATCACGGATCTTTTTTTGGCCTCTCGGTTACACCGTATGGCAAAACTGGATTAGAGAAATGTCTGGATTACCTATTCAACGCTGTTTTATCAAATTAGACAGGAAAGAATGATGGTCATGCCGACTGAATCGAATTCTCGGGATGAATTCTCGCAGGATATCGGTGCAGCCCGAATAGGTATCTCCATCAATGAGTTGCAATCGCCATACTATGGCGCGATTGCTGATGGCGCATTGCTTTATCTAAAGGAACGCGGTGTCAACGCCATTGTTCACCTCACCGCTCATCTCCGCACAGGAGAGTTGGAAGCGTGGGAGCTAGTAAGAAATAAGCACTTTGATAGTTGCCTTGTCCACTCTGATCATCTCAGTGACGACGAGTTGGGCGTATTGATGGGTGAACATACCAACGTTGTATTACTGAATCGCCGCGTTCCTGGATTTTATGATAGATGTGTCAGTACTGACTGCAGTGCTGGAGGTGCAATGGCAGCGCTATATTTACTCAAGAACGGTCATACCGAACTAGCCGTTGTAGGTGGTCCTTTTTCACATACGCACACGTCACTACGTACAAACGGTTTTATGCAAACGCTGAAAAATTGGAATCAGGAATTGCCTGAACCGCTCATTCTCGAAAGTGATTTCACCGAGTTAGGTGGAGCGCTGGCAATGGAAGAGATTCTTGATCACACACGAAATATCAGTGCAGTTTTTTTTCATAGCGATGAAATGGCAGTCGGCGCATTGGAGTATTGCTGCAGGAATAAAATTCTTGTTCCGCAGAGTATTTCGGTTATCGGGTTTGATGGACTCAAAATTGGGCAATTTGTCACCCCGAAACTAACAACCATCAAACAGCCTCTTCGAATGATCGGACGGGAATCTGGCCGACTGGCGATGAATCTGATTGATCCATCCATTGATTCGGAGAAAATAAATGTCGGCAATACCGTTTTTGTACCGGCTCTGATGGAAGGTAACAGTGTACGTTCGCTTGGACAACTCGATCAGATGGTTCGTCTGACGCGACGAGAAAAAGAATGCCTGGAATGGTCGGCGCATGGCAAGACAGCATGGGAGGTTGGCAGGATACTGGGTATATCGGTTAGAACGGTTAACAACCACTTGTCCAATTCGTTCAAACGATTGGGGGTCACCAATCGATCAGAGGCCATTGCAAAGTCAATTCGTGAAGGACTGATTGATATCTAGTTTAAGAATCGGCTAGCAGCGTTTCCAGACCTGTTGGAGCGAAGCGGTTAGTGATAACTTTTCTACAATTAAGCACGTGTTCCGTCGACGTTACTGGTATTTACTGGAAAAATGTACGCTAACACGATAAAGTTATGATTCTCTGGTTACGAATTAAACGTTTATGGCGGATATCAGTCTGCTGCGTCAGTGTTTGAATGAGACACGAGTGATCGCTTGTGTTGGCATGTCAGACAAGCCACATAGGCCGAGTTACTTTGTCGGTAAATATTTGCTTGACCATGACTACACCGTGATCCCGGTCAATCCCACGCGTACCGAAATTCTCGGACAAACCTGTTATCCGTCTCTTGCAGATGTACCGGTGCCGATCGACATGGTGGATTGTTTCCGCAAGCCAAGTGATATGCCTCAACTTGCTACCGAGGCGGTTTCTGTTGGTGCAAAAATTTTATGGATGCAACTCGGTGTAGTTAACGAGGAAGCGAAAGAAATTGCCGAGCAAGGAGGGATGATCGTTGTAATGGACCACTGTACCAAGATAGAGCATGCGCGCCTGTTTGGCGGTTTGAATTGGGCAGGCGTTAACACGCGAATCGTTTCATCCCGCCGTCCTAAACACATCAATTTGTAGATCATGGCTGATAAGGAATTCGAAATAGAAACCCTGTGTTTACATGCGGGACAAATACCAGATCCGCTGACGGGATCACGTGCACCTCCCATTTATCAGACTAGCTCCTATGTATTTGACAGCCCAGACCATGCTGCAAGTCTATTTAATCTGGAAACATTTGGAAATGTATATTCTCGTTTAAGCAATCCGACCAATGCGATGCTTGAAGAGCGCATTGCCGCTCTTGAGGGTGGACGTGCGGCACTGGCAGTGGCATCGGGTATGTCTGCTCAATTGATTGCCATGCTGACCTTGTGCGAATCGGGTGATGAAATTGTCTCGGCAAGCACCTTGTATGGAGGTAGTTATTCTCAGCTCGATGTCAATTTCAGGCGTCTTGGGATTACGGCAAAATTTGTTAACCCCGATAAGCCGCAGAACTTCCATGACGCGATAACCGACAAGACTCGTTTGATATATGCGGAAACCGTCGGAAACCCGAACCTCAATGTGCTTGATATCGAAGCTGTCGCTGCGATAGCACATGAGCATGGCCTGCCATTGATGGTTGACAACACCGTGCCGTCACCTTTTCTTTGCCAGCCAATCAAACATGGAGCCGATATCGTTATTCATTCTGCTACCAAATTCATTGGTGGTCATGGTGTGTCAATCGGAGGCTTGATTGTCGAGTCGGGTAAATTCCCCTGGGACAACGGCAAGTTTCCGCGGATGGTCGAGGCGTCTGAGGGCTACCATGGAGTTCGATTTTTTGAGACCTTCGGCGACTTTGCGTATGTCACTAAAGCGCGTATGGAGTACTTGAGAACCTTGGGGCCTAGCATGAGTCCGTTCAATGCTTTCACTTTTTTACAGGGACTAGAAACGCTGCCATTGCGCATGGAACGGCATTCAGAAAACGCGATGGCTGTTGCTCTGCACCTTGAAACACATGAAAAGGTAGCATGGGTCAGCTACCCGGGATTACCATCCAGTCCCTATCACCAACTTGCAAAACGCTATATGCCACGTGGTTCAAGCGCTGTTCTAACATTTGGTTTGAAAGGTGGGCTGGATGCGGGGGTCAAGTTTATTGAGAGCATTCAATTCATGAGTCATCTCGCGAATATTGGCGATGCCAAAACGCTAGTCATTCATCCCGCTTCAACGACACACCGTCAACTGACTGAAGAACAGCAAGTCACGGCGGGTGTTGGGCCGGAGCTTGTAAGGATGTCTATTGGTATCGAACACATCAGTGACATTCTGTGGGATATTGATCAGGCATTGGAGCAGTGCTAGAAAACGTGAACTGCTTTGATCAAACCCCGTACAGATCAATCCTTACCTTGGCGTGTGAAGTAATCCATCAACCAGTCGGCAGACGCCCGGAAATCGTATTCAGGTTTCCAGCCCCAGTCTCTTCGTGCCGTTTCATCGATTGTTATATTGGGCCAGGCATTCAGCAAGGCATCAACAGATGATTGTGGTTCGAAAGTATACGAAAACGCGGGTATACGTGATTTTATCTCCATCGCAACTTCTTCAGCCGTAACGTGGTATCCGTGAAGTGAGTAGACGTGTTGGCTTAGTGCTTCCCGGTCGGTTAGCGAGAAAACGACAATGCCTTTGATGACATCTTCAAGCAGCATGGAGGACATGCCCGTGGCCGGTGATACTGGAAATGTGAAGGATTCTCCCTGACAGGCCGCGCGGAATGCATGCGAAGGAAAAGCAGTTACTGCTGACGCTGGGGCAAACGGTGAGAATACCAGAGGGAAACGCAGGCAGCGAAAATCCAGTCCATGTGTCAACTTGAAATAAACCCCAAGCCTTTCCACGGCTACTTTCGTAGCCCCATAGATATTGGCAGGCCATTGTTGTGTATCTTCGGGCATTGGGTCAGCTATATCGCTACCGTAAGTCGCAATGGTACTGGCAAAGAAAAACGAATTAACGCCAAACTCCTTGGCCAACTGCAACAGGTGAAAAGATGCGCTGGCATTGATTTCCCAAGCGGCATCAAGGTTAGCCTCAGAGCTACCGGAGAGCAGGGATGCCAGATGATAGACAGTATCAGGGCGATGTTCTTCAAACAGGCCTCTGAGAAGCGTTTGATCACGTATATCGCCCACAACTACAGTTTCTCCGGACTGGACAGATTCTGGCTCGGTTCCCGGGATATCGAACTTGACTACCTCGATTCCCCGACGAAGTAACTGCTCGCCAACCAGTCGACCAATATTGCCGTTGCCGCCAGTAATCAGTGCTTTGTTGATCGAATTGCTCATGGGTTGATGTCGCCGCTTGTGATTCGGTATCGGGGATACTTACTGTAATTCTAAATTCTCGAGGGGATATTTAGCCGTGTTGAGCAAGCTATATTTACCCCTTCGATAAAACCCTCTATAAGGATATAATACAAGCTGGCAGTGATCAAACGTGACGGGAAACCCCCGAATTAACAGACCATGTGGCCTGCTTTAAGCCCATGGGGTTAACTGCTGGAGAAAATGATTTTGAAAACGCAGGTGCGCTGATGATACAGCCCATTCGATATACATCTTGTTTGCAACTTCGAAACAGCTACTCAAAATGAATAGCCCACATCGACAGGATTGGGATGATGCATTCGCCAATATGGCTTATGTTCCGGACTCAGAAACCTTGGCAGAGCGCTGGACGGAAAAAGCCAAGGCTTATCGCGCCAGTGGTATCAAAATAGAAGAGTGTGCCTACGGCGCACATCTACGTGAAAGGTTCGATATTGTCTGGCCCGAGGGCCGGCCAAAAGGCTTGGCTATCTTTGTGCATGGAGGTTACTGGATGCGCCTGGACAAGTCTTTCTGGACTCACCTTGCCGATGGGGCGCGATCAAGAGGTTGGGCGGTATGCCTACCGTCCTATACGTTGGCACCTGAAGTCCGTATCAATCATATAACTGGGCAAATCAGCGCCGCAATAACGCTAGCTGCGTCTAAAGTTGAGGGACCCATTCGATTGGCAGGGCATTCAGCTGGCGGGCATCTTGTGAGTCGAATGATCTGCGACGACAGTCCATTGTCTGCAGAAGTGTCGGATCGCATTGAACATACCTTGTCAATCAGTGGGCTGCATGATCTCCGTCCATTGTTGCACACAGTGTTAAATGAGACGCTTCAGCTGGATTTAGGGGAAGCGAGTAACGAAAGTGCAGCGTTACACCTACCAAACGGATTTCCTGATACAACCGCCTGGGTTGGAGGAGGGGAACGTCCTGAGTTCATTCGTCAGGCAGAACTCTGGGCAATGGTGTGGAAAGGGCTGGACGCCAAGATCCGGTGCGTTATCGAAGGCAGTCATAATCACTTCAGCGTCATCGAGGCGTTGAGTGAAGCAGACTCTGATATAACAACTGCTTTTGTAGGTGACTGAATTTCTGCACCTGTATTAGACTCACGAATCTCGTTTACTCGATGCTCGCGACAGGCTCAACTAAGACATGGAATAAGCTGACATCCACCTGTTTTTCACCCTGCTCACAGCAATCCGCTGGCTGAACAGGAGCAACTGTGCCCCAGAATATTCACACTTTGTAGGTTAGAGTATACAGAGAGTCGACTTGATCCTTTAAACTGTACCCGTGAAGGCATCGCCTGTCCTGACAGCCAAAATCCTTGAGCACGAGATCCAATAGATGACATCTGACTTACTTGCCATCGGTGAAGCGATGGCTGAAATCCGACGTAGCCCGGAAGCTGGTTTTGCGATTTCTTATGCTGGAGATACCCTGAATACAGCCATTTATTGCGCCCGTTGTTTACCTGAATCAAAGTCAACTGCTTATTTGACACGGATCGGTACGGACCCCTTGTCGAAATCATTTATTGAAACCGCTGAAAAAGAAGGACTTGTTTCTGATTTCATCGAAACCGACCCTGATCACAATATCGGAATTTACGCTGTATCGACTGATGCGACAGGCGAAAGAAGCTTCTCGTATTGGCGAAACGACTCAGCAGCTCGCCAGCTGTTTTCGGCAAAACAGATCGAATTACCCAAAGCTAGGATTGTCTACTTGTCCGGTATAACCCTGGCCATTCTTCCTCAACTGGTCAGAGAGAAACTACTGAGCAAATTGAAACTGATCAAAAGCGAAGGCGAAAGCTTGATTGCATTCGATTCCAACTACAGGCCCGCATTGTGGGAAAACATAGAGACAGCTCAATCTGTCATGTCAAGCATGTGGGAGATCGCTGATATTGCGCTACCTTCCGTCGACGATGAGATGGCACTATTTGTTGAGTCGGACGAAGACTCTGTGATTTCGCGATTTGCTTCGAAATCCTGGACTGCATGCGCCATAAAACGTGGTTCTAATGGGCCTGTATCACCCACGCTTGCTGCCTCTGAGCATCCTGAATTTGAGCCCGCAAAAATAGTAACTGATACGACTGGGGCAGGAGACAGTTTCAATGGTGCGTATTTGGCTGCTTTTTTGAGAGGTCATAGCGAGGAACAATGCTTGATGTCAGGTCATGAAATGGCCGCTAAGGTGGTTGGGGTGCGTGGAGCCATCATGGCAAAGAACGCGCAAGCCCAATAACTCTGTTCGAACCTCTTGGGTGTTGAAAAATTGTAGTATTTATTCGGTTTGAAATTCCAAGAGCGTGGCGCAATGACTAGTCCATAATTGCATCAGCTCAAACGATATACTTGGGAGCCGGTATGAGTAGGAATCTAATGCTATCCAGCTTAGCGACTATTTTGATATTTATGATGTCGGTTTCGGGATTGGCATCTACCGAGCGCTTTGGTGTTTCGGCAACGGATGCAAATAAGTCAGTACTTTTCGACAATCTATCCAATGCACGCAATGAAATTGAAGGTCGAGCTGCTGAGGATGTCATTTGGCAATTCTGGTTTAGCCAATCACCAGACGCCGAGATTCGCGCATTATTGGATGCCGGAATTGAACGACGTGAAGCGTATGATTTCGAAGCGGCTGAAAGGCATTTTGATAACGTTATTCGTTTGGCGCCAAACTATGCGGAAGGGTTCAATCAACGAGCGTTTATTCGATTTCTGCGTCAAAACTATGTAATGGCTCAGACGGATTTGGAAGTTGCACTGGAATTGGAACCCGCTCATTTCGGTGCCATGTCCGGTCTTTACCATATTCTGCTTTCACAGAATAGATCAGAGCCAGCGTTGCGAATGTTACAAAAGGCGGTAGAGATTCACCCTTGGTTAAAAGAGCGCACCGCTTTACCTGAAGCGATGTGGCCCGACAAATATCGGGCCATTCATGATCAAGGACAGGAAATATAAAGTGAGGCTTGTTCTTTTCCTAGCCCCATGCAGAACGGTAACAAGGGACCACTTTCATCAGCTCGACTTGGACCATCCGCGATTAATAACGAATAACACGATGCCCAGAACAAGTATGGACACAGCCGCTCTGAACAGGCTACCGCCGTCACCTTGACCGTTGTGAACAACTTCAATGCCCAACGGTGAGAACAAGTGAAAGAATACCGCTCCCGCCATAACTGCCGATGCCAGCAGACCTCCATATGCATGCCATCGGCGGCGCAAACTTCCAAAATGAGTGCCTTTCATTCTTGAAATAAGCCATAAAACTGCTGGAAAAAGTAGTATCAAAGATGTTAGTAGCTCGAAACTACCGACCACGTAGCCACCGAATTCTCTGAAAGCGGTTCCCAGCCCAGAGCCGAGGAAAGTACCAAGCCAATCACCGATAGTGCCGAAAATGTGTTGGGTATCAGGATGCTTGGAAAATTTGTATGGCAGCGAGCCCAAAAAAATGAAACAAGACCATAAAACAATTAGCCAAGATATCAACGCACGAATCTTATCCATATGAAATCAACAAACTAGTTTTCCAGAGTAAACAAGTATAACCATTGGAGGTTTTGATTACAATCTGCCAAATATTTGTAACAAGATGCCTCGTTATATCAGTATTGATATAGACGCAGTTTTCAATAAAATACTGTTTTGACTGGTTCAACGCCGCTATCGCAGCCGGCAGTCTTTGTTATCGGAGGTTGAAAACCAGAATATCTTTTCACAAGCAAGAAATGATATCGATAACTTAAAGAGGTAATAAGGAAATTTATTTCAGAGATTCGTCATTTTCACCAAGCAGTTCGGCTACTCGTTCATCGATCTTGGAAATTCGTTGAGACAGTAGTTTTAACATTTTCAATGCTGTTTTCGGACTATTTATAATAGTACTGACGAATAATTCTCTTTCAAACCCGATAACCTCACATAAACCTTCAGCACGAATTGATGCACTACGCGCTTCGCCTGATATGGCAGCCATTTCGCCAATTAATTTTCCTCGATCCTCTCGAGCAATGACTACTTGACGATCATCAGATTCAAGCAAAATTGAAAACTCACCTTCGACAATACCAAATACCTTGTCAGCGCTATCACCTTGCCGAAATAGATATTCGCCAGATTCCAATTGATACCGTTGACTGACGAATATCAATCGTTTTAATTCCACCGGATCAAGATGTTCAAACAGGTCTATGTTGCTCAGGACCGTGTACTCGTCATTGATAGTCAAAGACTAAACTCCTTTGTAATATGGAATTGTCATTGGTCGAGATAAAAATTCATTACCACAAATTTTACTTGCGTTCAGTACTAATTTTGTGGATATCATGAAAACGATTGATAACAACTTGCAAAATCTGGTAGGCGATTTCTCCGTTCGAGCGCACCAGGTCGATAAATATTTCTCTCTTCAGGCGTAACAATGCCAAGTCCGTTGCAGCCACCACGGTCGCAGAACGTGGCTGATCTGAAAGCAGTGCCATTTCTCCAACCGATTCGTTTGCACCGCATTCTCTAACCTTTTGCTCGTTTTCACCGTTGGAGATCAATATGTTCGCCTTGCCATCAATAATTATGTACAAGGCATCACCTGAATCACCTTGTGCAAAAACACGTTGGCCCTGCGGAATATCCAAGGTGTCGCAGTTCTCAGAAAGTAATCGTAAATTCGGTGTGTCTAAAAATCGAAATAACGGAATGCCATTCAGAAGCGTAAGTTTTTCATTGAAATCGACTGAATCGGCTTTGCGAACAAGTGTTCTGTCACGAGGCATTTCTCGGGCTTTATCAGAATCACTGTCTGCTGATATTTCATCGATACTGACTATCTTGCCCTTATTTAAATGAACCGAGCGGTCAAACCAATCTGTGTATTTTGATTGGCTATCAACCCAGATCAATCGCATCTTGGGGTATTCGCTTTTAAGGCGTGTGAAAATTGTTTCAGTCTCAACCGTATCTAATGAATTGAGCCCTTCATTGATAATCAGAATGTCAGGTTTTTTTATAAGAGCACGGGCGAGTAGTATTTTTTGTTGTTGGGAGACCGATAGTAGACTTCCACCCAGGCCGGCAGAAGCGGTCAATCCTATTTCCAGAATTGGAGACATCATATCTAGTTCTTGCAGAACATCCACGATCAGACGATATACTTTTTCTTCGGCGCCCAGTCGTCCGTAAACAATTCGCCCAAATATTATGTTTTCTACAATAGGGGTCAATGAGATATATTTATCAGTAGAGAAAAATTCGATTTCGTTGCGAGAACTTGCGTCAAGTTTTTTCGCAAATTTACGTCGCAGCGACAGAACGTTCTCTTTGTCTATTTCGTTTAAATTACCTATCCTGTGACGCCCGCTAATTATTTTGTAAGGCAGTGATCGAATAAGTTTTCTATCTTCAATATCCAATTGATCAATAGAAGTATCATTGTTGACCAAATTCATGATACGTTTCAGGTGTACTAAATTATTTCCGTCGATAAAACTGTATCGTTCAAAAAACTCGTGACCGGGAGGGAAATCGGAGAACAATTCAATCATGGTTGTTGCAGTGCTGATTGCAACATCATCAAGTGGCACAGCTAAACCTAACTCATCCAGCAACGCCCTTAGAACAGGATGTTCCGTGAGCCCTTCGACTGAAAACATATCGTTGTTTGATACACCAAAAAGTATGTTCTCCGCCAAAGATGCATTTTCGTTGAACGCATCGGCATCTAAAAATTCAACAAGAGATTCAAGCCCTTTCTCTATCAATCGTTCTTTAAACAACGCACGAGCTTCAACAATTCTGTTTGTAATGTGAGAATACTCATCAGGATCAATTGTTCGGGTTAACGCGTATCGCACCAATTCATCTTCGAGCCCAGAGATCTGCAATATATTGCCGACCACGTCAGATAACTGAGCATCGTCAGATACGCCTACAGCCGAGTAATCTACCCAGTCAGTATCGTGCTTGATTTCGCTGTTTCCGGACAAGCGAGCTTCTTTTTCCCAGCCATCGAAATGGATCGTTTTGTCTCTTTGATAGTTAGCGATAGTCGCGGCATGAGGACGATATTTGAGACTAAGTAGGATATTCTCGCGAATTGAGGTAGAGAACAGGTAAGAATCATGTCCAACATAACCGATCGCTCGTCCGATAGCGGCTTCAGAGAGGTCGTTGATATCTTGATCTGCAATGATCAACTTACCTGAGTGCGGGGCTACGAGCTTCGCTAACAGATGCGCAAGTCCATTTTTCCCACTATTTCCAGCGCCTATGAAACAGATCCATTCACCTGGATTTACTGTCAAAGAGACATTGCTGAGCTCCTGAACTCCATCGTGACGAATAAGACTGATATTGTTCGCGACTATGGGTGAGTCAGGTAACGTGTCCAACCAATTTTCGGGTTCTTTGCGAACATTTATTTCGTTTTCGTTTTCAGTTGAATCACCTTCTTTAATTCTGAATTGCTCAGTTAAAATCGTAAATTTCAATCTGGCGTCAGCCTGGCCCTGATACCAGCTGAGAAGCTCTTTCCAAGGTGGAGACAAATCCTTGTAGGCGGCGAGGGCTGCAACGAGAGCACCGACTGATAAATCTCCTTTGATAACCAATAGTCCGCCAATCAGAAAGAACATGAAAGGCGTGATTTGCGCAATCGCATTGTTAAGAAATTTAATCAGATATTTCTTTTTGTATATTTGAACTCGAATATTGAATATTCTGCCAAGCAGCTTTGAAAAATGATCCTTGAAGAAATGGCTGTTGTCGTTTACATGTATCTCGTTGATACCGGATACGATTTCCCCCAGATTTTCAGCTAGCTTCCGCATACGCATGGTTCTTTGCTGGTTAAGCAAATTTACCTGCCTCTGCAATTTGGGAATCAACCAGGCTTGGACTGGATACAAAGCGATTGCAGCTAAGCCCAGTTTCCAGTCCTGAATAAACATGAACGTTAAAATAGTGAGTAGCAACCCCCCCTGGTAAAGGGGCAAGGAGATCGCTTCGCCGATAAAACCGCCCAGGGGTTCGGTTTCCTGGTTAACCATAGAAACAAGTTCACCCTGACTTGTTTTGCGAAATCGAGCTAATGGAAACTTCATGATGCGGCCGATGAGCTGTAATCTCAAACGCCTCAGCATGCGTTCACCCATCACACCGCGATAGATGTTAATTATTAATTTTATTCCACTGTTTATCAGTACTAGTAACAGAAATGCGAAGCACAAAACAAACAGGTAGGGCACCTGTTCGTATTCACCAAAATTCAATGTAATTCCAGCAATATCAACGGAGATATCGACCGGGAACTCGGTGCCACTGATAGCCTCGTTTACAATGGTCTTCGGTAAATCAAGACTGAGGTAATAAAACGGAAACGAAACTAACGTCAGGAGAACAAGAATTATCTGCTGGCGTTTACTGTATTTGAGAATATAGGCGAATAAACCGTTTTCCATCCGATATAAACCTTTACAGCACGCTGAACCGGGCGAGGAGTGACCCTATAGATGAGATGGCAGTTTTCATAGCTTTTCCCACGATACTACGAAAGTACCGTCACGGTGAATTTTGTTACAAGATTCGACCAATACTGTGTATTAGCATAGGCTGAAAAATAATGCTGCTACTTGACACTGGATTGAAATAGTCGTGGTAATCCGTGTTGCTGACAGCGGGTAGAAAACAGAACTTTAGTCGCCACGATATTTTGGTACTTCAGCCAGATAAGTTCAAGGCAATCGGTGCATTTTGGAATTTTGAGCAAAACGAGCAACTGGATACTCGTTCAACTATTTTTAAGCGTTATTATATGAGTTGTTCCGCGGCTAACTACTATAAAAAATTGAATAAATGGATCTTACTCACGGGAGGGGTTTTCTGTACATTCGGCGTTATCGTCGGGGCATTTGGTGCGCATGCACTTAAACCTTTGTTAAGCGAAAAGGCCATGGGATGGATTGAGACTGGTGTCTTCTACCATTTCATCCATGGCTTGGCCTTGATAGCCTGTGGCATTGTTAAGCCCAGCCGGGCCAGCGTACGAAGCGCAAAATTGTTTTCCGTAGGCATAGCTTTGTTCAGTGGCAGCTTGTATTTGATGGCTTTGACTGGCGTAAACAAATTGGGGGTAATAACTCCAATTGGAGGCCTCTGCTTGATCGGTGGCTGGATATCATTTTGTCATATGGCTTGGTGCCATGAACAAAAGGATGAAAATTCAACTTGACCATCGAGTGATCGCGATCACGGTGGTTTGTTTTAATTGAGGCGCACTTGAGGCGTATTAGGCGAGAAACCCGAGCGCATTTCCACCCTCTTTGCCGATTGTCAGATCTGTTGCTGAATAGGCTTGCTGTCCAATTGCACTGCCGTACCGCAAACACCATAACGGCCTGGGCATGACGCGAAATTGACGCCCACAACACTCATTACCTGCAAGGCTGGCCAAGGTTTCTCGCTAAAACAAAAGATGGGGAGTGTCGAGGCTTTTTGAGTTACCCGGAACAGAGCCCTCGACTATGGCATGGCCAAAAGATGCTCATCAGGACCCGCTTGAGGGCCGTGTGCTGCATGATTTCTACGCGAACGGCTCAGCCGCCACAATAACGCCGTCCTTATCGGTGTAGACGTAGTCGCCCGGCCGGAACAGCGCTCCCCCAAAGGACAGAGGGATATCCCGTTGGCCCTTGGTTACCGGTATGGATTTTCTCGGGCAGGTGCCTAGAGCGTAAAGCGCCACGGGAATGTCTTTAATCTGCTCGGTATCACGGACATAGCCATTGACGATGATGCCAGCGTAGCCACTGGCCAGGGCGAACTTCATCAGATTCTCGCCGACGATCGCGTAGTAAGCCTGATCCGCATCCACGACCACAACCTTGCCTTGGCCATCCTCATCCCTCAATAGCGTGATGAGGTCCGCATTGTTACGATCGAGCTGGAGGGTTACGACTTCTCCCTGGCACTTGCCAGCCCCGCCAAAATTTGTATATCCCGGACCAAGCACCGTGACCTTGTCAGGGTGGTTGTCACAAAAATCTGCGGTGAAATCGGCCATACGGGTGTCTCTATCTGAAGAATCGTGCCTGACTGCGCTCGAAGCCAGTGTCGAGATTCTACCATTCCAGTCGTTCCTCCCAGTTAAGCCTTTGATACCATGGACGGCTTGATGCGAGATAGGTAAACCATGAAAATCGTGACGGGTGTAATTGGCAACGATATCCATGTTGTCGCCAACCGTTTGATGGATCTTTCGCTGAACGCGAGAGGTTACGAAGTATTCAATCTGGGAGTAAATACCTACCTGGAAGAATTTTTCGATGCGGCGGTTGAGACCGGGGCGGAGATATTGCTGATCTCATCGCTCAATGGCGAAGCCGAGGGCTGGAGCCGCGAAGTCAAGTTGCTCAAATCCCAGTACAAGAGCCTCGATAAGCTGATCATGATGATCGGCGGTAACCTGACGGTGGGCAGCGGCAATAGTGAGGATATCGTGCCGCGTTACAAAAACTATGGCTTCGACCTAGTGTGCCACCAAGTCGATTTGAACACAGGTTTGGACATGCTCGAAGACTACATCCAGGAACACAAACAGCGATGAGCCTGCTACAGGAAGAACGTGAAATCATCCTCGGTAACGAGAATGTCGATGCCTTTGATTTTGATGAGGTTCGTGAATTTGTCAGAACAGCAGATGAACGCCTATTCATTTCGCATCATTTCGCCACGAAAGAAAAAATGCTGGTCCAGCCTCGCGGTGGTTTTCCGACCTATGAAAAGCAATTTGCGCTCTATGAGTTTTTTGTCGATGCCAATGTTGACGTGCTGCCGTTGACGATTGACTCCAATACGCGTCTCAACGACTACACCACCGCCAAGAAAATGTTGCGCTTGAGTGAAGCCAATGAAATCGACATGCTCAATGGCTACCCGCTGGTAAATCATGGCTACCGAAGTACGCGGAAGATGATGACGCATTTCAATCATCCAGTCAGTTTGCGTCATGGCACACCTGACGCTCGGCTATTGATCGAAATTGCTATCGCCTCAGGCATCTTCGAGATCGAAGGAGGACCGATTACCTACTTGTTACCTTATTCCAAGAATTTTCCGTTGGATAAAGCTTTTCTATACTGGAAGTACGTAGAGCGGGTGTGCGCTGATTACTCAACGCTTAACAAACCGATCAATCGCGAATCATTTGGACCGTTAACTGCCACCCTGGTACCGCCGTGTATCACGATAGTGATTCAATTATTGGAAATGTTGTTGTCATTGGAAGAAGGAGTCAAATCGTTCTCCGTGTCTTTTTCGCAACAAGGCTCAATGATTCAGGATATTGTGACCGGCAAAGTCACTAGAAGCCTCGCTGAATACTATGCAGCAAAGATAGGCTGTGAGGACGCCGATATCCACTTGGTTTATCACCAATGGATGGGGGCATTTCCGACAAACAGAGACTCAGCCGATCAGCTCATAAATATGTCAACAGTAATAGCTTCAATGGTTGGCGCCGATAAGATCATTACCAAGACTCGTGAAGAAGCAGTCGGCATCCCTACCAAGGAAGCTAACGCTCAGACTGTAGCCAACACACAATATACGTTAAACATTCTCAGCGGATTGCCGGCAATAGTCGATGAGCAAGAAGAAGAAATATTGACAGCGGAGGTGAAGGCGATCATGGAAGCGGTGTTTAATGACCCTGCAGATACCCTTTGGCGAAAGGTGTTCAATTCCATCAAAAATGGTGTTATCGACGTACCTTTCTCACCACATATTATTAACCATAACAAGATGATCACAATTCGTGATTCCGAAAAGAATATTCGCATTATCGAGCGAGGTAATGTTCCAATACCTGACCATTGTTATTCCTATGAAAAGTCCTGCTGTGATCTGAACAAGGACACTACCGATATCGTTAACGATATCATCCACGATATAGGAATCATGCAGTGAGCTCGAGCAATGAAAAGCTACTGATAGACATCGGCAGCACCTACTTCAAAGTCAGCACATCGGAATCCATCGAGCAGCATTTCCGTGATTTCAATAAGCGTATTCTTGACGATTTGACTCACAAATGCGGTGATACCGTACAACGTTTTGATGCAAAGAATATTCATATCTGTTCATCTGCTAACGGGGGATTGAGCACCCTGATAATAGGGCTGACACAATCTTATTCGTTAAAGTATGCTACGAATATCGCTTATAACTCAGGCATCAACGTTATCGATTCCATTGTTTTTCAGGATATCGAAGATTATTCAATACCCAGCGATCTTATCGACGTAGTCATTATTGTTGGAGGGATCGACTCCAATAAAGGTATCTTTGACAATCGTCTTGACAAATACCTTGAGAAATTGAATTATTCCAATGTTGTCTATGTAGGCAATGCGCAGGATGGAGCAGATCTTAATGCCCGCATGGAGCAACTGCTAGTCCTCCCGAATATAATCGACAATCGCCTACACATTGTCGAGAGCCATCTCAAAGACTATCTCACTAATCTGTACCAGCAAGATATCGAAGGCAAGGAAGATATCAAGCATCTGTATGAGATTACCAGCAATCAGATTTACTCCACCCCGTATGTTGTTAATAAATCCTTGCCGATGATCCACACCTCTTTTTCAGTCACTGATCCGTTTATATTGCTCGATATCGGTGGTGCGACGACAGATGTGCATTACTCCAAAGATCTTGTCAGTGACAACATTGTTACTGAGCAAGAGCATGATCGAATTGTTTTCAAAAAGCTGGGTGTCTTCAAATCCAGACAGTCTTTGATATTTACTGCTGAGAATAACGAGTTCTCTTATGAGCTTCTGATGCATCTGAAGGTAACCGAGAACGTATATAACGAGCACTCTGACAAGGCTACCAAGATACTGATGCAACTAGCCATTTTTCTGGTGCTTTGTAAAATGTCTCACTATCGACCGTCATACGTCACATTGAAGCTCCTTGCGATGAACTCCATTGTTTTTACCGGAGGTATCACCAAGGTGCTGACCGTTGAAGATATCGAAGACGTTGTCAGGTTCTTCTATCGAAAAATACTGAACTCGGATCACAAGCCTGTCACTGTGTTGGACGCGAATTACGATATCTGGACACTTGGTGCCAGGGAGCAAGCATCATGTCAATAAACTGCATACGTATTCTGTTGGAAAATGCAGCACAAACACATCCAGAGAAAATAGCTTTAATTGATAAAGAAGAAAAGCTGACCTATGCCGAGTTACTTGCCCGCACGGATCAGGTTGCACTCTATCTACAGGAACTAGACCTGCCCAAAGGGGCAAGAGTAGGCTTGTATTCCAACAAAAGCGCCTCTCAGGTAATTGCTATTCTAGCGATTCTTTCAACCGACTACTTGTTGGTGCCATTGACTCGACTTCTAAAACCGGAGCAAGTTGAGTACATCATAGAAGATTGTGGTATTCAATGCATTATCACTGACAAGCTCAAGCTTAAGAGTATTGAAGAGATAAATTTCGACGGTCAAGTAGTTTCTTTCGAAACAACGCATAAAGATATTCCCTCGTTTGAAGAAATATTCAAGTACTACAACAAGCCATATGATTGCGATATCAATGGTCATGAGAATGCGGTTATAACTTATTCCTTTGGATTGACGGGGACCCCAAAGGGTATTGTTATTTCACACCGAAATCTTATCGACTCGGCACGTGTTGTAACGCAATATCTTGACCTCAATGAGAGTGATGTAATTTCAGGCTTGCTGATTTTCAATCTTGACTATGGTCTTAATCAGATATTTTGTGCATTGATGAATAGGGCTACCCTGGCACTGCATCGCTTTATTTTGCCTGAAGACTTTTTCAACCATCTGATAAATGATCAAGTGACTGTGCTGCCATTGATGCCAGTCAATATTTCGCAAATGTTTGATGAAGATTTTTTCACAAACCCTAATGCCGAGCTATTTGATAATGTCCGAACTATTACTTCTTCAGGTGGAAACGTAACGAAACGTATGATAGAAGATTGCGAAAAGACGTTCAGAAATGCACGTTTTTTCTCAATGCATGGGCTAACAGAGGCTTTCCGATCTACGTATCTCGACCCTGCGCAAATTAAAATCAGACCAGACTCCATTGGCACAGCGGTGCCTGATGTTGAGCTCTACGTGGTTAACGAAGATGGCACGGAATGCGCTCCACGAGAGGTCGGAGAATTGATTCACAGAGGTAGCTACATATATCGCGGGTTCTGGAATGCGCCCAAAGAAACAGCCGAGCGTTTCAAATCGGTACAAATTCTAAAAGATGTTGTTGATCTGGAAGGGCAACTGGCCGATGAGACTGTCGTGGCAACCGGCGATTATGTGTACAAGGATGAAGAAGGTTATTTTTATTTTGTATACCGCCGAGACGACATGATAAAGACAAGTGGTTTCCGCGTGTCACCTTATGAGGTTGAATCAGTCGTTGAGAAAAACCTTCCACAGGTACAGCAGTGTGCAGTATTTGGCATGGAAAACCCGCAAATTGAAGAAGAAATCGTGATGGTTTATTCAGCGATGAGCGAGTTGTCTGAAAAAGAAATAGTCTTTGAATTGAAAAAGCACCTGGCATCCTATATGGTGCCTAGTCGCATTGTTTATCGAAAATCCTTGCCATTGGTGCAGAGTGATCAGAACGTAATAAACAAAGATGAATTGAAAAAAGAGTTGTCAGGTAGCTGATCGGGTTCAATTCATCTTTGAAATCAAATGTCCTTAACCAGGCGTAGAGCATCATAAATTGCTGCATGTGTATTTCGTGACGATACTGCATCTCCGATTCTATAGAGATTGTATTTTGCATCAGCGTTTTTAACAATTTTCTGTGGCAGACCCTGTAACAAGGCTTCGTGATCCACAGCGCCACCATTGATTGAATGTGGCTTCAAGTCGAAATACAAATCCGCGAGCGGTTGGGTACCATAATTAATAACGACCTGATCATAGTGCGCAAATGTTGTATGGTCACTGTAATCGGTTCCGATTGTCGCTTTCAGGCGATTTCCATCGCGTTCTACATTAAGTAACCGTCGAGCGACGGTAAAAGTTACGTCCTTTTTCTGAAGAGCTTTCATATAAGGCGTTAAATTCATCGCCATTACGCCAGGTGCAAAGGTTCTGTCCGGCGTCATGATTTCAACCGTGGCTCCTGCGGACGCTGCAGCCTCTGCAGCTTGAAGGCCGGGGTGGTCACCGCTTTCGTCATACACAAGTACATTTTCCTCTGCTGTTACCTCATCTCCTGCGATGAGGTCCCAACTAGTAACAACGTTCTCCAATGCGATTTTCTGCTCAAACAAAGTGGTATCAGGCAAACCACCTGTTGCGACGATCACAACATCGGGTTCAAGCGCTTCGACATCAGAGACATCCGCCAGTACGTTGAAACGGAAATTGACGCCTTTTTCGGTGCACTGATTCATCCGCCAATCAATGATGGAAATCATCTCGGAACGGCGTGGATTTCTGGCTGTCAGTCTTACCTGACCTCCTGGCTCAGACGCCGCTTCAAATACGCTTACCTGATGTCCACGCTCTGCCGCCACTCTGGCTGCTTCAAGGCCTGCGGGTCCAGCGCCAACGATTACAATATTTTTTTGCACTGTAGCCGTCTTTATCTCATGCGGCATTGTCAGCTCGCGCCCCGTAGCAGCATTGTGAATACACAACGCTTCACCGCCTTGATAGATTCGATCCAGACAATACGTGGCTCCTACACAGGGTCTGATGTCTTGTTCCTTGTTCTCGACGATTTTTCTGACAATATGGGGATCCGCCATATGTGCTCGGGTCATTCCAACCATATCCAGTAATCCATTGGAGATAGCGTGACGTGCAGTTGCTACATCGGGAATCCGCGCGGCATGAAAGGTAGGTATGCCAGTCAGCTTTTTAACCTTGCCAGCAAAATCCAGGTGTGGTGCACTTGACATTCCCTGAATCGGAATGACTTCTACCATGGCGGGGTCGGTATGGATGCGTCCACGGATAACATTCAGAAAATCGACTTGACCGGAATCGGCCAATCGTTTGGATATTTCCAACCCTTCTTCAGCGCTTATGCCGCCTTTTTGCACCTCATCAGCCGTGTAGCGTAATCCAACGATAAACTCGTTCCCTACACGCTTTCGGATAGCCGTCAGTACGTCCATAGGGAAGCGCAATCTGTTATCCAGCGTTGATGCGTCATACTCGCCCTGGAGATCATTTGTCAGTGGTGACCAGAATTGATCCAGTAAATGACCATAGACTTGCAGCTCAATACCATCCATACCGCCGGCCTGCATTCGTTCCGCTGCATCGGCAAAATCGCAAACGATTCGTTCAATATCCCAATCTTCAATCAGCTTTGGAAAATGTTGATGCGAAGGTTCTCTGTGTCGTGAAGAGGAAACACTGGGTAACCAGTCGCCTTTGTTCCAGGTGGTACGACGTCCCAGATGGGTCAATTGAATCATGACGGCGCAGCCGTGTTCATGACATGCGTCGGTAAGGTCCTTTATCCAGGGAACCACTTCATCCTGATAAGCCAATACATTATTGAAGACAGGTGGCGAGTCGCGGCTGACAGCAGCTGATCCCGCAGTCATTGTGAGCGCGACACCAGCTTTGGCGCGTTCCTCGTGATATGCACGATAACGTTCGGTAGGCATGCCAGCCACCGGGTAAGCAGGCTCATGACTGGTTGTCATGATCCGATTTTTCAGAGTCAGGTGCTTGAGCTGAAAGGGTTGTAGTAGTGGATCCGTTGACATGTCAGAGGCTCGTTAGTAGGAAAGGTGAGATTGGCATTAAGCGACTGTGTAACAAGAATACCGAAGATAAAGACAATATCGTATAGTCAATTGCGAGAAAAACTTGGGCGATTCCGCATGCCCAGAGCCGATTTCCCGAGATTCTTTCAGCACTCATGCCTCCGTGGAGCGTGTATTGGTGTCGTTTTCATGAAACTCCAGCCCTCCTGTTGGCGCCGACAGCTGGTCAAATCCAACTGAACAGACACTCCAATACGATTTCGAGCGTAGGTGCAATGTTCTGATCAGCTATGCTCGTCGAGAGCGGACGCGCCCGTGCCGGGTGCGCGAGACGTTGTTGGCGCAATCTTTGATCGCCGGATTTGGCCCATATATCGTTCACTATGACGGACGAGGCTGGTATGACGTGTTAAATTAGCGGGCTAACTTCATTCTCGGCACCCATGCGTGCCCAACGTAGGTCCAATCCTTGATTTCTGCTGCTAACGTAACCGTCCAATTCGGCACCAAACCGCTTTTCGAAAATATCTCTGTCAAATTTGGTGACGGTAATCGCTATGGAATGATAGGTGCCAATGGTTGTGGCAAGTCCACATTCATGAACATACTATCAGGCGATCTAGAGCCGACCTCTGGAAACGTGTCCATAACGCCTAATGAACGTATTGGAAAACTGAACCAGGATCAGTTTGCATTCGAACAATTCACTGTAATCGATACGGTGATTATGGGGCACGCCGAGCTGTGGAAGGTAAAGCAGGAGCGTGACAGTCTCTATGCGTTACCTGAAATGAGCGAAGACGAAGGTATGCGCGTTGCGGAATTGGAAATCGAGTTTGCAGAGATGGATGGCTACACCGCTGAGAGTAGGGCTGGAGAGTTTTTAAGTGGCGCAGGTATTGATGTCTCATTGCACTTCGGACCAATGAGTGATGTCGCGCCAGGTTGGAAACTACGCGTGTTGCTAGCCCAGGCGCTGTTTGCATCTCCAGACATTCTCTTACTCGATGAGCCAACCAACAATCTGGATATCAATGCCATCCGTTGGCTTGAGGGGGTATTGAGTAATCAAAAAAGCACTATCGTCATCATATCGCATGACCGTCATTTTCTAAACACGGTATGCACGCATATGGCGGATATCGACTATGGCGAACTCCGTGTTTACCCGGGTAACTACGATGATTTCATGATCGCATCTACTGCGGCGAGAGAATTATTGCAAAATGAAAACAGCAAGAAAAAAGCACAAATTGCTGACCTTCAACAGTTTGTCAGCCGATTTTCTGCCAACGCATCAAAAGCAAAGCAAGCAACATCTCGTGCAAAGCAGATTGAGAAAATACAACTAGCTGACATCAAGCGATCCAGTCGCGTAAGTCCGTATATTCGTTTCTCACAAGAAAAGAAGCTTTTTCGCCAGGCGATATCACTTGAAAACGTTTCGAAAGGGTTTGACGAAGGCCCTTTGTTTGAAAATGGAAATCTTATGCTGGAAGCTGGTGCTCGACTTGCGATTATCGGCGAAAATGGAGTAGGGAAAAGTACATTGCTACGTTGCTTGATGAATGAAATACCGACTGACACCGGGACAATACAATGGTCCGAAAACGCTAAATTAGGCTATTGCCCGCAAGATAATATTAACGAATTCAATAGCAACATCAGTTTGTTTGACTGGATGAGCCAGTGGCGCCAGGCTTCGCATAATGATCAAATTGTGCGAGCGACTTTGGGCCAGCTTTTGTTTTCTTCGGATGATTTCAAAAAGCCTGTCAAAGTATGTTCTGGTGGGGAAAAGAACCGATTGCTTTTTGGAAAACTGATGATGTCTTCACCGAATGTGCTGATTCTTGATGAGCCAACCAACCATATGGATATGGAGGCAATTGAAGCACTGAACCTCGCACTTGATCACTATGAGGGAACTATAATTTTTGTCAGTCATGATCGAGAGTTTGTCTCTTCACTCGCAACTCAAATAGTCGAGATTACTGACAAGCAGCTGATTAACTATGTTGGCACTTATGATGAGTATTTGGCGAGTCAAAAAATGACCAAAAAAGCAGTCAATTCATAGCGAACGCCTATGCCAAAAAAAGCGTTCCGAAGGGCTCTGTGCGGTTGCTCCATATCGGCCCCGCCGGAAACCGATGTCGCTCAATAAATTCTGAGTTCATCTCCAGCCCCCAACCCGCTTTAGTCGGGGTGACGTAGCAGCCATCTTTGACCGCCACGGGAGTTGTAAAGACGCCATCTTGGAGAAAGTCCAGATACTCAACGATCCGGTTGTCGCTTTGTGCTGATACGGCAAGCTGATCCCAAATGCTGTAGTGCTGAATCATATTGCACAAACCAATTCCTCCACCATGAGGGCAGACCGGAACGTTGAACTTGGCAGCCATCAATATGACAGCGATCACGTCGTTAACACCGGCCAATCGGGTTGCATCTATCTGGCAATGTGTCAACGCACCAGATTTGAGTAACTGTTTAAATATAATAGGTGAGGGCACTTGCTCGCCGGCAGCGACACCAATCCCATATCTCGCCAGGGAGTCGCGGATTTTGACGAAGCCAAGTACATCATCACGAGCGGTAGGCTCTTCGATCCAATACGGGCGATATTCTTTTAATTGCACCATCCACTCAATGGCTTCATTAACGCCCCAGACTTGATTTGCATCTGTCATCAAACAGGCATCGTCTCCAATGATGCCCCGCAAAAAACCAAGCCTTTCGATATCTTGTTCAAGATTTCCGCCCACTTTGGATTTGAAATGACGGAAACCCTGTTTTTGAAGGTTGCTTATATGCTCTGAAATTTGCTGGTCGCTCAAACCGAGCCAACCCGATGTCGAGTAAGCCTCAGGGCCTTGCGCGTGCATTTGAACTTTACGTTCATCAATTCCCACGCGCCCCTTGTTCAAAATATCAAATGCCTCTCCTGGTGACAGTGCGTCCCTCAAGTAGCGCCAATCAACGCATGAAACAATAGTCTCCGGTGGCAGATCCGTAAGTAGCTCCCACAATGGTTTATCTTCGGCCTTTGCCCACAAGTCCCAAAGCGCGTTTACCAGGCCACCAACCGACATACGATATACGCCATCTGCCAGCCAACGCATTTGATGATGTTCCATCATCATCTGAGGCAGCATTGCAGGAGCGTCCATGAATTCCTGTAACGTTTTACCGAGAAGAAGACGAGCCAGGTCTTTTACGCCGTAGGCAATCCAGTCATTACCAGCTCCTATATTGAATACAATACTATTGCCCTCGATATCGGCATCAGTTTTTACGCAGATGACGACTACGGAATAATCAGGTTTACGATGGAAAGGGTCAGAACCGAGCAGAGTGTCTGATGTTGGAACTCGAATATCTTCGACAACAACATCAAGTATTGTGATAGCCGCTGTCATGAATTTATACCAGGCACTTCCATATCAGCCATAAGTACCTTTGATTGCTCAGTCTTTATTTCTTCATAAAGTGACAGACTGGATGTAGAAAACAGAGATGTTGGTGGCGCATAGTGAATAAAGCTGTTCGATCGATCAACACCACGGGCAAGCATTGCGTATTCACGGCGAGCGCTTTTTTGCCTGGCATCCGGGCTGATGTAACGGATCGCATAACCTATTCTTCGATCTTTCGATACGTTGGGATTGGAACCGTGAATGGTCAAGCCATGATGCAAGGACATTTCCCCAGGGGCAAGTACAACATGTGAGCGATCTTCATCGCGCACATCAGCATCAACTTCTTGTCCTCTGGAAAGTAGATTATCTTCAGCGAGCGTATCAGTGTGCGGTAGAATCGGATTCTTGTGGCTTCCCTTTACGAGATCAACACACCCCGATTCAACTGTAGATGAGGTTAGTGCAATCCACGCAGTCACTTGATTGGAAGTTTCCCCAAAACCCCAATACGTCAAATCCTGATGCATGGATACCCGCATGGGTGAATTGGCTTCCTTGATAAAAAAATCCGCACCCCAAATCATCAGATCGGGGCCAATGATAGATTCTACAGCATCAAGTACGCTTGGCTGTAACGCTAGCTCAGCAGCCATAGGCATAATAACGTCCGAGTGGGTACGTATATAGTCACGTAATGGTCTGTGTAATGAAAGATTGTCTGTGTGAATACGTTCAATAGATTCAAGTTGTGTTCGATAGTTGGAGGCTTGCTCCAAGGTAAGAACGCGTAAGGGGAACAAAAAACCGTCGTTCCAATAGTCAGCAACCTGTTGTGTATTCAAAAAATAATTTGGTACTTTATCACTCACGACTGATGGCAACTGATTGGTAAAGACCATAGTGATGCAGCATTGTCATGTAGCAAAGCCGCTTTTTCATCTTTCGAACAGGAATCCAGCAAGGCATGAGTGGCAGCTACCCATGTCTCTATCTGACCGGCCAATGTACATACCGGACTGTCACTTCCCCATACAACACGCGACCAGCCAAATGCATCAATCGTTTGCTCAAAGTAAGGCCTGATATCGCTAAGGGACCAGGTATCATGATCTCCGTATGCAACGATACCTGAAATCTTTGCATAGACGTTATCCCGTTTAGATAGCTCCTTCATATGTGACAACCAAGGCTCAAGTGAATTTTCATTAATGTCTGGCACACCACAATGATCGAGAACGAAGGTAACGTCAGGACAATGATCGACAAGTTCTATCGCCAAGGGTAGCTGTGCCGCCTTAAAGACCATATCGAACGTTAATCCAGTACCTGATAATTGTCTGATGTTTTCGCGAAACACTTTTGTAGTGGACAGCTCATCTGGCATTACGTGCAAAACACGCCTGAAGCCTTTAATAGATTTATTTTCCAAACTTCTCTCTAGAAATTCTGAAAAGCCATTTGACTCTGGTCGACAGGCAGATATCGCACCTTTGAGCAAGCAATCGTCGCTTGACATCAAATCAGACACCATCAAGGTTTCGGCTTCGATATCACTCTCAGCGACAGCTACCTCCATGTGCATGGCACCGGTGATACCAACTCTATTGGCTATCGTTGTGTATTGGTCAAACGTTGCGTTTTTGCGCAAAGCCACAACATTATCAAGCCAAGGATAGGAAAGCTTATCGAGATATATCAGGTGCAAGTGAGTGTCGATTATCATCGAGAGATCTCAGCGTCTGGTTAGGCGTTTAGATTTACTATTTATATAAATAGAATTCAATAGTATAGTTTATATTTACCCTGACTTGAAAGAGTCAGAGACTTAACTCAAGTTATAAACAATTGGTTTTGGCCGCAGGATCAACCAAGAGCTTTTCGTTTGACAAATATACGAAACTAAAGAGCTTCCGACAAACAGTCAATTAGTTCGGTTTCTCAGCTCTCAAAGGTTTTCTTGCATGCATGCGGTCTACAGGGCAGCTGCAAAGCACAGGATTTCTCTCTGAGTTTGTAAATGTTGCCTGCTTCAGAATCTAATAAATTGATCGACCTTCAGCAAACATGATCAGAAGCAATACGACCCAGACCTATTGACATCATTGGTGCTGGCCTGATCGTCGCTGGCGCTCGCCCGACCATGCAAAAGCAGTTCATGCAGCTTATGGGATATACAGCCCAAATTGACCGACTAATGGAACTGTTCCGCTTATCGACCTGAGTTGAAGCGATTGCCTGTGTGGGCGTGATAGTCGACCTCGCAACATACATTGAGGATACGCGTTAATCTTGATTCCACTTTAAGGGAATTAGATGAATCGTGGATCAATTCAGACTTGCACGAAAACTCAGAACAAGTTGAACTAGCTTGATAATTGTTTCCAGATGCGTTTGTCGGCAAAATGCTGAAAATGCAACGTTTTGTAAATGAAGCGGAAACACAGTTGATTCTCTCTGCGCGAGATATCTTGTACGCCAAGGCGTTGTTTGAAGCGAATTATGTCAGCATTTTTACTGATGACTCCTGTCGCTACAACACTCGATTTGTCGACCTGATACGCCTCTAGGAAATACTATCTATAGGGCCAAAGATCGATATAATTTGAAGTCGATGTGATATAAGATGTTCAGATAAACCGACAACAGTTTCTCGAGTTGAAGCGAGAAATTTGTTAAGACAAATCGTTCGCTCGATTCTCAATCGTCCGGCGCAAAAGGCTTGGACGGGATCAGTCCTATTGTCTTGTGGCACTGGCATCTCGATACGCATTGATATTCATGTTGCGTTATCTGATTCATACTAAAAGATAGCTGAAATATTTTGTTCACCAGAATCTCACAACCGATTTGCCCCTTGCCAAAAGAAAACTGTCACATAAACCAATGTCAATCAAAAGAATACGTCCATTAATATTCTTCACGATAATGACAGTCATGCTGAATGCGCCTTCAGCATACGGCGAGTCGATTGTGTTCCGGATTGGTACTGGAGGCAGTGCAGGCACCTATTTTCCAATCGGGTCGTTAATTTCACAAGCGATTACCAACGCAGATTTACAAATAAGGAATGAAACTGGTGAAGAAATGACGGTTGTCGCAATAGCTCAACGGTCAAATGGTTCTGTGTCAAATGTAAGCGATATCGAAAACGGTCTGCTCGAAGCTGGGTTATCTCAAGCAGATGTAGCGCACTGGTCATTCTATGCCACTGGCCCATTTAGTGATATTGAACCAAAAAATTCTTTGAGAACAATTGCCTCTCTATACTCTGAAAGCATTCATTTGGTTGCACGCAAGGATAGTGGCATAACGTCAGTTAGTGACCTGATTGGGCGCAAGGTATCTATTGACGAAATCGGTTCAGGAACACTGTTCGATGTAAAACTAGTACTTTCCGCTTTCGGTATTGAACTCGATGATATTGACCCTGTATACCTTAAGCCTGATGATGCAATTGAAAGATTCAAAAATGACACCCTGGATGCATTTATATTAGTAGCAGGGTACCCGGTGCAGCAGGTTGTTGATCTCGTTTATGAAGATCTAGCAACCATTATCCCGATTGACGGGCCCAAAGTTGAAAAGCTGGTAAACGAACATTCATTTTTTTCAACCGATACAATGCCAGCTGGCACTTACAAAAACAGTAGCGATATAAGCACTCTCTCTGTTTCTGCACAATTTATCGTAAATGCAAATCTAAGCGATGAAATCGTATATCAGATATCCAAAACGTTATGGAGCCAAGAAACAAGAGCTAGGCTTGGCAAAGGCCATCCTGCAGGAAAAGCGATTTCTATAGAGAATGCGATCAAGGGAGTGAGCATACCGCTTCACCCAGGAGCTATTCGTTATTACAATGAAATGAATATGGACATTGGAAAATTGTCCACTAGTGAATAACCTTGGATAGTTCAGCCTCTAATCTATTTTCAAAACACAGCAACCGTCTCTGGACGGTTGTTATATTTCTGTTACTAATAGTAGCTGGTATTTTGTTGTATAGATTTGTAAACCAAGCAACATCCACGATCAGTGAAGCATTGGCTGAAGAAGTTCTAGAGCAGCAACAAGATGTTGCGGATTTGTTACATGAATATTCAGACGTTTCTATTGCAGTTATAAATTACCAAAAATACAAATCACCCGAATACCGAGCCAGAGTCGAAGAGTCACTCCACAAGGTTTCTGAAAAACTTGAAAAAATGCGCTCACACTACAGCTTTGAGCGGCTGGATGGAGCTGCGAAGGCACACGCTTATGTAAAGCCGGTAATTGAGGATGTAAACGACTGGTTTACATTGGGTCTTGGAAGCTACACGCACGAAAATGACTTTATTCTAGAGCAAGCCGCAAAACGACTTGGCGACAGAATTCCTTCTATTCGTGAAATTGCGAAAGAGACTGATGAAATTGCCAATTCCTTGATATCCGAACAACGAAATGAAATAAGTGACTTCAGAGACTCTTTGCTTGCACTACTAACTAGTTTTGCTGTACTTGTTTCTTTGATATTCATTTTGCTTATACGACAAAGAAATTTACAAGCAAGAATTGGGATTGATCAATACAATAAGAATTTAGGGATAATCAAAGAAGAAACCAAGGGGCGAGAAAAGGCAGAAAAAGCGCTTTTGGAATCTGCAAATATTTTAAGAAAAACGCTTGATGCGATACCCGAAAACATCGCAATGATAAATTCCACAGGAATCATAGCGGCAGCCAACAAGCAATGGCAGAAACTTGTTAGCAGCAAAAGTGAGAAATATATAAATGGAGGAGTTGGTATTTCTTTCGACACCGTTTATCGGGAACTAATTGATAAAGAAATGCGTGGGGGATGGGATGTTTTATCGGAAATTGATACCGCCCGAGAATTTCAAAAAGAACTAAAAGCAAAAGAGTATCTTATAGGTTCATCTGATGATAAACAATGGATAGAAATATCTGCCATACCTTTTGTAAGTAATGAAGAATGTCATACATTATTGATTCACAAGAATGTTACAGAAAGAAAATACCTTGAGACGAGGGATAGCAATCTCAGAGCTGAAATGGCACATTTCTCAAGATTGACGAGTGCTGGCGAACTCGCCACTGGTTTAGCACATGAGTTGAATCAGCCGCTCACTGCAATATCACACAACTGTCATGCAGCACTGGCCTCAGTCAAGGCTAGTGAGCCACCCGACCGTGAGCTTATCGAGACGTTGGATGACGCTTACAATCTCGCGCAACGAGCAGGAAATATTATTCGCAGCATGCGTCGTTTTACCCAAAAAGACGTCGACAAACGTGAAACTACTGATGTCAATTATCTAATAAAAGAGACAATACGCCTGACAAATCCTGATGCCCGAGAAAAAGGCGTAGATATAATTTTGTTGCTGGATGATGAAATTCCAAAAATTGTTGTTGACCCGATCCAGATTCAGCAGGTTCTAGTTAACCTTGAGCGCAATAGCGTTGAAGCTATGAGCACCGAGAATATAACGGTAAAACGTTTGACTATCCGAACCGAACTGAGCCGAAAAAATACGGTTTGTGTTTCAGTGGAAGACAATGGCCCTGGCCTCTCTTCGAAGATACAGAAAAAATTATTTTCTACTTTTCAAACTACTAAAAAAGAGAGTATGGGCTTAGGGCTGGCGATCAGTCGTTCTATTGTTGAAGCGCATGGCGGCACACTATGGGTCGACAAAAACACCAGTGATGGAGTCGTATTCAAATTTACATTGCCAGTTTGAATTGAGTTCAATTGAATTTATGAATAAAGATTGCGTATACGTTGTTGATGATGACTGTGATGTAAGGAAAGGTTTGACTAGAACACTGTCTCAGGAGGGTTTCGATGTAAAAGCATATAAGACAGCCAGAGAGTTTCTTGACAATAACAATATCGAGGGCCCCGGCTGTGGATGTTTGATACTTGACGTACGAATGCCAGGCATGAGTGGATTGGACCTACAGAGAAATCTGTCTGAAAGTGGTCGAGGTGTACCCATCATATTCATTACCGGGCATGGAGATATACCAATGTCGGTTCGCGCCATCAAAGATGGTGCATTCGAATTTTTGGAAAAACCTTATAATGTTGACGATTTAATTAAAAAAATTCACGAAGCGATTGATTACGGTAGAAAAAAAGTATCGAAATACCAGGAAAAGGTGTTGGTAACTGCCAGATATGAGAAATTGACAGCGCGAGAAAAGGAAGTTCTTGGCTTATTAGTCGCCGGGTCAGCCAATACATCAAACAAATTAATTGCCAAGAGATTGGATATCAGCCATCGTACGGTGGATGATCATAGAGCTAAGATCATGCTTAAGATGGAAGCTAACTCTATTACAGAGCTTGTTGAAATGGCTAAAATAGCGGGCGTCTATTCCCCGTAAACTGACTGCCACTTAAGTCTAGTTGCGTCAATAGATACTCACGTCGAAGCCAATATATCCGTAAGCGTACGGATATGTATT
>CAYULV010000010.1:22538-31654 GCA_964445655.1 uncultured Granulosicoccaceae bacterium | reverse complement strand
ATGCTTTTTTTAATCTTATTTAGTTGTTTCTATTTTTTAAAAATTAATAAATTCAACAAGTAACAGAATTAATCTCAAGTTTTTTATGGGATAATTTCTGTTTATTTCTTTTAAATTTCAAACGTCGCAGATCCCAAAAATGTTGAAAGCGCTAAAAGGCTCTTCCCCGGTCGTTTTGATCACGCGAATGGTGATTGCGGCCAGCGTCGTTTTCGCCACTTACAACCCGAGCGGGACATCGGTCTTTCACTGGGTCAAGGATCACGAGAACCCGACCGACGCCTGGGTTCTGCTGGTTGCGATAGTCGTCATCCTGATCAATGTTGCGCTGCTGATAGCGGCCTGGAAGGCACTCGGCAAACTGGGAACGATTATCGTTGCCATCTTCTTCGCTGCCCTCGTCTACTTGTCACTGCAAGAAGGTTGGGTTTCGACTGGCAACCTGGCCTCGATAGAATGGCTTGTCTTGATCCTGTACAGCACATTCCTCGGAATCGGTCTGGCTGGCGCAATCATCTGGCGCAGAGCAACAGGACAGATCGTAACCGATGAGGTCGATGACGTCGGCTAAAGGACCGATGCCGCGTCGTTGACGAAACCCTGAGTCCACCTACCCCACCGATCAGTCGTCTCCGGCTGAGCCTGCTCGCCATCCTTTTCCTGACGGTTGTACTGCTGATAAGCAGCTACAGCCATCAGATCATTCTGCCCTTGTTTCTCGGTCTGCTGACCTGGGGTAAAGCGTTTTTAAAATCGCTTACCCCCAAGCTCGGGGTGATCCTGCTGAAAAACAGCGTGGTGATTCAGTTGCGCCGCTCGCTTGTGCAGCTATCCACGCATTTTTTTGTCAAATCACACAAACCTTGGCGTCGCGCTTTGCTGAACATAAAGATCAGCATCACGCACTGGGCAAAAAGGATTTTCGCTCGTTACTGGCAGAGTCCACTATGGGTCAGAACCGCTATTGCCATCGGCGTGTTGTTGGCCACCGCTGGCAGTTCGCTTGCAGTGTTCGCCTTGTTGATCATCCCCCAACCCGTATTGAACTGGATTCGCAAACAGTTCTTGTCGCTGATGAGCAAACTTGGGGTATCGCAGTTCTTTGCAGCGATCTGGAAATGGGTAATTCCCGAACGGTTACGTCACCGCTGGCATATGTATCTGAAATGGACCTTGGGACGACGTCAAGTGGTTGCCGCGAGACGTTTGTCAGATCAGATGCAAAGGCGGATCCAAAGCGTCAGGCCCACTGCCCCACCGTCGGAATGAGCCCCTGGAGGCCAAGCGTGATTGTGTCGCGGCTGTACTCCCGAGCGCGGCGTACTCCCAAGCGCAGCGGTACTCCTGAGCACGGCGGCACTTGCGAGCACAGCGGTACCCCTGAGCACGGCTGAATGAAGTCAGTCTCTCGAGATTGAGTTCGGTTTATACTGATTAAAACCGACGAAAAACCTGCTGGAGTAAGACATGAAAAGTGCCAAGAACTATCTTGACGATGCCAATGCTTCGGTGTCACGCATCCCCGGAGCGGATGCAATTGCACGACATGGTGATGGCAAAACAGTATTCATTGACGTTCGCGATTCTGCTGCAATTGACGAAAGTGGAACCATCAAAGGGGCGCTGCGTATTCCGCGAGGGTTCATAGAATTTGCAGCTGATCCGGAGACACCTTTCCACAACGCTGCACTTACTCACGACACCGACTTGATGCTGGTATGTGGTGCCGGTGGTCAAGCAGCGCTGGCCGGCAAGACACTTAAGGAAATGGGTTATACCTCTGTGACAAATATTGGCGGTATTGGTGAGTGGAAAGATGCCGGTGGCCCAATGGAGTGAGGGTGCAAACCTCGTTCTAGCAAAGACGTTTCGGTTAAATGCCTTAAGGTGATCCGCCACCGGCTCACTACCCGGTTCTTTATGTAGCGGAGCTCATGGATTCCTTATCTCAAATTGCGCTGGGTGCGGCCGTCGGTTATGCGGTGCTTGGCCCAACCATAGGTAAACGCGCCTTGTTGATCGGTGCCGCAACAGGCACCTTGCCAGACCTTGACGTAATCGTTCCGTATACAGACGCGGTCGAAAGCTTTACCTATCACCGCAGTTGGAGCCACTCCATTTTTATTCTGACGCTGCTCAGTTGGCCCTTGGCCTGGCTGCTGCGTCGCGTTACAGGTCTGTCAAGCGCCACTGAAAAACAATGGTGGCTAGCGATCTGGCTGATTCTGATAACACATCCTCTGTTGGATGCATTTACCATTTACGGCACACAGATTTTCTGGCCGCTACCGCTAAAACCTGTTGCTGTCGGGTCGATCTTCATTATTGATCCGCTGTTCACCTTACCGCTTATCGTCGCTTGTATCATCGCCTGGCGACGCCCCTTCGCCAGAGCGTATCGATCAGTGTTTACTGGATTGGCCTTGAGTACCTTTTATCTCGCCTGGACTGTTTCCACACAATACTGGACCGAGAAACAGGTAAAACAAAAGCTACAAGACACATCGATCGACGTGCAACGCATGATCGTCGCACCGTTTCCCATGACCTTGCTTTGGCGAACGGTAGTACTCGATGAAAACCACTACTACGAAGCTTTTACATCCCTCCTCGATGACCGCCAACAGCCGTTGAATCTCATGCAATTCAACAATGGCCGAGCCAGTTGTACCGAAGCCAATGACAGCTGGGCCGTTCAACGAATGGATTGGTTCACCCAAGGCGCGATTGCGCTATCGCGACAAGATGATGAGCTGATTGTCACCGACTTGCGCATGGGAATAGAAGACAACTATGTGTTTCGGTTTAGCGTTGGTGTATGGGAAGATCAGCAGTACAACAACATCATCAGCAGCGTAAAACCACTGCAATTCGACACTACACGTATCGGCTCATTGATAAAACGTATTACCGACGCCAATGTCACCGTGCTTAGCGAAGATACGGAAATACAACAAGGGTGCCAATAGGCCGATAGCGTTGCTATGCGTGTTCGGCTGTGGTTTTTTGATCTACTTCAAACCAGGCAAGCTCACTACGCAATGCGACCACTCCGCCAACGATCAACATCATCGGAACACCTGCTCTGACCTTCTGCTTAGCGATAGCAAGTTCTGCCACCGTAGTCTCGATCACCCGTTGTTGTGTCGTCGTACCATTTTCGATCAGCGCGGCAGGAGTTGACGGATCCAGACCGTGCTCAATTAATTTCTCGGAAATGATCGGCAACCCTTTCAGACCCATGTAACAGGCTATCGTCTGATTTGACTGAGCCAATTGCGCCCATGGCAGATCCATCGAGCCATCCTTGACGTGCCCGGTCACAAACACACATGACTGCGCATGATCGCGATGAGTCAAAGGAATACCTGCATAGCTGGAGCACCCGGACGCGGCTGTCACACCCGGTACAACCTGAAAAGCAATGTCATTGGCAGCCAGAGTTTCAAGCTCTTCACCACCACGACCAAAAATAAAGGGATCCCCGCCTTTCAATCGCACAACACGCTTACCTGCTTTGGCTTGATCGACCAGGGTTTGATTGATGTCCACCTGCTGCATCACATGTTGCGCACGCTTCTTTCCAACATAGATGTACTCAGCCTGTTTCGGGCAAAGGCGCATGATCTCTTCACTAACCAAGCGATCGTAAACAATGACATCGGCCTCGGATAACACCCGAGCTGCACGCAAGGTCAGCAACTCAGGATCACCTGGACCCGCACCCACTAAAAAGACTTCCCCACGACTGGGGCGCACCTGACTCGCGCGCCCTCGGGACATCAATGTATTGCTTGTATCGCGAAAGCTGACAACACGACTCGCTTGATCAGCAACGCGCAGCATCATGCGGGAGAACAGATTTACCACTGCATGTGCAGCTATCGGCTTAGGGAGTCGACTACTGTTATCTATTGAATTCGGCATGATGGTAGATCTCGTTGTTCAGATCGGTAAAGCAGTTGTCTGCTTGACGACTTCCATCGACAAGCTCGAAGTAACACTATAAAGGTCTATCTCACTAACCACTTTCTTGTACAGCTCATCAAAGTCACTGGTTGAGGCCACCTGTACCTTCACCAGATAGTCAACATCACCGGCAAGACGATGCACTTCAACAATCTCGGGGTGTTGCCGAACGACTTCAACAAACCGAGCCAACCAGTCTTGCTGATGTTGATTGGTTTTAATCGCGATAAAAAACGTTTCCGGCAATCCCACTTTATCTGCATCGAGGATCGCCACCTGATTTTTGATCACCCCTTCCTGTTGCAGCTTCTGCACGCGGTTCCAGGCAGCGGTTTTCGAAACCCCGGCAAGCTTTGCCAGACGATCCATCGACCAGGTCGCATCCAGCTGCAGCTGAGCCAGTAATTCCCGATCGACCGCGTCTACCGGCCCTGCCCCCTCATTGTCTCTATTTTTAGCCATATCAATGAATATAATTCCACTTTCAAAGACTACGACAAACTTTCATACAATTTAGTTCACTGAATATTGCGTTTGACTGAATTATATCCAAATATACACGTCATAGCATCTACTGTTCAAGAAATCGTAAACATGACTATTCAAACCGATGTAGTGATTGTCGGCGCCGGACCGGTTGGCCTGTTCCAAATTTTCGAGCTTGGGTTGCTCGGCATCCAGGCGCATGTCATCGAAGCGCTGGACAAGCCAGGCGGGCAATGTGCCGAGCTTTATCCAGATAAGCCTATATATGACATCCCGGCCCTACCGGTCATCGGCGCACAGCAGCTTGTCGACAATCTTATGGAACAAGCACGCCCCTTCGAGCCAATTTTCCATTTCGGCGAGCAGGTTCAAATCCTGGAGCGCGATCAGTCTGGGGAGCAGTGGTATCTGAAAACCAGTAAAGGAAGCGAGTTCCTGACCAAGTCCGTGATCATCGCGGGTGGCGTCGGTGCTTTCGAGCCGGTTAAATTAAAAATACCCGGTGTCGAAAACCACCTTGGCTCATCAGTGTTCTACTCGATCAAGGATCCTTCTTTGCATCATGGCAAGGACGTCGTCATTCTCGGCGGTGGCGACTCAGCCCTTGATTGGGCGCTGGATCTGCAGCCGGTTGCAAACAGCGTTCTACTGATCCACCGCTCCGAGCAATTCAAGGCAGCGCCGGCATCGGTTGCGCGTATGCGAGCCCACTGCGATCAACTCGAAATGCAATTCCTGTCCGGCAATGTCACCGGGCTGCTCGAATCAGATTCCGAAAGCAACAGTGGCGCTCTGGAAGGGATTGAAGTCACCTCACTTGATGGCGTAAAACGACGCGTCGAGCTTGATCATTTATTGGTTTTCTTTGGCTTGTCGCCAAAGCTCGGCCCCATGGTTGATTGGCCAGCCAGTCGCAAGAAAAACCAGTTCATCGTGGATACGGAAAAATTCCAGACCGATCAGGATGGCTTGTATGCGATCGGCGACATCAACTGGTACCCTGGCAAGAAGAAACTGATTCTGAGTGGTTTTCACGAAGCAGCACTTGCGGCCTTTGCCATCAAGGAACAGTTGAACCCCGGCAAGAAAGCTTCGTTACAATACACAACAACCAGCACCTTGATGCATCAGCGACTAGGGGTCGACGATCCCTACAAAAACGAAGCTGAAGCTGCCGCCTAAGCCATCTTCATTCAAGCGAGATAGTTCAACATGTCTACACATGACGTCAAAAGCGTTGACAAAGGCGCCATCATGCTGGCCAACGATTTACGTACTGGCCTGACGGTTTATCTCAAGCGCGATGGCAGCTGGAGCACAGAGTCCAGCGAAGCCTGGATCATGACAAACGATACCGAAGCCGATAAAGCCAAGGCACTCGGTGCTGAGTCAACCCATGCCAATGAAGTCATGGACCCCTATCTGGTAGATACCACCGATGAGGGTGATCCAACCCATATCCGCGAGCAACTGCGTACTAGCGGCCCCAGTGTGAATTACCTCACCAGCGGTTTGCCAGCAAACCAGGGTTAACAACATGTATCAATACGATGAATTCGACCAAGAGCTTGTCGCTCAACGCAGTGCTGAGTTTCGGCAACAAGTTGAGCGCAGACTTCAAGGATTGATCAGCGAAGATGAATTCAAACCACTTCGCTTGATGAATGGTTTGTATCTGCAACTGCACGCCTACATGATACGTATCGCCATTCCGTATGGCGTATTGTCAGCCACGCAGATGAACAGGCTCGCGCATATCGCTGATCGCTACGACAAAGGTTACGGTCATTTCACGACGCGCCAGAATATTCAGTTCAACTGGCCTCAACTGGTTGAAACACCCGACATCCTTGACGAACTGGCTGAAGTGCAGATGCATGCTATTCAGACTAGCGGCAACTGCATACGCAACATCACAACTGATCCTTTCGCGGGTGTTGCGGCGGATGAAGAAGTTGATCCAAGACCACTGTCAGAGTTATTGCGGCAGTGGTCCACGTTACATCCGGAGTTTCGTTATCTGCCACGCAAGTTCAAATTTGCGATCACGGGCAGTGCCAACGACCGCGCAGCCATCAAAGTACACGATATTGGACTGCGTCTGAAAAAGGATCGCCTCGGCGCGACATTAGTCGATGTGTGGGTTGGCGGTGGCCAGGGTCGAACCCCCAAGATTGCAAAGTTATTCAAAGAAAATGTCACTATCGATGAATTGCTACCCTACCTCGAGGCCATCATGCGCGTGTACAACCGCCATGGTCGACGTGACAACAAGTACAAGGCACGCATCAAGATTCTGTTGGCTGAAACCGGACTTGAAAAACTCCAGCAGGAAGTCGACGATGAACTCGCCAGAATCGATCGTAGCCGTTTTGCACCGGTTGCCGAAGAGCTCGACCGAGTCAGAAGTCGTTTCCTGACCCCGGACTACGCTTCAACCGACAACAACCCTGAAAGCAACGAAAAATCCAGCTCGATCGACAGTGCCAATGAGCCTGAGTACCAACGGTGGCTGCAACAAAACGTCAAGGCACATCGAGTCGCCGGGCATGCCATTGTCATGGTGTCCTTAAAGCGCATTGGTGATATTCCGGGCGATGCAACGTCAGACGAGATGCGTACGCTGGCCAGGATTGCCGAACAGTTTTCACATGATGAACTTCGCGTGACTCATCGTCAGAACCTGGTGCTGCCCCATGTGCGAGAGAATCAATTACCAGCACTATGGAATGCCTTGAACGAAGCATCGCTCGCCAGTAGCAATATAGATTTACCGAGCGACATCATTGCTTGCCCCGGACTAGATTACTGTGCACTTGCAACTGCGCGCTCTATTCCAATCGCACAGGACATCGCCACCCACCTTGAAGCAAAGGAAGCGGACAAAAATCCGAGTGGAGTATCGATCAATATCTCGGGTTGCATCAATGCCTGCGCTCATCATCATGTCGCAAACATTGGCATACTCGGTCTTGACCGAGGTGGCGTCGAAAACTATCAGATAACACTCGGTGGCCGTAGTGACGAACATGCTCGTGTGGGTGATCGCATGGGCCCCGGACTATCCGCTGACCACATCGCTCCGGCGGTTGAGCGTGTCATCGATCTGTATCTTGACAAGCGTGAACTGAAAGAGACGTTCAGTGATACATATGCGCGTATTGGCAAGGAACCCTTCAAGGATGTCATTTACGGAGAAGACGATGCCAAACAGACTGCTTGAAGCCAACGGTACACACAAACCTATCGCTGACGATCACCTCGGTAATGCAGTTGATCTTGCCGGTGAGACAGACTCTCGCGATATTGGTAGCAATGTACGCAATGCCGCTGAAATCGTCGTAACCTTCCCATCCAGTGCCGACGGACGTGGATTTTCTCTCGGTGCAGAGCTACGTGAAGGCGGCGGGTTCAAGGGAAAACTTTACGCGACTGGAACGCTTAACCCTGATCAACTCAGCCTGGCTTTCCAGTGCGGCTTCGATGCGGTCGTTATCAGCGAAGCACAATGGGAACGTTATGGGGAGGCCGCGTGGGTGCAAGCGATGGACCCTTTCGTCAACAAAACCTACGTGCGTACACACTGGAAACAACTCGACCCTATTTGGGAACGTCGCTCGACAACGCAAGGTTCTTGAGTACGCGTTTCAGCATAGTGATCTCCGTTTTGGATAAATTGGTTGTCAGTACCGCCTCATAGTCTGCGGCGGACTGCGCCAGTTGTTGATAAGCCTTACGACCAGCAACGGTCAAACACAAAGTTTCCTGACGCCGATCTTCGCGCTTAGTATTACGACGCAAAAAGCGCTTGTCCTCCAGCGCACTGACCGCCCGACTGATCTTGGTTTTGTGCATCATGGCCAGACGCGCAATTTCGGTTGCTGTCATATCCCCGTATTTGCCGAGGTGAAACAAGACGCGCCACTCCGTGCGTAACATACCGTAGCGCTCTCGGTAGTTCTCCTGAAATCCCACACTGGTTTGCTCGGCCGCCTGATTCAAGAGATACGGCAAGAACAGACTGACATCAAAATTATGGGACATGCGAACCTCAAGGCTTGTTAGTTACAAAAGTAACTATTAAACTTTAGCACCCACCACCGGAGTCTGCGGATGAACAACGACGCACAATCAAAATCGTCAGCAGATTCTCGCGGGCAAGCGTCATCAGCTGAGGTCCAAAGCGCCTATATGCCCGGTTTCGGCAATGATTTCGAGACCGAAGCGCTACCCGGCGCCCTGCCACAGGGAATGAACAGCCCACAAAAATGTAACTACGGTCTATACGCCGAGCAATTGTCGGGCACCCCTTTCACCGCGCCGCGCGGGCACAATGAACGAAGCTGGTGTTACCGCATTCGCCCTTCAGTCAAACACACGGGTCGATTTCAGAAAATCGATATGCCGTACTGGAAAACCGCACCGCATATCAACGATGACGTTATCAGTCTCGGACAATATCGGTGGGATCCCATTCCGCATACCCAGCAGAAGCTGAATTTCATCACCGGCATGCGAACCGTATCAACAGCCGGTGATGTCAATACGCAAGTGGGCATGGCAGCGCATGTTTATCTAGTGAATGAATCCATGCAAGACGAATATTTCTATTCGGCTGATAGCGAATTGCTGGTCGTACCCCAAGAAGGTCGTCTGCGCTT
>CAYULV010000010.1:17794-22438 GCA_964445655.1 uncultured Granulosicoccaceae bacterium | reverse complement strand
ATCATCGTCAAATGGTGTGGACAATTCCACGCCAGCGACATTGCTCATTCACCGCTTGATGTTGTCGCCTGGCATGGCAACTACGCACCATGCAAGTATGATCTCAGCACGTTCAGCCCGGTAGGTGCGATATTGTTTGATCATCCAGATCCTTCCATATTTACCGTGTTGACTGCGCCATCAGGTATTGAAGGCACAGCCAATATCGACTTCGTGTTATTTCGAGAGCGCTGGATGGTGGCGGAGAATACATTTCGCCCCCCGTGGTACCACAAGAACATTATGTCGGAGCTGATGGGCAACATCTACGGTATCTACGATGCCAAACCGGAAGGCTTTGTACCCGGTGGCATGAGTTTGCATAACATGATGCTGCCACATGGCCCTGATGCTGATGCTTTTGAAGGCGCATCAACAGCTGAGCTTACAGCGAAAAAGCTCGACAACACCATGTCCTTCATGTTCGAAACGCGTTTCCCTCAGCACTTGACCGAATTCGCGGCCACCGAAGCACCCATGCAAACGTCCTATCAGGATTGTTGGGATGGCATTGAGAAAAAATTCGATGGAACACCTTCAGGCTCTTGGACTTAAAATTTTGATTTGGTATAGCGCTTTTCTCCCGTATCCTTAACTTTCATGAACTGTTGCCATCTCTGCTTGGCACAGTGCTCAACAAGACAACAACAGAGGTTACAAAACACACGTGAAACTTGCGACTCTCAAGAACGGCACACGTGACGGTACCCTGGTTGTCGTCACACGCGATCTTAGCCGTTGCGTCAGCGCCAACGATATAGCTCCCACCTTGCAAGCGGCATTGGATAGCTGGTCGACTTCATCCACGTCCTTGCAACAACTCAGTGATGAGCTTGAATCAGGTCGTGTCGCAGGCACCGCTTTCGATCAATCCAGCGCACATTCGCCATTACCACGTGCTTATCAATGGGCCGATGGCTCAGCTTATGTAAATCACGTTGAGTTGGTCAGAAAAGCACGCAATGCTGAAATGCCGGATAGTTTCTGGACAGATCCCCTGATGTATCAAGGCGGTTCGGATACCTTCCTGGCGCCACGTGATCCGATTGTCATGGCCGATGAAGCCTACGGCATCGATATGGAGGGTGAGATCGCCGTCATTGTTGATGATGTTCCGATGGGTGCAAGCGCTGATGTCGCTGCAAAAGCCATACGACTGTTCATGCTGGTCAATGATGTATCGTTGCGTGCTCTGATTCCAGCCGAGCTTGGCAAGGGCTTTGGCTTTTTTCAATCCAAACCCTCATCGGCGTTTTCTCCGGTAGCCATAACCACCGAGGAACTTGGCGATGCCTGGATTGGGGGTAAGTTGCATTTACCATTGCGTATTGACTACAACGGCAAACCATTTGGCCGTGCCAACGCTGGCATCGATATGACATTCGACTTCGGTACGCTGATCAGTCACGCGGCCAAAACCCGAGCACTAGGCGCTGGTACCATAATCGGTTCGGGCACCGTTTCCAACAAGCTTGACGGCGGACCGGGTAAATCGATCGACGACGGCGGTGTCGGTTACTCATGCATCGCCGAGGTTCGCATGATTGAAACCATCAACACCGGAAAGCCAAGCACCTCCTTCATGTCATTTGGCGATACGGTAAAAATCGACATGCTCAATGCCGAAGGCAACAGCCTCTTTGGCTCCATCGAACAAGTAGTGGAGAAATATCATGGCTAAGGCCTTTGCATCCCAGGGCGATCTCGCCGAGAAAGAAATATCGTTTACCGATCTCGGCAATGATCTATGGGCGTTCACCGCAGAAGGCGACCCAAACACCGGTGTCATTATCGGTGAAGATAGCGTCATGATCATCGATGCACAGGCGACACCACGCCTGGCGAGCAAAGTCGTTGAGAAAATTCGTACCGTGACCGACAAGCCGATTTCGCATGTCGTGTTAAGCCACTATCACGCGGTACGTGTGTTGGGTGCCTCAGCCTATGAAGCTGAGCAGGTCATCATGAGCGAAAAAGCGCGCAGCATGGTTGTCGAACGTGGCCAGGAAGACTGGGATAGCGAATTCGAACGTTTCCCGCGTCTGTTTCAAGGACATGAAGGCATACCGGGTCTGACCTGGCCGACCACAACCTTTAACGATCGCATGACCATCTACCTTGGACGTCGCCGGGTCGATCTTATGTTTCTCGGTCGTGCACATACCGCGGGCGACATTGTTGCCTATGTACCTGATGCAAACGTCATGTTTACGGGCGATATCGTCGAATACAAGTCAGCCTGCTATTGCGGTGACGGACACTTCCATGACTGGCCTGGCACGCTTGAAGCCATTCGTCGCTGGGATGTTGATGCAATTGCACCCGGGCGCGGTGATGCCTTGGTTGGAAAGACCATGGTCAACGAGGCCATTGACCTGACCGCTGATTTCATACGCTCTACTTATCAACCCGTGGCGCGCGTTGCCGTCAGTGGTGGCTCGCTCAAGGATGCCTGGGATGCCTGTCGCGCCGAATGCGATCCAAAGTTCTCAGACTACGCGATATATGAACACTGTCTGCCGTTCAATGTCGCCCGTGCCTACGATGAAGCCCGCGATGTCGACACACCGCGCATCTGGACCGCGGAACGCGACAAACTCATGTGGGAACAGTTGCAGAGCTAGATGGTTCTAGTTTGCTATCGGCAATCTGCCTGAATCCATGCAGCCACTATCACCCAAGTCATGAGTCGCTATAGCTACGAAGCTTTTGCGGTGAAAACACCGCCGGAACTCGGTGGTGATGGCACGGCGATGGATGTCTACCCGGTCGTGATCATCGGTGCAGGGCCGGTCGGTCTTACCGCAGCCATTGATCTTGCGACACGCGGTATCAGCTCGGTTGTGCTGGATGACAACAATGTTGTCTCGAAGGGTTCGCGGGCTATTTGCTGGGCCAAGCGAACGCTTGAAATCTTTGACCGGCTCGGTGTGGGCGAACGCATGCTGGAAAAAGGCGTTACCTGGAAGGTCGGACGCTTGTTCCATGGCGCTGACGAAGTTTATAACTTCAATCTGTTACCGGAATCGGGGCACAAGTATCCCGCCTTCATCAATTTACAACAGTATTACGTGGAGCAGTACCTTGTTGAACGTTGCCACGACTTTCCGGAGTTGATTGATCTGCGCTTCAGCAACAAAGTCATCTCTCATGAAGAATCCGACGAGTCGATTACCTTAGACGTTGAAACAGCCGAAGGCAATTACTCACTCCGCGCCAGTTATGTACTGGCCTGTGATGGTGCAGGTTCACCAACCCGCAAACGTATGCAGCTGCCGTTTACAGGGCAAGAGTTCGACGAGCATTTCCTGATCGCTGACGTCGAGATGCCTGACAGCCCGTTTGAAACGGATGAGCCAGAGCGTTGGTTCTGGTTCGAACCTGAATTCCATTCCGGGCAGTCAGCACTGCTACACAAGCAGCCTGACAATATCTATCGCATCGACTTGCAGCTCGGTCCCGACACCGATCCTGCCGCAGAGGCGACCGAAGAAAAAGTCATACCCAGAATAAAAGCCATGGTTGGCGATACACCATTCACTTTCGATTGGCTCAGCGTCTACAAGTTTCGCTGCGCAAGCCTCAGCGAATTCATTCATGGACGAATGATATTTGTCGGCGATAGTGCGCATGTCGTATCGCCCTTTGGTGCGCGTGGTGGCAATGGCGGTATTCAGGATGTCGACAATCTATGCTGGAAGCTCGCCATGCTGATCAATGGTGAAGCATCAACAGAGCTACTCTCGACTTATAACGAAGAACGCGGGCATGGGGCAAGAGAAAACATTCTGAATTCATCGCGTGCGACAAATTTCATGACGCCTAAGTCACCGATTGAACACCTCTTTCGCAACGAAGTCTTGTCACTGGCCAAACATACGACCTTTGCGCAGAAGTTGATCAACTCTGGACGCCTGTCTGTCCCTTGCTCACTCGCCAGTCACGCATTGCAAACACCAGGTACAGCCCGATTGCCAGTAGGCTCGGCACTACTTGATGCACCCGTTTCTTCTGACGCTGGAGACAGCTGGCTAGTGCGCGAGCTTCAAGGTCAATTTGTTCTACTGGGCATCGGCAACATCGACTTGCCCACCATCGACCACTTATGCCGAATCGGTATCGAACAAAACACCGCAAGCTATCCACAATTCAAGGATACCAGCGGACTTGTTGTCGAACGATACGGACAAGACTGCGCTTATCTAATAAGACCTGATGGACACATCGCAGCTTCTTTTTGCGGTGCCATTAGCGCTGATGAAGCAAGGACTGCCCTGCAGCGTGCCTGCGGTCAAGAACTCGCATTGGCACTAAAAGCCGCGTCGCACTCCAGGAGACACTAAAATGCACGAGAACAATCTTGGTCAGAATGCGGACGCCTTCTACAACCTGCTGATGGATGCCCATGACGGGCTTGAAGAGAAAGACAGTCACGCCCTGAACGCGCGTCTGGTCTTGTTGTTTGCCAACGAGATAGGAGAACTTGAAACACTTGGCAAGCTGATAAGGCTTGCAAACAATGTCGGCGCTGAATCCAGGAGTTAAAGTATGGTGAACTTTGCTTCCCTCACGAAGACTACTCAGAGCGCATCTAGAGGCGCATCT
>CAYULV010000010.1:0-17694 GCA_964445655.1 uncultured Granulosicoccaceae bacterium | reverse complement strand
ACCGCGACCTTATACGACTACTGGCGCTCATCGGCCAGCTACCGCGTCAGAATCGCATTGAATCTGGCTGGCATTGCCTACGAAAGTATTTCCATCAATCTGCTCGAAGCTGAGCACAAATCTCGCGAGCATCTCGCTCGTCACCCACAAGGGCTGGTACCTGTTCTCGAGATCGATGGCCATGAGTTCACGCAATCGCTCGCGATCCTCGAGTACCTTGACACGACACGCAAACAAAACTGGATACCAGATGACCCGGCGCAAGCAACCCTCGTTCGTGCCCTCGCTCATACAGTGGCTGTCGATGTACACCCAGTGTGCAATCTTAGCGTGGTCGCCCATGTCGCCTCGCTGGTCGACAATGCAGATGGCACAAGAGAAGCCTGGATGAAGCACTTCATCAGACCGGGACTACTGGCCTTCGAGCAACAGCTTCAAGCCTTTGAACAATCACCCTATGCCACGGGCAACGAACCAGGGCTTGTCGATATCTGTCTGATTCCGCAACTCTATAATGCCATTCGTTGGGAAGTCGACTATCAGGATTGCCCACGCATACTCGCAATCCAGAGCGCGTGCGATTTACACGCAGCCTTCCTTGCTGCGCATCCTGATTCGGTTAAGCGGGTTTAACTTCAGCCGCGATCAACCACGATCCGCCACGACAGAAAGTGGTTTGGCACGTCTTCTTGCCAACAGGTAGATCAACCCTACGCTGATAAATCCAAACGGAGACATCGACCCAGAACCGAGTGAGGGTTCATTGAAAAGATGTACGTCTTAATACCTGACTGTAAATTGATGACGCGCGGATGGATTTCGGCGACTCGCGATCACGTGGAAAAACGCAGATTTTTGCGGTACACATTTACACTAGTCATATAGATTTATCAGATGCTTTAACGAATACGCGAGCCAAGACTATTCCGATCACTATGCTTTTAAAATACAGCGTATTTACTAGCGCATCATGAATATATTCATAGTTGTGAACTTTTCGTGAATATCCCTATCTGTGACAAGTAGCCAACCTAAGCCTATCTACAATGTCAGAGCATCAAGAAAACATCTCGCTGTTCCGCTCTTTGCACAAACCCGGCAGCCCTATCATTTTGTATAACATTTGGGATGCAGGTAGCGCCAAAGCCGTGGCTTCCTCGGGTGCAAAAGCCCTGGCCACCGGGAGCGCACCAGTGGCCATGGCGCAGGGGTTTTCAGATGGTGAGCAAATGCCTCTGGATATTGCTCTGGGTAACATTCGTCGCATCATTGCAGCCGTTGATCTTCCAGTCACCATGGATCTTGAAGGTGGCTACGGCACAGAGACTGACATGGTGGCAAAAACCGTGAGCCGCGCTGTTGCGACAGGTATCGTCGGCTTCAATTTCGAGGACCAGATTATCGGTGGGGACGGCCTGTACGATATCAATACACAAGCCGCGAGAATCAAATCCGCCAGAAATGCTGCGAACCTTGATTCAGTGTCGCCCTTTATCAATGCACGCACCGATATTTTTTTAAAGGCAAAGCCGGACACACATAACGAGGCCATGCTCGATGACGCTATCGAACGTGCGCATGCTTATGAGCAAGCCGGCGCCGATGGTTTTTTCGCACCGGGATTGGCTGACGAAAAACTGATTGCGACACTCTGCGAGAAAATCAATCTACCGGTAAACATCATCGCTCTGCCCAATGTGCCGCCAAACGATAAATTAAGTGCACTCGGGGTCGCTCGGATCAGTTACGGACCCGTTCCGTATCGACAAATGATCAAGGCACTGAGTGAAGCTGCTGCGAAAGCTTTTGCCTAACTGTTTGACCTGACTCAGAACAGCTTACGCTTTTCTAAATTGATAATACTTGCTTCTAAAGCGCGCCAGCATCTTGAAGCACTTGATGGATCGCCTCGGCCAGAGCTGTGTATCCCGCGCCATTGAAATGAACCGAGTCGGATTTCATCGCAGGTTTCTTCAAAAGTGACCCTATGATTTTTTTCTCTAACGGTATCTGGTGTTCTTCAGCAAGTTCAACGTAAAAACCAGCCGTACTGGCAAGCAAGGACTTTTTCGGCACACCTACCAAAACCACATCGCTTCCCTGATCTTTGGCGAGCTTGATCATTGCTGAAAGATTGGCTTTGGCGTCGGCATGCGATCGATTTCGTAAGATGTCATTGCCACCCTCTAGCAATATCATCAAATCCGGATCGTGTTCAGCGAGTAAATCCGGCAGTCGTTGCAAACCTTCTTCGGTCAATTCCCCTGACACGCCTGCGTTGATGACCGTACGCCCGCTCAAAGATTCCAGAACCGCAGGATAGGCTGCAGTTGGTGCCGCCCCAAGACCTGCAGTCAAACTGTCTCCGAACGCCAGCACAACCGCATCCTCCGACAAAGGTTTCAGTTCAGGGTCGCTGCAGGCAATCAAACTCAAGGCGCAACCGAGCAGCAAGGCAAGCCCTGAAATACGTTCCAACGAAAATCTCCGCCCCATCATCATTCGCATCCTGAAATCATGTACTCATTGACGAAAATACGTCAGAATGACTATTCACACACCGTGCCCGACGCACGCTGGAGATTAGTATGCACGGCTCTGACAACGATGACATTCAACAGCCAGATCCACAGGCCCCCGATCAGGCTTCCGAACAGGTAGCCGGGACTAATCATCATTCACATGGCAGGCATGATCACACACACGATCATTCTCATCTGGACGACACAGCCTTGCGCGTGCGGTCCTTGCAAACCTTGCTGACCGAGAAAGGCTATATCGATCCGGCTGCACTCAATGAACTGATTGACACCTATGAGAACAAGGTGGGTCCGCGCAATGGCGCTGCAGTCATTGCCCGTGCCTGGACAGATCCCGACTTCAAGAAATGGTTATTGAGTGATGCGACTGCCGCGATCGACTCACTCGGTTTCTCTGGACGTCAAGGCGAACATATGGTCGTCGTTGAGAACACACCAGAGGTTCATAATATGGTGGTCTGCACATTGTGCTCATGTTATCCATGGCCAGTGCTTGGTTTGCCACCATCGTGGTACAAGTCAGCGCCCTACCGTTCGCGTGTCGTATCAGAGCCGGAATCGGTGCTTGCAGAGTTCGGTGTCAACTTGCCTGCCAGCAAAACAATTTCGGTCTGGGATTCAACCGCCGAAGTACGCTATCTCGTGTTGCCCGAACGCCCGCCCGAAACCGATGACTTCGACGAAAATACGCTAGCGGCACTGGTCACGCGTGATTCCATGATCGGAACCGGCCTTGCCCTAGATCCCAAGGAAATACCAAGTAGAGAATTATCGAACGGTGAAAAGACCCTATGAATGGTGTACACGACATGGGGGGTCAGCATTGTCATGGCCCGATTCTCGATACTGATGACACAGTGTTGTTTCACGAACCGTGGGAGCGCGATGTACTGGCACTGTCTCTCGCGATGGGGGCGACTGGCACATGGAACCTTGATGAGTCCCGTTCGACCCGAGAGTCTTTGCCGCCTGCTTATTATTTAAGTGCAGGTTACTACTCCATCTGGCTGACAGCACTAGAGCAGCTATTAATTAGCCGTGGTCTGGTGAGCGAAGCAGAACTCAAACGCGGTTCAGCAACTGAGCCTGCGGCGAAATTAAAACGAGTTTTACAGGCCGCCGATGTCAAGGCGACACTGGCTGCGGGATCACCAGTCGATCGTCAAACCGAAACACCCGCTCAATTCAAGACAGGGGATCGCGTCAGGGTTCGTCAATTGCATCGCAGTACACACACTCGCTTGCCTGCTTATATACGCGGGCACTACGGTACAGTAGAACGAGTTCACGGATGTCATATCTTCCCGGATACACACGCCATTGGAGAAGGTGAGCAGCCGCAGTGGTTATACAATGTGAGCTTTGTTGCAAGAGAACTTTGGGGTAACGACAAACCTCTGAACAATAAGGTTTACGTTGATTGCTGGGAACCTTATCTCCTCGCCCATGATGCAGCGGACAACACACAATGAATTCTGTAAATTCCAGTTCATCAGCGCAAGGTGTATTGCTACGCGAGCTGCCAGAAATTCCACGAGAAAAAAACGAACCCGTATTCAAAGAACCCTGGCAGGCGGAAGTCTTTGCAATAGTGCTAAGCCTGCATGAGCGTGGTGTATTTAGTTGGTCTGAATGGGCTGCGATGCTGAGTCGGGAGATCAAGCACGCCCAATCCAAAGGCGATGCTGATCTCGGTGATACCTACTACCACCATTGGCTAACGGCACTTGAATGTATGCTGGTGGCAAAAGAGATTGGCTCCGAATCACAGCTGGCCGATTTGTATCGCCGTTGGAACCACGCGGCGCAGCAAACGCCGCACGGGCAAGCCATCGAACTTTCCTGACATCAGGAGTCAGCTTTTTTGCGTCAGGTAAATGGCTACAACGGTCAAAAGTTGGACTAATTCCGTCACGATTTGGGTGATTTAACTCCCGAACTGTGAAACACACCCTTAATTTCAGTGGCATGAAACCCGTTACTTCCGGGCAGTTGCACACAATTTGCACCTTTGTCACTTTGAATTGACTTTCACCCTCACTCGGTTGTGGCCGCTGCGCGCTTGCATATGAGTGGATTTTAAAGGAATACACAATGACGCAAAAATACAGACTGGTCACACGTAGCGATTTTGACGGGCTTGTATGTGCTGTGCTGCTTAAACATCTCGACATGATTGATGAGATCAAGTTCGTGCACCCGAAAGACATGCAAGACGGTCTTGTCGAAATCACGGCTAACGACATCACTACGAATCTGCCCTATGTGCCCGGCGCACATATGGTTTTTGATCACCATGCGTCTGAAGTGCAACGAAACAAATCCACAGACGATAACTATGTCATTGATGCAGATTCACCATCAGCCGCCCGCGTTGTATGGCGTCACTTTGGTGGTGAAAAAGCATTCCCGGATCGTTGGGACGACATGATGGTTGCTGTCGACAAGGCGGACTCCGCGCAGTACAGCATCGACGAAGTCCTTGAACCAAAACGATGGGAACTTCTGAACATGCTGATGGACTCGCGTACCGGACTCGGCCGCTTTCGTGAATTCAGAATCTCTAACTATGCCCTGATGATGGACTTGATCGATGCTTGCAAGGATCACTCGATTGACGAAATTCTGGATATGCCTGATATCCGTGAGCGAATCGATTTATACGAAAGTCAACGTGATGATTTCAAGGCGCAGCTTGAACGATGCTCAACGGTACACGGCAATCTTGTCGTGCTTGATTTGCGCGATGAAGAAGTTATCTTCGCCGGCAGTCGTTTCTTTATCTATGCCATGTTCCCTCAATGCAATATCTCGATTCACCAGATGTGGGGCTTCCAGAAGCAGAACACGGTTTTCGCCACCGGAAAATCCATTTTTGATCGAAGCTGTTATACCAACGTGGGTGAACTGATGCTGCAATATGGCGGCGGCGGACATGCAGCAGCGGGTACTTGCCAGATTGACAACGAAAAGGCTGATACTGTGTTGGCAGAGCTCATCGCTGAAATCAATGCCAATGAAGATATTGGCGGCAATGAATTCCTAGACGCTGCCTAGAAATAACGTAGTCTTACCTATGAGGATATTCCAATATCCTCATAGGTATTTAAATGCTTGCGCCTGTGCTGCCCTGCAAAGCGACTCAAGCACTAACAAGGCTTTCAAGTAAAATCGCAACAGCCTCGGCTCCCGGGTCGTTATGACCCTTTAGCTTGTCGGCCGACACATAGGTTGCACGTCCGGCTTTCGCATTGACAATCGATGCAGTCTTGTCAGCACCTTTTCGAGCAGCTTTTGCGGATGCAGAAAGATCCTGCGCCAATGCATCAAGTGCTGGCGACAAGGCATCGATCATGGTTCGATCTCCGAGACTAGCGCCACCGACTTCCTGAATTCTGAGCATTCCGGCCTTCAAGGAACCCGCGAGATCCTGACCTGATGCCGATGCATCACCAGCGGCTGTAAAAAATATAGCCAGTAATACCCCTGAGGAACCACCCATCGTCTGACTGAGCTCGGTACCGATTGCACGATAGAGTTGTGTCATGTCAGCCAATGGCAGACGCGGCAATGCCTTTTTCATCGAACGTGCGGCGCCAGCCAGCGTGCTACCGGTATCACCATCACCCGATTTCGCATCCAGTGCATTGAGAGTGGCTTCTGCATCGATCAAAATATCGCAACAGCGCGCCAGAAACGCTTTTCGCTCTGCGTGCTCTGACGCGATTGCCTTGATCGGTGACAGTCCATCCGGCAATGGCACGATCTCGGGCGCCGAGAGTTTTTGCATACTCGCCCAGGCATTCGGCCCGACTTCACTCAGCAGCTGTTTTTCATAGTCCGGGCTTACCGGTAACACCGAAAGAGAAAAACCGCGCATGTCGAGTGAGGTCATCAGCAAGCCAGGCCCAATGATCCATTTTAGCTGTGGAGCAATCGGTGACTTGCGTAGTTCGTCAGCCAGAATCGACATTTCAAGTGGTGTCGTTCCACCCAGATTATTTAACAAGGCGACATAGTTTGCAGAGCTATCCATCGCCTCGGCAAGTTTTGTTGTGACCTGCAACATGGCTGTGCGGGCATCCGTGAAGTCAACTTGTTCAACTCCCGCTTCTCCATGGATACCGAGGCCGAGTTCCGCCTTGCCTAGGGCAATACGTTCTTCTTTTGGCGAACCCGGTATCGTGCAGGTATCGAGCGACATGCCAATTGTCTTGGTGCCTTCAATTATATTTTCAGCAACCGTTGCAATTTTATCGAGATCGTCCCCGGCTTCGGCCATCGCACCGGCAATCTTGTGTACAAACAGAGTCCCGGCAACACCTCTTGCCTGCGGTAGATCCGGCAAGGCAATGTCATCATCTACGATGACCATGCGAACCTTTACCCCAAAGGTACGTGCACGCTCGGCAGCCAGGCCAAAGTTAAGCCGGTCACCCGTGTAGTTCTTGACGATAAGCAGACAACCGGCCTTGCCGCTGACAGAAAGAATGCCCGCGAGCACCGCATCAACCGAAGGAGACGCAAACACATCTCCACAGACAGCGGCCGTCAATAATCCTTTACCAACGAAACCTGCATGTGCAGGCTCATGACCCGAACCACCACCCGAGACCAGCGCGACTTTTGACTTGTCCCAATCCTTTCTCACCACGACCTTGATATGCGGGAAACCATCGAGTCGCGCAAGGCTTCCACCAGACGCCGACAAGACACCTTCTATCGCATCGGTAACGATGGCGTCACGAGCATTGATAAATTGATCCATCAGTTTTCTCCTACTGTCATGCGCATCCCTTCGTGATCAAAAAACAAGGGACGCTTTGGTTGGATTGCCACCGTATCACCTGCACTTATAGAGGTATGGGCATCGGTCAAGGTGACCAATTTATGGCCAGACAGCTCCAGATGAAGTCGTGTCTGATCGCCAAGGTGTTCAACACGAGTTACATTCCCTTGCTGCCCATCACCCAGTGCAATGTTCTCGGGCCTGAGGCCGATGGTCGCCACGCCAGATGGCGTACCCGGGAAAAGATCTGCCGGCACCGTATTGATACGAGGCAAACCCAGTCGAGTGGCAACGTAAACACTGGACGGATTCTCATAGATATCTCTCGGTGAACCAAACTGTACTAGTTCACCTTCGTTCAGCACGCCGACCTCAGTGGCCAGTGTCATTGCTTCAACCTGGTCGTGAGTAACATACAGAATCGTCGAACCCAGTTCCGACTGCAATCGCTTGAGTTCCAGCCTGAGATCCGCTCGCAGTTTGGCATCGAGTGAACTCAAGGGTTCATCCATCAAATAGATTGAAGGGCTTCGCACCAGGGCGCGACCGATTGAGACCCGTTGCATCTCACCGCCCGACAACTCTGTCGCCTTGTTATTCAGTTTGTGACTGATATGCAAAACTTCAGCAACCGATTCGACCTTGCGCTTGATTTCGTCTTTCGGTGTACGCAGCACAGGAGACTTCAATGGAAACTCAAGATTCTGGCGGACTGAAAGATGCGGATACAAAGAGTATTGCTGAAACACCATGGCCACATCACGTTGCGCTGGTGTCTCCTGTGTGACGCGTCGTCCGGCAATCATTACATCACCAGCATCCGGCTCTTCGAGTCCCGCTATGAGCCGCAAGGTGGTGGTCTTGCCAGCACCGGTTGGCCCGAGCAGCACCACAAAACTACCATCATTAACACGTAGCGATATGTCCTTGACAGCCCTGTCGCTACCAAACGACTTGCTAATACCGCTTAGTTCGACTTCAGCCATGCCCAAGCACTCCTTCGTTCAAGGCCGAGACAAGCGCACGACCTGAACTGGCATCAAACAAGGTCACTGTCTGCTCATTGAAATCGAGCCCAACGTTATCACCAACTGTTGCCATCTTCGCTGCATCCTGCCTGACCTTGGTCACGCCATCAGGGGTATTGACCGTAACAATCTGCGTTGTACCGAGATACTCCGTTGCGATGATCTCACCTCGAACTGAACCACCATCAACCAGAGATACATGTTCTGGCCGAACACCAAACACCAGCTTGCCGCTATGCCCCTGTCGCTGTTCCGGTACGCCGATTGTCTGCCCGTTGAAAGTGACTGAAGTGTCGCCAGCGGAGACATGACCGTCGTAGTGCAGAAAATTCATTGCAGGTGATCCGATGAAGTCAGCAACAAACAGTGTCGCGGGTTTGTCGTAGATATCCTGCGGGGTACCAAACTGTTCAACAACACCGTGATTCATGACCACAATCTTGTCCCCCATTTGCATCGCTTCGAGTTGATCGTGTGTCACATAGACAGTCGTCGCATTCATACGATCATGCAAGGCACGCAATTCTTCAGACATATGCTCACGAAATTCAGCGTCCAGCGCACCTAGCGGCTCATCCATCATGAATGCTTTGGGATCCCGCACTATTGCACGGCCCAACGCGACACGTTGTCGATCCCCGCCAGATAACCCCCCTACCGGCTTGTTCAGAATGTCATGAATGCCCAGGATATCGACAACCTCAGCAAGCTTCTTTTTGATGTCCTTACGCTTCATGCCCTGACTGACCAGGGGATACGTCAGATTACGCCGCACATTCATGTGGGGATACAGGGCAAACATCTGAAACACAAAGGCGATATCCCGTTGCGAGGCAGGCTGCTGGCTGACTTCTTCGCCACCGATATGAATTTCTCCACCCGATGGCATTTCCAACCCGGCAATCATGCGCAAGGTTGTCGTCTTGCCACAACCTGACGGACCAAGCAGCATGAAAAACTCACCGTCCTCCACCGTAAATGAAGAGGCATGAACCGCGGTAAAGTCACCGAAATTCTTGGCGAGATCCTTGATGATGATTTCCGCCATGGTTTACTCCGGAAAATGACTGACGACCATGAACATAACGGTACCCACCAACGTTGTGATAAACGAATAGGTATACGCCCACATGACAAACGGTTGCATCAGCATGAAAACGCCAACGGCAATCAGAATCGTCGCAATGATCTCCCACGATCCACGTCTGAAGCGAAACAGTCCCGAGAAGAAGCTAATCATTTGCGCACCGCCCCAAAGGTGATACCACGCAATAGATGCTTGCGTAGCAGTATGGTAAAGATCAGTACCGGCATCAAAAAGATCGTCGCACCCGCCGCGACTGCTGGCCAGTCGAGACCACCAACGCCAATAATCGTGGGAATAAACGGTGGCGCCGTTTGCGCGGTGCCTGATGTCAAAAGCACCGCAAACGCATACTCGTTCCAGGCGAATATCAAACAAAAAATAGCAGTTGATGCTATGCCGGTTGCAGCCTGCGGTAACACAACCTTGTAGAACGCTTGAAAACGCGTATAACCATCGATCAAGGCGGCCTCTTCATACTCAAGCGGAATTTCGTCAATAAAGCCCTTAAGTAACCAGACGGCAAGCGAGATATTCACCGCTGTATATAATGGATCATTCCTAAATGCGTATCCGACAAGCCAATTTTTCGATACATCAGGAAGATAGGAATCGCAACGGCAATAGGCGGCATCATCCGAGTCGACAAGATAAAAAATAACAAGTCATCCTTGAGCGGCACCTTGAAACGCGAAAAGCCATAGGCTGCCAGCGTTCCAAGAAAAATGGAAAGGAACGTCGACCCGAATCCGATGATGACCGAGTTCATGAACCTTTCACCGAATTTCGAAGGCCCGGCAATGACCATATTGCGGTTACGGACAATCTCTTCGGCGAAGTTGGCTGGCGGTGGCAATGATGCAAGTGTCTCTGGCGCAACACGTGTTCGCGTTGTAAATAGATTTACATAACCTTCAAGTGATGGCGAAAAAACAAGCTTGGGTGGATAACTTATGCTGTCAGGCGGAGTCTTGAAGCCTGTGATAAAGACCCACAATAACGGAATCAAGGTAATCACCGCATAGGTGATAACCAAGGTCGCAGCGAGTGTTTTCTGCCGGGAAGATGGCTCCGTGATCGAGTAACTCATCGTTCCTTCACCTTGTTCAATGCCTTGACATAAATACTGGCAAGACCAAATACCGTTACAAAAAGAATGATGGCAAACGCAGACGAATAACCAGTCCGCCACTTCTCGAAGGCCTCACGCTTTAGATTTATCGATGCAAGTTCGGTGATCGACCCTGGCCCACCCCCGGTCAACTGCACGACAAGATCAAACATCTTGAAGTTCTCGATGCCACGGAACAACACAGCCAGCATTAAAAAGGGCAATACCATTGGCACTGTGATGGTCCAGAATTGCCGCCATTTCGATGCACGATCAATTTCCGCGGCTTCGTAGATATAGTCCGGGATCGATCTAAGCCCCGCCAGACAGATCAGCATGACAAACGGCGTCCACATCCACGTATCAACAATAACAATGGACCAGGGTGCCAGATCAACCGAGCCGAGCATCTCGAATGATGACGGGTCCTTGCCTGAGAAAAACGCAATGATGTAATTGAACAAACCGATTTGAGGCTGATAAAGAAATGTCCAGAAATTACCGACGACCGCGGGTGACAACATCATCGGCAGAACAATGATGGTTGTCCAAAGATCATTCCCTTTGAACTTGCGATTGATCAACCAGGCAAGCATAAACCCGATCAACACTTGAAAAACGATGGTCCAGATCAGAAAGTGCGCCGTCGCCTGCATACTGAGCCAGATATCGGAGTCGTTAAGGATGCGCTCGTAATTGCGAAAACCGACATACGCCACCTCCCTGTTAGGGCGATTGGCGCGAAAGTTTGTGAAGCTCAGGTTAATCGTCCAGATCAACGGGAAAATGTTGATCGCCAGCAGCAAAAGGATAGTCGGACCAACAAAAATCCAGGCCACTGCCTTGTCGGACAGCCCTTTTATACGGCGTGCCACACCTGTTGGCGTCGCCTCTGCAGCGCGCGCTATGGGTTTCTCAATCATGTTTGTCTGCGTAATGCCTTGGTAGACAAGCACTGCTATGCAGAGCCAGCCCTTGGGTCGTTATCGCGAATGAAATCAAAATGCAATTAATACATCTGGAATACAGACCTTGCCCGATATTCGGGCAAGGTCTGCTGAACTCAACAGATTACTACTGGTCCCGAATAAGGCTTACAGCTTGCCTTCATCTTCAAAAACCTCGGTCCAGTCTTCAATCAGCTTGTCCAATGCTTCCTGCGCAGTGCCTTGATCAGCAACGATGTAATCGTGCAGTCGTTTTTGCATGGCTAAAAGCAATTCGGCATAAGTTGGCTCTTGCCAGAAATCTTGCACACCATCCATCGCGACGAGAAAATCACCAGCAAAAGGTTGGCTGTCAACAAATGATGGATCGTTGAGCACAGAGTTGTGAGCGGAGTAACCACCAAGTGCCCACCATTTGGCTTGAACGTCAGGATTTGCAAACCACTTGATATATTCCAACGCCGCATCCTGTTTCTCAGAGTAACTGACTACTGAAATACCTTGTCCACCGAGCGTTGACGCTGCAACGTTCTGCGGCGGATTGACGAAGAAGTCGATTTTGTCGCCACCGGTATCCGGATCAGCATAAAGTCCTGGGAAGAAGGCAAACCAGTTCATCGCCATGGCAACCTGCCCGGATTTGAATGCATCAAGGCTTTCACCCATATAAGAGTTGGTATAGCCCGGCGGCGTACAGCACTCGTAGAATTCCTTATAGAATTCCAACGCCTCTACCGCTTCCGCAGAATTAACTGCACCTTCCATATCGTATTTGCCCGGTGTGTTTTCGTATTTGAAACCCCAGGCATACAAAGCGCCAGTTGCACCCATGGTGATACCTTCAGAGCCACGCTCGGTAAAGATCGCAGCACCGTAGACTGTGTTCCCGTCGATCTCGCGACCCTGGAAGAACTTGGCAATCTCAATTAACTCTTTCTGAGTTTTTGGCTCGGCAAGCTCACGCCCCGTGGCTTCCTTGAAAGCCGCCTGGATATCTTCACGAGCGAACCAATCCTTTCGATAGAACCAACCATTGGCATCGCCCATCGCAGGCAAGGCGTAATAGTTCGGCTCGCCCTTGGGCCATGTCGAATAGGCATAAACAGTCGCCGGGGCAAAATCATCCATGCTGATGCCTTCACCGTCGAAGAATTCATTGAGCTGTACATAGTGGCCATTCTCTGCGCCACCACCAATCCATTGACTGTCACCAATCAGCAAATCACACAATTGGCCGCCCGAATTCAATTCGTTAAGCATGCGATCGGCGAAGTTTGGCCAGGGAATGAATTCGAAGCTCATGTTGTGACCGCTTTCGGCTTCAAATTCCTTACTCAGTTCAACCAAGGCATTGGCTGGGTCCCAAGCGGCCCAGCACAGGGTCAGGTCATCGGCCATGGCTGCCGGCGCGGTCGCCATGCCACCGGCGAGTACCACAGCCCCTAGTGATAATCGGAATAACTTCATCAGACTCCTCCTCAAAATGGTGGGTCAGACGCGAACAGACTTGCATCTGGATATTTTTTTGAATTCTTCGTGACATTTGAGGTACGTACCTCAAATGACTGAGATATAATAACGGCTCTGACATCGACTGTCCACAGTTCGTTTGGGCCAATGCACTACTTTGCATTGGGATTTTCCGGAGTAAAAGCAGTTGCGACCGACCACCAGTGACATTGCCAAGGAGGCAGGCGTCAGCCTTGCCACTGTGGACCGGGTACTCAATGAGCGTCCCGGCGTGCGCGCCCCTACGATAGAGAAAGTCAAAAGAGCTATTGATCGCCTGGGTTACGTACGTGATGTCTCTGCCGCCAACCTCGCTCGGCAAAGAACCTACCGTCTCGTTTTTGTTGTTCCAGACGGTGGCAATGAATTCCATACGGCCATTCGCAACACTATAACTGAGTGCAGCGTCACGGCCATCGCTGAACGTACTGACTTGCAGTTGGAACAAGCGCCGTTACATGATCCGCATGCACTCGTCAAAGTACTGAACAACTTAGACACCAAGCAAATCGATGGCGTTGCGATACTTGCGACCGAAACGCCTCTTGTCCGTGACGCGATTCGGCACTTGAAGGAATCAGGGGTAGCGGTTGTGGCACTGATTTCAGACTTGCCCAATACCGACCGTGATTACTTTGTCGGCATTAACAACATTGCAGCGGGACGTACTGCTGGTGAGCTACTGGGTCGTTTCGCTGGCAAGGAACCCGGTAAATTGATGGTCGTCGCTAGCTCAATGCAATCTCACGACAGTGCGGAGCGCCGCCTAGGCTTTGATCACGTCATACATAACGCTTTCCCACAGCTTGAAGTCTTGCCAACAATGGAAAGTCATGATGACCTGGACAAGATTACGCACATGGTGTCACGGTCGTTTCGCCATAATGACGATATTCGAGGCGTGTACTCACTCGGTGCCGGCAGTCGTATGCTAACGCGCTGTCTTGCCGAGTTGGCCCCACAGCCTCGACCTCTGGTCATCGCGCATGAACTAACCCCGCATACCGAAAACGCATTGAAAAACGGCAGCATTGACGCGGTCATCACGCAGGATTTAGGTCATATCATTCGAAGCTCATTGCGCCTTCTACGTGCAACCAGCGATCAGATGGAAATCATTGCTTCACAAGAACGTATTCGAATCGAAATTATCATGAAGGAAAACCTTTATTGAACATTTTTTTCAAACCAATCCCGCCGTTAAAATCCAGACGCCCGGTATCACTATGAAAAACGGTTGGCGTCGAACAAAACATGCCTCATACTGACTGCAAGTGATCTGAAAACCAAGACCATGCCCAACGATATCCACGCAACGACCACACATGATGCCGAGGATGATGCTCGAAACGAGCACATAAAAATTTACGTCAATGGGGACATCGTTCCCCGCAATGAAGCCAAGGTGTCAGTCTATGATTCGGGCTTCATGCTCGGTGACGGTATGTGGGAAGGCATGCGTCTATACAACGGCAAATGGGCATTTTTTGATGAGCACATGGACCGGCTCTTCGGTAGCTGCAAGGCGGTGTCGCTGGATATCGGCATGGATCGACAAGGTATTGCCGATGCTTTGCAACAAACGGCCGAAGCAAACAACATGACAAACGATGCGCACTGCCGCCTGATGGTTACACGTGGAATGAAGGCCAAACCTTTTCAACACCCTTCGCTGTCACGAACCGGCCCAACCATTGTGATCATCATCGAACACTCAAAGCCTGCCAATGATGTTCAAACCAAAGGCATCAGACTCGCCACCGTGCCTCAAGTACGCGGGTTGCCCATGAGTCAGGATGCAAAATTCAATAGCCACTCGAAACTGAATTGTGTCATCGCCTGTTTGCAGGCGGAACAGTCTGGTGCTGATGAAGGCCTGATGCTTGACCCTCACGGTTTTGTTAATACCACCAATGCCTGCAATTTTTTTATCGTAAAAAAAGATGAGGTATGGACATCAACTGGTGACTACTGCATGAATGGCGTTACCCGTCAAAAGGTCATCGATCTCTGCCGGGCAAACGACATTCCGGTTTTCGAAAAGAATTACTCTTTGTATGAAGCCTACTCGGCAGATGAAGCATTTCTGACCGGCACTTTCGGCGCTCAGGTTCCGGTTGCTGAAATAGACGGCAAGAAAATCGGTGATGATGACCGACCCGTGATGAATCGAATACGCATGCTGTATAAGGATTTGATTGCAGAGAATATTGGTTCGAAGATTTAATTTAAAGGAGGGTTTGTTCAATGAAAAATAATCGCCTTTTCAAAGTGGGCATCGTTGGCAGCATCATTTCCGCACTGTGCTGCTTTACGCCCGTATTGGTGGTGTTATTTAGCGCAGTTGGACTGTCTTCGATGCTTGGCCTGATCGACTACATTGTGTTGCCAGCACTGGCAGTCTTTGTATTATTAACGATATACGCCGTGCTTAAAAAAGAGCCAGCAAACAAGAGCTGAACAGACCCAGCGCCACGACACCAACAATTGCGCGTCCAACCGGATCCAATACAGCCGTGTATCGATAGACCCAATAAAGTAGAACTCCCGCGATCATCGACCAGAAGGTCAGCCCACTGACCATGGTGTTGAGAGAATCCACTGGATTCATCAGCACAAGCTTCTGAAATTTTTCAAACGTGGGTAAAGAAGCAATCCACTGCATTGGCAAACCAGCAATGATTTGCATGTAATACAAGTACAGAAACTGTGGAACTATTGCGATGGCCACGAAAAATAATAAAATCGTCAGGGATAGATCGGCAAACGCAACGGTATGCCTGAGATTAGAATTGCTCTGGAGTTGCGACACAAAACGATCAAGTAATCGGGATTTGTATAAATTCAGCCATAACAACAAAATGATGAGTAAGACTGTAAGAACAACAAGGCCCGACTGCTCCACTCTCGAAAGATTGAAGATCGTATCCTTACCAATAAAATCATCGCGAAGATAACGCCATGCGTCCGGCTTCCAGAACAATGCCAACAGGAAGGAGCAGCCTATATAAACAAGAGCCCATAGTCGCCGCTGTTCCATTGACAGATCCTCACAGTGTTTACTGATCAGGTGCCGCCGCCAAACCAAGCGCGAGCTACCGGCACCAAACAGGCGCCTCCATTGTACTCAGACACATCCATTGATGCAGGCCCCGTACAGAATCACGCGTCGGTATCGCGTAGACTTGATCCCGCTGTTCAAGTTCCTCTAAAAAGCCGCAGCGGCACAGCGATGCGAGCAAAGAAGTAACAGGTTCTCGAAAAGGACAATGCGTGCGATAACGTAAAACGCTGGGAACACTTTTCGAAAACGCGCTCAGCCCACTTATACAACTGACATACAACTGGACATCGTCGGCGAATAGCAAAATTTAAATTCTGAAGCCAAACACGTCCTGACGTATCAGTACTTAGGACGATATACATCGTCAATGGGAACAGAGGCTACCTCATCAGAACCAGCGATCGGAAAATGCCTGGGCAGGCCATTGAGAATATCAATCTGCTCGTCTGTTAGATTGGTAAACCTTAACACCACACCCACCATTTTAGAGTCTTGGGTGAGTTTCAGGTAGCGCACGGAAATATCACCAAGCTCGACTATCGGTGCATCCTTTGGGTAAAGCTTGAAATTTTTGATTACGGATGATTGATCCGACGGAAAAACCTTAGCGATGCTTCTCTCGGTAAATTGATCAGCCAGATATAAGCTACCACCACGAACGTTCAAAACAAACACGCCTTTACGAGACGCTTTGTATACCAAAAATGGATCTGATTTCGGCAGCTCCAGCGAGCACGCGCACACGACACGCTGACCACTGACTAATCTTCTGTTTCGACTTTCAGCCATACTCACACTTGCCACCTTGAAAACAAGCCTTGAACCAAGGCGACAGGGCACTGTCATTGGTAGTTGATTAGCGGCCTATCCGAAAGTTACTTGAGGCTTGTAATGATGCTCCTCGGCACGTACAAAATCCCGCTCAACAGATCCAAACCAAGCTTGAGCACCTCTCTACTTCGCTCATTGATTTTTCAGCAAATCTTTCTATGCAATATTAAAGACTCTACTCTATCCTTTGACCAAACCACCTTGTACGGCTAGCAACCGTTTACAAAGAATCAGGGAAGTATCCATGCAAAAGGCATATCGACCACCGCGAAGAGCAATGCTGTTCGTCGGGGTGCTATCTGCTATGTCCCTTGGCGGCTGCGAATTCTTTATTGACGCGGCAATCGATTGCATTGACAACGATCGACCCGTGCTAAGCCCGAACACACTGCCAGATCCAATCCTGAATCAGACCTACAGCGAACTGATTCAAGTGAGTATTCGCAACGAACCGCGCGACGACAATTTCGACTTTCTGTTTACGACCATTGGCGACTTACCAGAGGGTATCCAGATGGAAAGTTCCGGTCGCGATTTCCGCTTGTTTGGCACACCCATTGAACTGGGTGACTTCAGCTTCAGCGTGCGCGTGGAAGTACGCGGCACGCCAGGAAGTTTTAATGACACCAGTGGCCTTTGCTTGACCGTAGATACAAACAGCTATCAGTGGTCGATACAAATAACCTAGGTCAACGTGACCTTAACCCATCACATCAACCAAGATTGTCGAAGTCGCTGGCACTGTGACGCTCTGGCAACTGGTCTTCATCTGGCCCCCAGCTTCGGTTCAC
>CAYULV010000009.1:0-33676 GCA_964445655.1 uncultured Granulosicoccaceae bacterium | reverse complement strand
GATCTGTCAAACTTGGCATTCCGGTTTTTGGCTGGGTTCTCCGTACTCGCCAGCAGCACCCAGTCCTGAAGAGAGCAGTTGATGGAAAAGAGTCTTTTTAAGTTCATCTGGAAATACTCGAAGAAAGAACAGATCATTCAATTGTTGATCACCCTTTTGACCTTTCCAGTTTTGTTTGCGACTCTTGAGCTGCCCAAGCGCATCATTAATGATGCGATTGGTGGAACTGGCGAAAATATCGTTTTTCTGGGAATTGAGTTCACGCAAATTCAATTTCTGATGGTTCTTTGTGCCGGCTTTTTTTTGGCAGTGGTGACGAATCTGGTGTTCAAGATGCGGCTGAACACCATGAAAGGTGTGCTGGCTGAACGCTTGCTGCGTCGATTTCGCTATCAGCTATTGACACGCATTTTACGATTCCCGCGCTCATATTTTCGCAACACAAGTCAGGGTGAGCTGGTTTCGATGGTGACCTCCGAAGCAGAGCCGATGGGTGGGCTTATGGGGGATATATTGTCTCTGCCGGTTCTGCTGACCGGTCAGATGCTGACCATTTTGATCTTTCTGTTCGCTCAGAGCTTCTGGTTTGGCATGGCTGCCGTTGCTTTGATTCCGTTGCAGGCATGGCTCATTCCTAAATTGCAGCACCAAATCAATCTTCTCAACAAAGATCGGACACAACAGGTTCGCAAACTTGCGGCTGATATTGGTGAGACTGCAGCAGCGGTGAGTGATATCCGAATCAACGGTGGTATGCGATATCGCTTGTCGATGTTTTCCAAGCGCCTTGGAAAACTGTACGACATTCGCTTCGAGATTTATCAGAGAACTTTCTTCATGAAATTTCTGAATAATCTCATCAATCAGCTGACGCCGTTTTTTTTCTACGCGGTAGGTGGTTATCTGGCCATCACTGGGCACATTTCCGTTGGCGCTTTGGTGGCAGCCCTGGCGGCTTATAAGGATATGTCGTCACCGTGGAAAGAACTGTTGGCTTTCTACAATCAGATTCAGGATATGTCCCTGCGATGGGATGTGGTAACAGAACGTTTTGCGCCGAAGCCATTGGTGGCAGATCACTTGTTTGAAGGCACGCCTTCGAGGGTTGAAAGCTTACGCGGTGATATTGAAATCAGGGATGTTACCGTCCGCGATGCAGAAGGTATTGCCGTGTTGGAAAACATCAACTTGAAAATACCGCAGGGTGCTCGCGTGGCTGTCAAAGCAAGTAATGAAGCCACTAGCCAGGCATTTTCTGACCTGCTTACCCGGGAGGTCATTCCAATGCGCGGTTCGGTCAGAATTGCGGGTCATGAATTGAACACCTTGCATCAAGTGACCTTGGCCAACTGTATCGGCTATGCCCATTCGAATCCGCAAATCTTGCAGGGTACACTGGGCGAAAACCTTCTGATGCCCTTCAAAAACCAACCTGTCGAGAGCACAGAAGGACACTCTGGTGATGACGTCTATCGGATAAAAGCCGAACAATCAGGCAATAGCGTCGATCCGTTTGATGCAGACTGGGTTGACCCTGCAATTGCAGGACTGGACTCTTCAGAAGCCATCCAGGATTGGTGGTTCCATCTGGTTGAGGCGATGGGAATCGATGATTTCATGGTGCGTCGTGCCTTACGTTCAAGGCATGATGCGGATGATCATCAGGAGCTGGCTGATGCAATTGTGCGATTGCGGCCCGAGATCGCAGAGCGTCTTGCGGAGGCGGGTCTGGATGACATTGTTCATGGTTTTCATCCTGACAAGTTCAACCCGGTGTCACTGTTAGGTAGTAACTTGCTCTACGCCCTGCCCACTAGCAAGATGTCACAACAGTCCTTGTCCAAAGACGAAAACTTTGTTCGTATATTACGCGAGCAAGGAATCGCAGACGAGTTGATGCAAATGTCTGCGACCTTGATTGAGAGTCTGACTTCAACCTTTGGTGATGATGGCACCAATCATCCGTTGTTCAGACGCTTGAATTTGGACGAAGAACTCTATCAGCGTCTCGGTGCTATCGCCAAAGAGCGGCGTGCCAGTGGAGATGCCAGACTACCCGAAGAAGACTATGCACTCATGTTGACGGTTCCTTTTGCTTTTTCGGCCGAACAAATCGGCCCTGCATTCGATGACATATTCAAACAGCGATTGCTTGAAATTCGCAAGAAGAGTGCTTTGAAAATGGTAGAAGCGCTGAACAATCTATTCGAGACTATCGACCCGAAAAAATACTACCCCGTGATGACGCTCATGGGTAACGCTATATTTGGGCAGATCTCACGCGTCGCAGGTGCGCGAGAAGCCTTGATCGAGGATATTATCGTTGATGTACTCAGTAAGCACGGATTGCGACGATTAGCGGCGCAAACCATTCACGATCTGGATACCTCCCTGGGTGGTGCTAATCTCCCCGCCGTTTTCAGGGAACGAGTTGCCTTTAGCCGGGCGGGAATCAAGAAGCCCGATGTGCTGATTCTTGAAAATTCCCTTGCTAGTCTTGATGCTGAAGCGCGCGAACGGGTTGGCAAGCGTATTAGCAAACTGATGCCGGATACAACCATCCTGTTTATTGAACGTACGATCACAAACCCTGAGTATTTCGACCTGTTTGTTGAAATAGTGGGCGGTCGAATTGATGGTGGTGTTCAGCAAGACAAAGGGCTGGATATGGATGCTCGCCAGGATCTCAGCCGAAAAATTGAAGCGATAGCCAACACCGATTTATTTGGTAAATTTGATCGCAAGCAACAGCGTCTGTTGGCATTTGGTGCGCAGTGGTTTGAAGCTGAGGCGGGGCAAAAAATATTCACCGCGGATGAGGAAGCGGACGCGGCTTATTTGTGTGTCAGCGGTTCCGCTGGATTGTATTGGCCAGAGACGGATGGCGAAACACATTTGGTCTCAGAAATCGTGCCGGGTCGATTGATAGGAGATCTCTCGGTTATCCTTAAACAACGACGCACGCTTAATCTTGTCACTAAGGAAGACTGCATGTTTCTACGCATCGGTGCATCTGAATTGATGGCAGTTATCGAAAACGATGGGATGGCGGCATCAACGCTGATGCGATCAGTCGCTGATAATTTGTCAGGTGCTGTGGATTCCTTGCATACCATGCGTAAGTATGCTTCTGAACGCGGGGTGGACTTTTCGGAGTTTGATAAAAATAAAGAGACGTAGAGATCGTGTTGATCTCTACATCGCGATCTCGTAATCAGATAGGTTCACCTGATGATGCTCGTCGATGTTCTCTGACCAGCAATATGCCGACGATCAACCAACATAAGACAAGAAACACATTGAAGGCAAAGAACCCTGATGTTGAAAGTGACAACATTTGCACCCCTATCAATACAGTGATCGCTGCGAGGCCATCTCCGAGGCGGACATAGAGCGTGTCAATAGCGGGTTTGCCTCGGAATTTCATTGCGGAACTCACCGGTAACCACAGAACATGACGTGACGTATTATTCAATGAATAGTCTGTTGCGTTTTCTGCAATCTTCATCATCTTGACCACTGCCAGCACAGGCAGTAATGCCATCACCGTGTAAGATGTCAGAGCGATAACGGGCAGAATCAACAGGATTGCGGCAAAGCCACCGTACTTCAACAGTCGCGAGGCAACAAAGGCCTGTAACAGTAACGCGATGATATTTACCCAGAAAAAGAAGTTCCCATAAAATGCAGTGGTACCGTCACGGACGAACTCGAGTATGGAATCCTCACCGGTAATGCCTTGCTTCTGCGCATCGTTTGCCAGTGATTCCTGAATGACGCCGAACAGCAAGTTTTCACCATTCGTGTTTACCCAGTTGGTCAGTAGCGTGACCAACGCTGCCAACAACAGGAACTTACTCAGCAGTACCAGTTTGGCGCCACTCCAAATGCTGGGTTTCTCGGTAGCGTCCGCGTCCGTTTCGGGTGGATTATCTGCGTCGGCTTTCATATGAATAGCTTCGCGCTGAGCAACCATTCGAACAATAAAGATGGACGCAAGCAATGGGACGATCGCCACTAGCAATAATGCTTCGGTGGGTATCAGACCTGAGCCTACCAACAGATTGACGGCCCATGACCCAAAGGCCGCGCCAGAGGTCGCGCCGATTGCGATAAACGGCAGCATCCTTTTGCCACGCTCATTGGTGTAGATGTCAGCGGCGAAGGTCCAGAACTGGGCGACGACGAAAACGCTGAACATCCCGACCCACAGGTAGTAGATGACGCCCATAAGTGGCAGCCCGCCAAAGAACAGGTTTGGCTGTAGCGCCCAGAAGATAATCATATTTGAAATACAGAACAGGGTAGCGCGGGTAAATAACGTGACCCGGTCCCATTTCGCGGCTAGTTGTGCGTACCATCCGACGACAAATAACAGCATGATGCTCTGCAGGAAGCTGGAATAGGCCTTGACCTCCATTTTCGACAAGCCTTGGACGTCTGAAATGGCGATCCAGCCTTCACGCAAAGGTTTGATGAAGTAGTAAGCCAGCAGAATAAGAAACACATTGGCAAACAGTAGGATCGCGGTGGTCCCTTCACCTTGCTTGACCTCGGTAAAGAGGCTCAGAAATCTCTCGTTAGTCGATAATGGAGATGTACTGCTGGTCGAGGCTTGAGACATAACGTTCCGAATTTAGTCGGTGTACGATGCCAAATTGACACCTACCTTTATAAATTAATGACCTACGGCTATATTATAGCCATAGCAAACGGCGCCGATCTTTAAGAGCTATCGCTTTTGATCGGATTTCGTAGCGTTTCGTGCGTACTATCCCAAGTTCTGGGGTGCTTTCTGATTAGATTTCAGTGGCGTCACGAAGCGTCAATAGAAGCGAGAGCTGACGATTAGCAACGCTCTACTCTACCTTCCAGTAAATAAGTGAGTGTATTTGTGGCTAAAACTGATGCTAAACATAGGGGTTACATGGAACTCTTCGGCGCTTTCCCGCGAGCTTCGATCGTTAAAAGTGTGCTGCCTGGCCTGATCGCACTACTGTTTACGAGCGGTTCCTTGCTCGCCGCTGAGACCCGTACGATTGTGGCCGACCCCACCTTGAGTGCCGGGCCTATACACCGTTTACTACTGGGTGCCGATTACCGTGATCTCTGGGAAACTCCGATTGAAATCGAGGTTCTTGATCTCAGTCGTGAAGCCGGCGGGCTTAAACCATTGTTCCGGGTCGGAGGTGCGCAAACCTTTGGGCTGGCGTTCGAAGGTGCTGACGGCAAGAGCTACACCTTTCGCAGCCTGGTCAAGGAGCAAGCTCAGAACCTTCACGAGTCTCTGCGAGGCTATGCCATTGCTGATATTTTTCAAGATCAGCAAGCTTCACTGCACCCTGCGGCTACCAGTATGGTCCCCCCGCTCGCGGAGGCGGCAGGGGTGCTTTTCAACACACCCCGGCTGATCATGTTGCCAGATGATCCCGCGCTGGGGGAGTTTCGCGAGCTCTACGCGAACCGAGTAGGAACGATAGAAGAATTTCCCACCGCAGCCTCTGACGAATACGCTGGCTTCAATGGTGCAACTGAAATTATCAAATCCTTTGATATCGTGACGCAATGGCTTGAGAGTCCCGATGTGAGAGTCGATGCCCGTGAGCTATTGCGACTCAGACTGTTTGATTTTTATCTGGGCGACTGGGATCGACACGCGAATAATCATCGTTGGGCCAAATTGCCGGGTAAACCACATTGGCAACCGATACCTGAAGACCGGGACCAGGCCTTTGTGGATTTTCAAGGCTTTCTGCCCTGGTTGGTCCGGCCGTTTGAGCCGCGCTTACTGCAATTTCGAAAAGACTATCCAGGTAGTTTTGGACTTACGACACAAGGTTGGCCGATACATCGTTGGTTTTTAGCTGAGCTAGATCGAAGCGATTGGATCGAGATGGCCAACGAGCTGTCTAACCGCATCACTGACGACGTGATCGATGAGGCAGTCAGTCTTATGCCAGAGGAATACAAAGAGCTAAGTGCTGCCAAACTCGCCGTTATATTGAAAGCGCGGCGCGACAAACTACCTGAGATCGCGGAACGCATCTACCGATTCATGTCAACGGAAGTTGATGTTCAGGCTACGAATGCAAGTGAACGTTTCGAGCTACGTAATCTTGGTAATGGACAACTTGAAGTCAGCGTTGCTCTGGATAACGGAGAGGCTCCGTATTTCAAGCGCCAGTTGAGCTCAAAGGATACGAAATCAGTCAGAGTTTATCTGGGTGGTGGTCAAAACACACTTGTGTGTCACGATCTGAATCGTAGTCCGATTGATATAGACATTATCGGTAGCGCTGCTAATGATGCGTTTCAAGGATGCGAACGGGCGGACCTGCGTTTTTCTGAAACTGAAGAGATTGAGAAACGCAAAACAGAGTTACGCATCGCACCGAATCCTGTTGATAAAATCGGTCTGCCAAGCCTCAACGTACCGCCTGAGTCCGAGCGACCGCGAGACTGGGGCACTGCCATATTGCCAAATTATATCGGGCGCGCGAGTTCAGAAGAAGGCTTGGTTTTAGGCGGCGGTTTTACGTTGACCAAATTTGCATTTGGCAAGAACCCGTTTAGCCAACGCCACACCTTTACTGGTGGGGTATCTATTACGCGCGGCGAAGTCGAAGCTGGATACGCTGGTGTGTACCAGCCTTGGAATCCTAAACTTCAGTTTTCACTCGATGCCAGCGTATCTACTATTACCCAAGCCGACTTCTTTGGTTTTGGTAACGATACTTCTGATGACGGTGACAGCGACCGTTTTGAAACCGATCAGACACGCGCCACGATAACGCCCGGTCTGAATTATATCGTGACGCCAGCTCTGCAATTGTTTTCTGGAGTACGACTCAACCACAACTCCCTTGACGAGGACGACACCTTGCTTACTGACTTGGCGCCGCTTGGGGTTGGCGACTTTGGTTGGCTCGGATTGTTCGCGGGACTCGACTACGATACTCGGGATCGTACCGTTCTGAGCAGTTCTGGCATGCACTTTCGCCTTGAGGGTAGCCATTCTCCTGCGGTCTGGGATGTAGATGACTCCTTTACTTCTTTTGAAGGCGAGTTAGCTGGATTCTTTGATGTCGGTTCACGTTCTCTACTGGCCTTACGAGTCGGGGGCAGGCATGTCGCTGGTGACTTTCCGTTTCAGGAGGCTGCCTACATTGGAGGTAGTGAAAACGTGCGCGGTCTTGATACGGATCGTTTTGCCGGTGATGCCTCTGTGTTTGGCAACCTCGAGTTAAGGCACACATTGGGCGAGGCCTCCGCATATGTAGCTCGGGCCGAATATGGGGTGTTTGCGTTCGCCGATGTCGGACGCGTCTTTCTGGAAGAGGAAGACGATGAGGATGATGTACACCCTTCAGGTGGCGCAGGCTTCTCGATTTCAGCGTTGGATCGTAGCTTTCTGTTGTCGTTGGCCCTTGCACGTAGCGAGGAACGTACATCGGCTGTGTTTAACGCAGGTTTCAGTTTCTAACGGTAGAACTGTTAACAGCAACTCTTACGGTTTTACTTGTGCGGGTTTACTTGTTTTGAAAATGTATTGATTCAGTTAGAACGAGTAGTTAAGCCTGGCCTTAAAGCCATGCCTGCTGGTTTCTATGGCAATCGTTGGACGTTTTGTTTGATCTTCTCCATTGACTATTGATCTATAAAACGTTTTCACAACGAGATTGCTAAGTGCGGCCGATACCAGAACGTCCACCGGAAAGTGTTCACTGGCTTCGACGCGTGCCCAGGCAGTAGCGGCGGCGCTGCCTAGCGTTCCTATCTTGATTGATTTGCGTAGCCACGGTTGTTCAATCGTCGCATTCAAATTTTGCTCAATCAGAATCGCTGAAGAAAAAGCGCCGCTTGAATGACCTGATGGGAAGCTTCTGTCATCTCTGTCATTGGGGCGATCTCGTTGGAAGCTTAGCTTGCCGACTTCAACAATGCCTGCAACGGTGCCGAAGGCGAGCGCGTTAGCTGCAATCCTGCGAGTTCGAAATTTTGAATCTTCATTATCAGGACTTGGCGCAAAAATACTGGACACGGCCATGCCTGCGACCAAGGAATTTCTTAAACCTTCGCTCGCGCGACGAGCACTGTCCTGGCTACCGAAAACTGGAGTATTTTCAATGGCCCAATCTGAAATGTTATCGTCCGATCCGGTTGCAAAAATGACAGCTGCCGCAGTAAAAGGTATCCAGGTCTCTGGTTCCTGTGCGGATTCTTTTGCGATCTCGACAACATGCCCCACGGAAGGCAGCGTGATGCCGGTCTGTGCGCAACCGCTTGCGATTATCAGACTGACTGCTGCGCTAGTGCGTACCACCAACCTCGACAGTCGATTGATTAAATCACCACACAAATAGCTTTTAAGAGTGATAAGCCTACATTTGCGAGCGGAAACTACAATCACTGGTCTCATTATGTTTTATGGTTCATCAGAAATTCGTTTGGGTAGATTCCTTCTGGTACATTCCTTCGGGTAAATACGCATCCAGGAATAGTTCTCATAGCCTGAAATCGTATTATTCCCATTTTTTTAAAAGCTCCAAAACCTTAGGGCGTTTTCATGGTCAGTATCCGTGTATGGTTGATAAAATGTTCTCAATCACAGACAGTGGCATTGTCATTGTACTCTAGAGTCTTTTAGTCTTTTCTTATTTAGTTTCTGATTCCAAGTGTGAGTAAAAAATCTTTGACACAGCGCATGCTGGGCCCTGGCTTGTTAGGTCTGCTCGGGTTGATTCTGTTTCTGTTCTGGCGTTTTCCGCCGGCTGATTGGTTGCCCGTCGATCAATTCGGCGCATGGCTTGATGACGCTGGCTTTGCGGGTATGCTTGTTTTTGTTCTTGTCGGTATAGCTACTACGTCCATTGGTTTGCCACGACAACTGCTCGCCTTTGTCGGTGGTTTTTCCTACGGTGTCCTTGTTGGCGTACCCTTGTCACTACTGTCTGCAATTATTGGTTGTCTTGCAACAGTGCTCTTTTCAAGACGTTTTTTACAAACACTTATTTCCAATCGTTATCCGCGCTTCATTGGTGCGCTGGATAAACTCGTGGCCAAGGATGCTTTTCTTAAAATACTAATATTGCGTCTGCAACCCTTTGGTACCAATCTGATCACAAATGTCTGTGCAGGTTTTACCCGTATAAAATTACGTACATTTCTCGCTGCTTCATTGATTGGCTATGTACCTCAGATGCTGGTGTTCGCACTGATGGGTTCAGGTGTCCGAGTAGCGTCGGGTGCTCGCATGGGCGTTAGCATTCTTCTGTTGTTGGTATCTGTGGCGCTTGGATTTTATCTTTATCGTCGCCACCGGGATTCCTTGCCCGAGGCCTGAAAGAACGGACCACGATTGAGTTCATTGGCTTTCCCGGCAAGAGCGTTGGTCTGGGAGAATTGGAGTCAAGCTGGGTTGACGACAACCGGAATACCTCCTTTAATCATTTAGTGGCGCGTTTTTTTCAGACGCGTTACATCCTCCTCCAAGTGGTACTTGAATGCAGTGACGCTTCGATAGGCTAGGGATGGCCTTTTTTTTCCAAGATCGAATCCAAATACCCGGCGCGCTAATTGCTGAGCAAGGTGTCGTTCCGAACTTTGTCTGAGCCCGGCTCATGCCTGTCTGCGGTATTTACTGTCGATCAACGGCCAATGCATTCCTCCGCTCAGTGGCACGAGATGCGGCCCGAACACTCAAGCGGTGGCTTATTGGCGCCATGGCGTTCTTCTGTGTTCTGAGCTCCGCATCTGCAGATGAAGTATTCATCTATTCAACAGGGAACGTCATCCGCGGTATCAATATTGATATGGGGGTGGATTGGGTACTGACGACGGCGCCATTCTCGCCGTCGGCTAATTCTCTGGGATTTAATGCCGAGGCGGGCTTCGTCTATTACGGCGATGATACGAGTGTTTACCGCTGGGACCCTGCCTTAGGCAATGACGCGGCGGCGCACAGTTTGATGAATGATTTCGCCTTTGGCCCCGTCACCGCACCGATTCGCAACCTTAACAGTACCGCCGGGGCTTACCGAGATGGCATTTATTATGTCGGGTCGGAGGACGCCTCGGGTAATGCGGAAGAAATCTGGGCGCTGACGCTGTCCTTTGACGGCAGTAATGTCGTTTCGGCTCAGCCACTGGACCTCCTCGCAGCCTGTAATTGCACCGCCGCCCAATTAGGTGGATTCGGTGATGTCGCGGCCCTGACCGAGGGCGGACTCACGGTTTTATACGGTGCAACGACTGATATCACGGGCAATGGCGGTGGGATTTTTGCCGGTCGCTGGCGGTTTACCCCGGCTACTGGTGAATTCACCCTGTTGCAGGCTGGGGCGGGTGGTCAGATGAGTGGTAGTTTGACGAATAGATTGTATTCGAATGTGGGAAATTCGATACGCGAAGTGGATATAACGACCGGAATCATCAGTAATGTCTCTCTTTTTACCTCCTCAGCGGCAATATTTGATTTCTCAGGGGGATTCAGCATGGATTTTGGTGATGCCCCGGATAGTTACGGCGCTGCCTTTCACCGGGTGCCGCTACAAAACCCGACGGCTTATATCGGCAATAACCCGCCGGATAACGAACCCGGTTCGCTGAACACACTGACCGGAAGTGTCGATGGTGATGGAGATGATGCGACTGGCGTCGATGACGAGGATGCAGTCAATAATTTGGCATCAATCGATGCCAGCATAGGGGATTACAGCGTTACGGTTAGTTGTTCTGCTGGGACAGGTGTGGCGGCTTGGCTGGACATGAACATCAACGGTGTGTTTGATGGAAATGAGCGAAACAGTAACCACCCGGTGAGTTGTGCGTCGGGTCAGGCTACCCTTCAATGGCTCGGCATTGGTGCCGCTGTGGAAGGTGACAGTTACCTGCGATTTCGTGCGTCCGACAACATTGCCTCCATCTCGTCACCGATCGGTATTTCATCAAACGGGGAGGTTGAGGATCATCCGGTAACGATTGTGAATCAGGCTGTAACTTCGGGTACTTGCTTGGCTGGGCAAAGCAGCCATGTATATACCCAGAGCGATTTGCCCCAACAGATTGGTCCGGGGGCAGGCACTGTCACGGTGTCGACGATTACTGTTCCGGATTCATTTACCGTTGAAGATGTCAATGTGATTGACGTTCAGGGGACTTACACTCGTATACGGGATTTGGTTTTCGATCTTCGTCATTCAGGTGTTACCCAACGTTTGTATGGGCCGAGTTGTAACACTGAGGATGATTTCTTTTTCAGCTTTGATGATCAGTCCAGTGGAACACCACCGTGTGCGCCAAGAGATGGTGGGACATACCCTCCGGTTGAATCGTTGTCAGTTTACAATGGTGTGAATTCGACCGGGCAGTGGGAGTTACGTGTTACCGATCAACGCCGTGGTCGCCGCGGAACATTTCAGAACTGGTCGTTGGAATTGTGTTCAAGTGGTACACCTGCAGTTGTTCCGGATGCGCGTCTGGGAAAGATTGCAAGCGTTGTTGATCGTGATGTGACAATGTCGTTTCGTACTGTGAATACAGGTGGTAGCGACTTATCAGGTATTCAGATAGTCGATGATCTTGATGCTGTTTTTGGTGCAGGAAACTATACGATAAGTGCAGCGCCTTCGCTCACGACAAGTCAGCCTGGTTTCACTGCCAACACGTCTTTTGACGGTACTGCTTCAAACAATACATTGTTGGCGACATCTGGAATTCTCGCGCCTGGTGCACAGCTTGATTTGCAGTTTAGTGTACAGGTTGACGTGATCGCAGCAACTGCCACACCAGGTGACTATACCAATCAGGCAGAACTCACAGCAATTGCAAGTACGGGTGATGCCGTGAATGATTTGTCGGGTAACTCGCTTGATCTAACAACAGATACCGATATCCCGACAACATTCTCGGTTGACCGATCAGCGATCTTGTCAGGATTCATATTTGAAGATACCGGTCTTGATATTTCAACCGCTCATGATGGTGTATTTCAAACGGGTGAAGCAGGAATCGCCAACCGCGTGGTCGAGGTGTTTGATCCAAGCGGGGTGAGTATTGGTGTTGCACAATCCGATGCGACGGGTTTATGGCAAATAAATATCGACGAGGCTTTCCTGGATCAGGCGTTAACGGTACGTGTTCAAACTGGCGCTGACTATCGAGTGATCAGTGAAGCGGCGCTGTACGCCAACGGCAGTATCACCGACGGGGAACTTGTCGTCAGCCTCTCGGCAGGTGAGTCTGTGAGTGACGTGAATACGGGCTTGATCGATCAGGCGGAGTTCACGGCGAATCAGTCAAGTGCTGTGTCTGCCGGAAATTCTACGCAATACGCTCATGTGTTTCGTTCGCCAAGTTTTGGTGAGTTGTCTTTCACGTTGTCCAGTGCCGTCAATCCTGTGACGCCCGACTGGACGCATACCCTGTTTAGGGATAACAACTGCAATGGCGTCAGAGATGCAGGTGATTTGGAAATTTCAGGGCCCGTGACAGTGGTGCCTGGCGAAGATGTTTGCGTGCTACTGGATGTTTTTGTACCAAACAATGCCGTAGCGGGGGCTAGCAGTAGTGTCACCCTCTCGGTAGACATGCAGATCGCAGATGATGCCAATACCGGGCACGGATTGAGTTTTCAACTCGACAATAATGACGTGACCACCGCGTTGTCAGCCCCGTCCGGGCGCCTCGTACTGGAAAAGACCGTGCGAAATCTGACGTTAGGGGAAGCCCCCGGCACCAATAACAGCGGTTTGCCCGGCCATACGCTGGAATACATCATCAGTTACCGCAACACGGGGCCCGGTCAAATAACCGATCTCGAGGTTAATGACGCGCTGCCGGCGTTCACCACGGCCGTGGGCGGTTCAGTCGTATGTGGTACGACGCCAGCAAGCCTGGTTTGTACGCCGGCCATTGCCGGTGATGCGTTGAGCTGGACGTTTACCGGCGCCTTGTTGGCTGGCGAGACCGGTGCGGTTCGTTACCAAGTCCTGATCGACTGATCCCAGTTCCCTTTATTAGCAAGAGTTCGAGCCGCAACATCAGTGGAAAGCTGATTGTGTCTTGCTTTTATGCCCATTCCAATGCGCCCAAACCAAGGGTTAGATAGGGTTAGCTCTGCCTTCGTAGTGTTACCCACATAACATATTCCCTAGAAGCGTTAACTGCCTCACGTTTTACCCCTAGCATTTCGTCGATTCAGGCTTGCTCCCTGCAATAAAGCGGGTAACCGATCACAGGTTACTTCTTTGTTATTACATGTTAGATACAGGAGAGTGGTATGAAATTCTCGCCGATTGTTGCTTTTTTTACTGCGTTTTTATTTTTTGCCGGACTCGCTTATGCGAAAGGTCCCGTTACCGGTGAAATCAAGGTTTTTGTCGTATCGACTGACGATGCTGGAAATGAGGTCGTCAAAGAGGCCGAAGAAACTGAGCCGGGTCAAGTCATGGAATTTCGCATTGTCTTTACCAATAACGGTGAGGAAAATGTCCGTGGTGTGCAGGTAGTGGATCCAATTCCACAGAACACACTGTTTCTTGCTGACTCGCACCAGGCGGATGTTCCGGCATCGTTTGAAGTCAGTATTGACGGCGGAGAGTCGTTTGAGCTCGAGCCTGTCACTCGCATCGAAACTCAGGATGACGGGTCGCAAAAGGAAGTAGTCATACCTCCTTCTCAGTACACCCATGTTCGATGGCTCGCGAAAGAAGAGCTTATCTCTAATGGTGGCCAACACAGTTTTGCCTACCGCGTAACCGTGAACTGATAGATGACGTTTGTCGTTTATCACATTTAAATAAAACAAGACGGTTATGTGCCTATCTAGGCTGCGTTAAAGCAGTCGTGGCTTGATATTGGGCAGTTCGAATCGTCTCACAAACCGAGAGTATTTTATGAATAGGAAACGCTTTAAAGCGAATCCTCTGGCGCAGTCCTGCGCCGCATTTATGATGTTGGGAAGCGTTGCTTTCACAGCATCATCGGTGTGGGCGGTGACTGAAGCTGGAGAGGAAATAAGAAACCAAGCAACAGTAACGTATGAAGATGCTGCAGGTAATGCGTTTTCAGCAACATCTAATGAAGCGATCGTTCGGGTTGCACAGGTGTATTCTGCAACCTTGGGTGTTGACGTTGATGTCAATGCTGCCGCAGGGACCACCGTCTACTTACCTTATATCCTGACTAATACAGGTAATGGAACAGATACATTTGATCTTAATGCGGTCAATGGAATATTTAATGATATCGATAATATCGATTCCACCAATATCACGATCTTTCATGATGTAAATGGTAATGGTGAGCCGGACCCTGGTCCTGGTGAGCCTGCCATTACTGAAATCACGCTTAATCAAGGCGATTTCGCCAATCTTGTTGTTGCTGTAGTCGTGCCTCCCGGTGCAGCCCCTGGCGACACACTTGGCGTAACGTTGATTACGCAAGCTCGAGAAGGCGGCACAGTTGCAGCTACTCCAGCACCAGGTACCACTGTTACTGACTTGAGTGCTGGTGGCGGGCGAGACAGCCTTGACGGCACGAATGAATCATTGATTACAGTCACCAATGATGCTGTTATTGATATCAGCAAAAGTGTGGCTCATGATCCCGTTAACAATCAGATCAGCTATACCTTGACCGTACAGAACAATGGTGGTCAGGCTGCCAGAAACGTCGTGATTTTTGATGGCTTGCCAGAAAACACCACGCTGGTGACATCTGGTGTATCTGGTTTGGTCGGATCTGACGATGTAACTGATACGGTAGGTGTACTGTCGGAATCGGTTATTAATGCTATTCCGGGAATTACCGTTGATGTTGATCTTAACGCCGATGGCGATATAGTTGATACCGATGAATTGAGTTTGGGTTTGGACCTCAATAATAACGGCGTCTCAACCGATAGCGGTGTTGAGGGTATTTTTGCCATTGACGCTGAATTGCCTGCAGGAAACACGGTTAGCGTAACCTTTACCGTGAGTTACGATCCAGATGATTTTAATGGTGGTGACCCGATAAGCAACCAGGCATACGTCTCGGCTGATACTGATAACGATCCAGCTAATGCTGCTGATATATTGGTTTCGTCAAATACTACAACGACAGTCGTCGATACCGAATTCGGTGTAACTCTTACCGATACTGGCGTTGGGGGTGCTGTTGGTGTCAACGATGGCGGTGACGACGACAACGCTAACAACGATGACCAATTGGTTGATCAGGCAGCTGCCGGTGGTGTAGCTAGATTTGATGTCATTGTCACCAATACCGGAAATTCGAACGATACCTTTGCCTTATCAATTTCAAGTACCGATAACAACTTTCCGGCCGGAACCGTCTTTGCATTTTCTGATGAAACTGGACTGGTACCTCTGGGTGGTGATACAGGATCCCTGGCGCCAGGTGAGGAAAGGACTATTGTCGTTACAGCCACGCTTCCAGCGGCAGCCTCAGGTGCTCCGCCGGGTGGAGAGCCTGAGTACCAGGCAACTGTAGTCGCCGTATCAACGAATGATCCAAGTGTTAGCGCTGCTTCTGATGAAGTATTTATCAGTCTAACTACGATTGTTATTGCTGAGGTCGATATTCACAATAGTGCGAACGGTGTCATTGGCGCTGATGAAGATCCACTCGTAACTGTGTCTCCGACTGCAACAGATTTTGCGGCTGTGACAACATTTGCCGGTCAGCCGGGCACTTCTGTTGATATACCTTTGTATATTGATAACGAAAGCGGTGCTTCAGATTCTTACGTGCTTGATGCCGGTTCGTCGTTTGACGGGACCACTTTGGGTAATTTGCCGCTGGGTTGGACGGTCGAATTCTTCGTAGGTAACGGTTCTGGCACTGCCACGGGAGCCCCGGTTACAGCAACTACGGTGATTCCAGGCGGCGATGTTAACTATGAAATCATCGCTCGTGTAAACATTCCTAACGATTCTACACAAGCTGTCAACAATTTCGTTTTCGATCACAATGGCGATGGAACCCCAGACACACTTGATAGTAGTATTGATCCTGCTACCGGTGCTGTTATTGCCGGTGACGGTGATGGCGATTATCCGATATTTTTCCAAATCACTTCATTGAACACAGGTGCGACGGATATCAAGCTTGATGCCATAGACGTGAATGACTCGCGATCTTTGTCATTGGTAACACCAAGCAGCAGCAATGTTGATCCTGGTAACAGTGTTGTTTACACACATACATTGACCAACAACGGTAATGTTACTGAAGTCGTTGAGCTAACTGGCACGAATAGTCAGACGGGATGGATTGGTACGCTATCAATAGATACTAATGGTGATGGTGTGGCAGATACAGTCATTCCTAATCTGGTTGCTGGTCCTGGTGCTGCCATTACGGTTCAACAAAATAATGGAGTTGATATAGTTGTCAATGTCACTGACGTTGATGCTGATGGCATTGTCGAGCTCGAGCTGTTGCCTGGTTTCAGTATTCCACTTACTGCGACGGTATTCTCGCCAGTCAACGCGCCAATCGCTCAGGTTGATTCATTTACCATCACGGCAACTAATATTGATCCGGCCGGGCCATCACCGACACTTGTTGACCAAACAACTGTTGTCAATGGTCAGGTTGTGATTAGCAAAACGGTTGCAGTTGATACTGACTGCCTAGGTGGGGCCGAAACGCCTTTCCTTGAAGTGCAGACTGCGACAGTCGCACCAGGTGAATGTGCCATCTGGCAGGTTGATGTAGAGAACTCAGGATCTGTTGATGCACTGAACGTTATCATTACAGATGCGGTAACCGAGTTCAGTGACTATGTGCCGGGTTCTTTGATGTACTGTCTTGGTGATGCGTGTACACCTGCAAGTGTAACTGATGCTGCAGATGCTGATGAGGGTACCGTTACTGGCTCCTCGGTCGTGTTTTTCGTCGGTTCGGGAATAAATCCCACAGCTGGTGAAGGCGGACTTCTGGTCTCTGGTCAGAAAGCCACCGCGCAGTTCAAGGTACAAGTACAGTAAAAGTGGATGACAGGCGCTTTCACGGAATAGTGAAAGCGCCTTACTCCTGCGATTATTATGCATCTCGAACGCTTAAGATGTATATTGTTTTTCATGCTTTGGTGGATATCCACCGGCATGACATTCGCGGCCACAACCGCGGGATCTGAAATACTTAATACTGCAGTACTGATCTACATAGATAGTAGTAGTGGTGAAACAGTTGAAGTCGAGTCTAATACTTCACGAATTCTTGTCTCAGAAGTCAATCGTTTCGAATTCACCGCCTCCCAATCCCTGAGTAGCAGGCTAGGTGAGATCGTCCAATTTGCCCACTTTCTTCGCAATGCCGGTAATGTTGAGGATCGGTATACGCTCTTTGCCGAAAACGGTATAGCGGATAATCGAGACTTACAGAATCTTCAGTTGGTAATTGACACCAACGGTAATGGGCTTGCAGATTCTGACGAGCCTTTGATTAACGAATCCATTTTATTACTCCCCGGTGAGACGCTGGGAGTTGTAGTCAGTGGTGTTGTTCCGGATGATGCTGTCGCAACCGACACGATCGAAATACTGATACACGCTCAGTCGCAGGACTCTGCGCTCGTGATACAGACCAATCGTGACGAGATAAGCATTGCGGAGTCTGCCTCATTGCAGGTTGATCTTTCTTTGTCGACGAGTTGTGAGGTCGATATACCGCCGGGCGAGCGTGTGGATGTAACCGTCAGCGCCGTCAATTCATCAGCAGTTCTGCCAGATGTAAATGAATATCTTGTCGATGGCACTATTCGAGAGGGCGTATTGCTTGAGTTGTCCATTCCTGTAGGCATGCAACTGATCAGAGATCCGTTTCTAGACATCGAAGCATTTCAGGCGATCGCTTTAGTGCAAGAGTCTGCCAGTGACGACAACTGGATGCGTTACGAGCAGTGGCAGGGAACATCTACTTTAAGTCGTGTTGCCTTGTTGGTGCCAGCCGAGTCATTTGAAACCGATGAGATAGCCAGGTTCAGCTTTGGTCTGACGAGTGTCGATCTGCCAGAAGGGCAAACTCAGTTTGAACTCATTGCGGGTATCGATGAAGACAATGATGGTGATTTGGATAGCGTATCTACTCCTGGCTGTGTCAGTTATTTCGCTGGGGCGGCCGCAACAGGAGCGACCATTCGATTTATCGAGACAAATCTGGCACTGCAACAAAGTAATACAACACCGGATTTTGCCAACGACGACGATTTCATCGATGCGCCTGTCTACCACCTAATAAATTCTTCGTCAGATAGTTTTCGGTCTTCAGCAGATGATGCCTTCAATTTATCTTCTCGACGTGCCGTCTATGTCGAATTGAATGGAGCAATTAGCCCCGAGCTTGTTTTGAGTTCCAGTTCAGGAGTACGTCATGTCGTTGTTGATGTGACTTCGGAAAATACACTTGACTTCGTTAAATTGCTGCTGCGTGAAACAACTCAGGGAAGCAATCTCTATCGAAGCGTTAAGCCACTGTTTCTGGAAGAGGGGACTGTCGCTGATGGTGCCTGGTGCCCGGTAGATGCTAACGCCGCTCTGGATTTACCTATCGATTTCACGGATGCATCGGAAATCTGTGTGCTTGGAAGTGAACGAGGTGACACTCTTGAGGTGTCATTCATCGATCCCGCATTGAATTCTGATACCTTTGATACGGCATTGGTGGATCCGTCTGGTCGTGTATTTGATTCTTTGACCTTGACAGGGATTGCCGACGCGCTTGTATCCGTGTTCGACGGTAGCTCTCTGGCTGTTGACCCGATCAGTGGTCTGCCAATAGAAATAACGACGGATGCTGATGGTCGTTTCGATTTGCCGAGATTGTCCCCAAACGTATCGTACAGCTATCAAGTATCTCCGCCCACGACTCATACTTTTCCATCGTTGGTGTCCCCTGATCGTTTTGATAGTGACAATGTTGTGGCAGCGTCGTATGGCGCTGAAGGTTACCAGTCAACCGAATCTGGATTGTTTGCGGTTTTTGCGGGTGAACCCCCACCGCTTATCGATATACCTGTTGATCCTGTCAATCGGGAGACCTTGATTGAAGCTGTAAAAAGTGCATCAAGTGAATCGGTGGAAGTTGGTGACATAGTCAGTTACACCGTTGCAGTGACAAATCAAAGTACGGGCGATATGACAGATCTGTCGGTGCTTGATGTTCCACCCTATGGATTTCGATATATTCCAGGCACGACCAGCGTCAATGGCGAAGAGGTTTCGGATCCAGAGCGAGTGTCTCTTTCTGACAATACGCTTACATCGGACGGGGCAGCGTTGCGATTTCTATTCGATGACCTGGCTGCCGGTGAAACAATACAAGTTGTATATCGCTTGCAGGCGACTGCTGCTGCGATAGAGGGTGACGGGGTCAACACTGCTATTGCCAGTGCGCAAACGATCAGCGGATTCGAATTGGTAGCATCGCCCAGTCGAGTGGATGTAGATGTCAGAACTCGAGGTATATTTTCAGACGATGCCATTCTTTTCGGCAAGGTATATGTCGATGCTAACTGTAGCTACCTACAAGATCATGCAGAATGGCCGATCGCCGGTGTAAAGCTCTATCTACAGGATGGAACCTTTGTTGTCACTGATGAGGATGGTCAATACAGCCTTTATGGATTAAGACCTGGTTTGCACGTTATCAAGGTCGATCCAATAACGATGCCGGATGGTGTGCATCTCAAGCCTGTCGACAATCGCAATGTTGCTGACGCAGATAGTCGATTCGTCGACTTGGTCCCGGGCGATATGCATCGTGCGGATTTCGCCGGATTCTGCCCGGCGGAAAACGTTGATCAAGTCTATGAGGAGTTGAGAAATCGAAACGAGAGCCTTCGAGGCGCATGGGTGCTCGATGAGGCCACTCTGTTTGATCCAGATGGTACTGCTCGGCAGCTCAGTGACTCTCAACGTGCAGGAGCTGATGGCGATATCTCCAGTGGGTTTCTTACCGACCCACAGTTACGACGAAATCGTGAACGAAAAGGTTCTGATGAAGACGATGAATCGTTGCCAGATGCAGCTGATAAATCGGGTTTGAGCTTGTCTGAAAACACGAGTGAAAAAGATAAAGGTTCAAACTCGCTGAGCAGCGGTCCCGGATCAGCTGATACCACGGAAGGTGTCGCAAGGGGGCCACCCGGCACGGTTAATAAAATCGCCACTGTTGGCGTTGACGGTCGTCCAAAAATGGGTGACCCAAAAGAAATTGCTGCGGAAATTACCGCTGAGCAAGCCAAAAAAGGAACGTTTCTCTGGCCATTCGATGAGTTTAGTACAGACGGACGTTTTATGGCTGTTGTGCGCTCGGGGATTGATCCGGTTCTGTATGTCGACAATGTTGCAGTGCCGGAAACCCAGATTGGCGAACGTATTGTTAATCGAAGGGAGAAGGCGCAAATAGTTGCATGGTATGGCATTAAGCTTAAACCAGGCAGCAACTCGGTGGAAATTCGCGGTAAGGATAGTTTCGGTAACGAACGGGTTCTTGCCAAAAGCGATTTCAAACGTCCAGCTGCGGGTGTCAGATTGATCATGCGAACTCGTGTCGATACCGTCCCGGCAGATGGCGGACGATCCGTCGTGCCGATAGATATTGTAATAAATGATGCGAATGGCTATCCAGCCAACGGTGTTTACTTTGTCAGCCTTGGCACAACAGCCGGTGAGTTTGTCGAAGCTGATATTCAATCAAGTGAACCGGGTACACAGGTTCGTATCGAAAATGGTCGTGGCAAGGTACATATAAGAAGTTCGGACCTGACGGGTCCGATGCGTATCACTGCGCGTGCGGGTAATTTAGAGTCGGCATTAAATATATTGCAGATCGCGTCTGCAAGACCTTTGATCGGTGCAGGGCTTGTCAGCATAGGTGGACGTTATACACGTGTTCGCGACGGCGACGATACTCGGCATAATATTGATGCGGGGTTCGAAGGGCACGCTCGGGCGGCAGTATTCCTTAAAGGACGTGTGCGACGAAACATGACCCTGACCTTGTCCTACGATTCAGACAAGGATGAAGATACGCGTTTGCTCCGTGACATAAATACCAATGAATACTATGTAACTGCAGGAGACTCTTCGCTAAAAGGATATGAAGCACAGAGTCGCAGCAAGTTGTATTTAAAACTTGAACGTGATCGGCATAGCATCCTTTGGGGTGACTATTTAACCGATCATCAGAGCGATTCACACGATCTGGCACGTGTTCAACGCACGCTGACCGGATTCAACGGTATCTATGACAATAGACGCGATCGGATTCAAGTGTTCGCGGCTAGTCAATCCGATGTTAGAACCAGCGAAGAAATTCCTGGTAACGGCACCGCCATGTTGTTCAGTTTGTCCGGTGCACCAATAGTGGCGAATAGCGAAGTCATCGAGTTGTTGGTGCGTGATGAAGACAATCCTGGTCTAGTGATTGATATTGAGCGCTTGAGGCGTGGCGAGGACTATGAGATTGATTCTCTAACCGGACTGTTACGTTTCAGTACTGTGATTCCAAGCGTAGACGCTGAATTCAATCCTGTATCCATTCGCGTCAGCTATGACCGTAGTGTAGATGCAGATAGTCATATCATTGCGGGACTGCGTTGGACGCGAACATTCAATGAGTACATTCGAGCTGGTATCAGCTTGACTGATGATCAGAATCCACTTTCCGGCTATCAGCTCGGGGGTGTTCATGTGACGGCGAAGCCAACACCAAATACAGACCTTCGCTTATCTGTCGCTGGGCAAAAAAATAACATTGACGGTCGAGAAGGTCATGCAGAGCGTCTGGAGGTTGAACATCTCTGGCGTGGTCGACGAGACCACCGTAGTAGTTTGAGTTGGGCGCGTAGCGATGAACAATTTACCAATCCTGATGCCGGTATTTCCTCGGGGCGTGAAGAGTTGCGTCTGGAACACCACCAACCAATAGGCGAAAGCACATCACTCAAGGCAATCGCTCTACACAGCGCTTCCACCTCCGATCAACAGCGCATAGGCGATGCGTCTCTTGCATTGACCAGACGCGTGAATCAATGGACATTGAATGCCGGAACCCGATTTATCTGGCGTGATAACGCCACTGGGCGGGATAACTTTCATACCGTGTTTGGTGGTGTAGAGAAGAGCTTCATTTTAAATAATGATCGACCACTAAGCCTGAGTGCAGAGTACGAACGGGATGTTAGTGATGCCAACCGCTTTCGGTTCACACTCGGTTCTCGCCTGCAAGCGCACGATCATGTATCGCTGTACGCGAACTATGAGTTTGAACGTGGCATCAGTCGCCAGTCGCTTACGGGGACGGGTAGCGGTAGTCGCAGGCTTGTTGTAGGTGTTGAATCGGATGTTTTAAAAGCGACAGAAATATATAGTGAGTATCGAATGCGAAGTGCATTTTCCAGCTCGAATATCGAAGCTGCAACGGGTATACGTGGCCGCTATGAAATTGTGCCTGGACTTAACTTCAGTCCATCATTTGAATACATTGATGTTATTGACAGTGATACCAATTCAGACTCTATTGCCTTATCTCTCGGTCTCAGTGATACACGTAATCCGAATCGCAAGCTCACGGGTCAAGCTGAAGTGCGCGATACCAAGTCAAATAGATTCTACGGATTTCGTGCAACGCTAGCGCAGCGGCTTAACGTTGACTGGACAACGCTGGTGCGTGAAGAATTCACCAGGCAAACGCCCGATATCGGTGAATTAACATCGCGTCATCGTTTTACGCTTGGTTTGGCTCGTCGGCCAAAGCTTGATAATCAGCACCACGGTTTGTATTACGCCAGCTGGACAGATAACTATGGGCCGGAAGATGGCCAGGATGCGCGCGCCTTTCTCCTTTCTACGCATCAGAATCGAACCATCAATGACAAGGTGACTGTCAGTGGACGCTTGGGAGCCAAGTGGCAAACAACACGTTTTGCCACAGGAGACATCAATTCTGAATTAGCACTGCTTGATTTGCGAACAACAATTGATCTTGCTCGACGTTGGGAGATCGATCTTCGCGGCGGGGTGCTGAGTATTGGCGATGGTGGCGGGCAGCGGTATTCGTTTGGTGCCGGTTTTTCATGGATTGTCGACCGAAACGTACGACTCGGGTTTACCTACAACCTGAAAGGCTTCAGGGAAGAGGATCTCGATGAGCAAGGCTTTAATGCCGAGGGCCTGCATATAGGTCTTGATCTTAAATTTGATGAGGATTGGTTTAAATGGCTATCCGACTAAAAGAGTGCACAAATCTGTTACTGGCAAGTCTGACGCTTTTGCCTTTGGTGAATGCCTGTGTCAGTACTGAAGAGCTATATGCACAGTACGACGTTCATTCGTGTGAAGTGGATTTATCGGAACCGCGTATCGAAGGGGCGACCCTAGCGTTTACTCAACAAGTGTGGAATCCGGCAGTGTATTTCGACTACGACGAGCATGAACTTGATGAGGAGGGCTATGCGCTTCTGGAATCCACTGCTGAAATCATGAATAAGCACAAGGAGCTTAATGTTGGTCTGCAAGGTTTTGCTGATCGAATTGGCGGCATCAGTTACAACATTCGGCTATCGGGTAGACGTGTCGAAACGGTGACCCGCTACCTGACCGAACGCGGTATCGCGTCTTCGCGCATCGTTTCACAACCATTGGGTGAAGGGCTTCCTCAGTTCGGTTCTAGCGATTCAGAGGCGAGAGCCACAAATCGAAGAGTCGAGTTGGTATTGCTTGATGCCAACGGGCGTCCGATCAGTCCTTTGTTTGAGTTTCCGGACCTGTAGTAACATGCGAGTCTTTTTCATTTTATTGACATTGCTTGTCACCGGAGTCACCTACGCTGTGACGCCAGCGGGTACTCTGATTCGCAATCAGGCGAGTGCCAGTTATACGGACTCGGAAGGGCGTCGTGTTACTGTGCAGTCAAATATTGTTGAAACATTGGTCGAGCAAGTAGCAGGGCTTGAGTTGACCAATGATCAACAGTTGCGTGGTGATGCAGGTAGCTCAGTACTGATATCACATCGAATTGTGAATACTGGAAATGGTGATGATAGTTACTCGCTGCAATTGCAGAATACAGGTGGCAATATCAATCTATCAAATCTGCAGATTTTCGCAGATGCCAATGGAGATGGTATTCCGGATTCGTCATCTCCTATAACAACGACACCCTTGATCGCAGCTGATCAGGATTACTTCATCGTACTTTCAGGCGATATACCTGCATCGGCAAACGATGGTGATTCTGCGGCTATAACGGTTACCGCAAGCAGTACGTTCAATGCCTCTATCAGTGCGCAGAACAATGATCTGATCATATCAGGTGTCGGCGCATCGATTCAGGTAACCAAATCCATGTCATCGATTCAGGGGCGTTCACCAAGCTCTCCGTACACGGTGACCTTGCGATATGAAAATACCGGAAGTCAGAGTGCTGGCAATGTCACGCTGATCGACGCCTTGCCGGCGGGAATGACCTACGTACCCGGAAGTGGTCGATGGAGTGAATCGTCCGTCTCGCTGAGCGATGCCGACCCACTGGATACGCACTCCGGGCAATCAGGAAATATTCGTTATTGTGCTTATGATGCTAGTTGTACCGGCTTGAGTGAAGCGAACAATGATGCCGATGCGAGCAGCAATAATCAGGTAACCGCCATTATCGATTTCGTCCCAGCTGGCGGTATCGCAACGTTGTCTTTTGAGGTTTCGATCGATGGTGGGTTGGTCAGTGGCTTCCTGATCAATGAGGCTGAGTTTGAGTACGATGTTGCCATCAATACGGTTCCACGAGAGTTTACCAATACGGTCGCGTTCGAAGTACTTCCAGTCTCCGGTGTTGTTGCCAACGGTTCAAACACTAGCCCAATAAACGGTCTCAGCGAGCCTGTCAGCGTATTCAGCGCGGCACAAGGTGGAAAGATTCGATTTGATAATTACATCTGGAATACAGGAAATACGGCTGATACGTTCAATATTGAAGTTGATAGCCTTGGTTCAACTTTTCCGCCGGGTACTCTGTGGCGCCTACTGAGAAGTGACGGGGCAACATTGATGCAAGATACCAATGGTGATGGCGCTATCGATACGGGTCCTGTCGCTGCCGGTAGTTTTTCATTGGTGGTTCTTGAGCTGGAATTGCCGAGTGACGCATCGGGCAACAATAGCGGAATCGGTTTTGATGTCACGAAGACCGCCAGATCAGTAACCGACAGTGCGGTGTTTGACACAGTGACTGATCATCTCGATGAAATAGTAGCCAACCAGGTCGACATCACCAATCAGGCGCCAGCAGGAACCGCTGATGCACTTGGCGCGGGGCCTGGTCCGGAGTCAAGTCCCGTTAGCATCGTGTCACCTGATGGAAATAGACAGGCCTTGTTTGATCTTTTTATTCGGCATCAGGGTATTGAACCCGACAACTATGGTCTGACCGCTTATGCGACTGCTGGCGGTAATCCGCTACCGCCAGGTTGGCAAGTCCGGTTTCTTGATCCGGGCAGCAGTCAGCCGAGAAGTGTCACGCGTTTGTTGGCTTCAGGCGAATCGCAACATGTGATTGCTGAAGTGACGGTGCCTGAAGATTTGGCTATTGGTACGACCAGTGTCTTTTTCAGCGCAACTTCGCTATCGGGTGGCGCAAGTGATATCAAGCATGATGGCGTGTCTATCAATGTTGTCAATGCCTTGCGAATCGAACCGAGCTTGACTGCGACCATTGCGCCGGGCAGTACGACTGTCTACCAACATAGGCTGATCAACGAAGGTAATATCGATTTGACCGATATTCAACTTACCACTAGCGAAAGCCGTCCAGGTTGGCTAAGTGCGATATATGCCGATACCGATGGGAATGGGGTACTGAGTTCAGCTGATCAAGTTTTGACCGCTCCATGGTCGCTGGCTGCGGGTGAAAACAGGAGCTTCTTCGTGCGAGTTTCGGCTCCCGCCGACGCTGTCAATTTGCAGCGCAACTCCACCAGTATCCAGGCTCAATGGAATGGCAATTCAGAATCTATCCAAATTGTTGATCAGACCACTGTCTCGACAACCAACGTCACTATTTTGAAAGAACAGGCAGTCGATGTGGGTTGCGATGGCGCTCCCGATGCAGGAAGCGATTTTGCGACAAGTGAAATATCGGTTGAGCCAGGTAACAACTGTGTCATATACCGACTGACGGCATTTAACCGCGGTCAGGAACCCTCTTTTAATGTAAAGATTCATGACTCGACACCTTCGTTTACTGTATACCGCACACCGGCCACTTGTTCGCGGACCCCGTGCTGGATAGTCGAGCCGGGCGAGGAGGCAACCGGAGTTATCAATGCTGAGACTGATCAGCTGTTGCCAGGTGATTCGTTTTATCTGGAATTTTCAGTTCGTCTCGTAAATTAGATGACTGAATGTTGGCGTCAAAATCCACTTCCTTGTCTAAATTATTGACGAATCTGACACCTTGATTGCTCTCTATCTGTTCAGACTGGTGTGATCTGAATCACAATATTACCTGTTATTTAGTTGAGCACGTTAATTGCTCACTGTCCATCTAACGTGCCGCCAGTAGTGTCTGGCGTGTCCATAGAAAAAGTTGTCCATTACCGGGTTTGGTTGTGGATAGCTCGATGGAACAGTGAAATATGATCATTTCATCAATGTTGGCTTGTGCCGTGTTACCCGTATCAGGTAACAGTGTTAAGTCTGTTTGTCTGATCGGGGCGTTACTCGCGCCAGCTCAACCATGAGCCGCCTGCAAACGACGTTCTTGTCGTCTTTGGCACGTCGGCGCTTTTTGCCAGGTAGAAGACCTCTTGCGCTTGCTGTGATCAGTGCATTTGCCTCAGCTGCGCATGCTGATCTGCTAATAACCGAAACACTGGATGCGTCAACTCTGGCGAATGAAGTCATGGATACCGCTGACGGTAACCTGACAATCAACTCACAGTCATTGACCGGATTTGCCGGCCAGGTTGGAACGTTTACCAACGGTCTGAGCGTACCTGGATTTCTGGATTTCGAAAATGGCATCATCATGAGTTCGGGTAGCGTCTCCGATATCGCGGGCCCCAATTCCAATGATGGAACCAGTACCAATCTTCCAAACGGTATCGCGAATGATCCCGATTTTGACTTGTTGACTGATGCCGCCAATGGTACCGACGATGCCATTTTCATCGAAATAGAGTTCATTCCTAATGGTGACACGCTGACGGGTACTTTTGTATTTGCGTCTGAAGAGTACAACGAGTACGCCCCACCTGATGGTGCCTTTAGTGCCAATAATCAGTTCTACGATGTCATGGGCTTTTTCGTCAATGGAATCAATTATTCTTTGACTGCAGATGGCGATGATGTGTCAATCAACTCAGTCAACAAGACGCTCAATGCTGCTGATTTTATAGACAATGATTTTGGAGACTTCGATCCCGCGCCGACACCATTCAATATTGCGCCAGATGGCTTTACTCGACGATTATCATGGACAGCCCCTGTCAATCCGGGTGTTGTCAATACCCTGAAATTTGGCGTCGCTGATGGTGGTGATGCTTCGTTTGATTCGTGGTTGTTGATAGATCGGGATTCATTCAAGGTTTTGAATAGCCCAGTGGATGTCGACCTGGCAGTCTCCACTAGTGGTACTGGTGGCGAGATTGCAGCTGGTACACCCATGGTCATAACGACAAATGTCGAAAACACGGGGGCCAATGCTACTGGTCGAGAAATTACGGTTGTACATACCTTGCCAGCAGGCGTCACGGTCAATGGTGGAATTGCCGCATCGATCGCTGAAACTGGCGTCAATGGTGCCGAGTGGGTTTGTGTGTCTACCGCAGAGGTTCCTCAAACGGTCGAATGTCGTAGCACGACACCCATTGGAATTACGAGTGGAAATTCGACATCGACTTTCAATTTTTCCACCGACCTCATCGATGTTGCTCTAGTTGGTAATTCACTCCTTAACTCCGCTGATGTATTGACCACTGACAATGATACGGGAACCGGTAACAATTCTTTCTCAGATTCTACGTTGGTTGTCGCGATTGACTCGACTGCGCCAGTTGTCACAATTGACGATGTCCCATCAATTACGGGTGGCGTTACACCTTATACCGTCACACTGACGTTCGACGAAGTTGTCACTGGGCTTGATTTGGCTGATGTGGTGGTCGGCAATGGCGCAGCGAGTAGTCTCGCTATTTTGAGTCCGATTGAAGCGACGGTGGTAATTACTCCCGATGCGGCGGGTGATGTCACCATCGACGTGCCTGGCGGGGCAGTACAGGATGCCTCAGGTAACGATAGCATTGCATCGGCGACGGCAGTCACGATTTTTGATCCAGCATCACCTGTATTGTCGATTGACAATGCCCCCAGTGTTATCGCGAATACCAATCCGTTTGATGTGACCTTTTCATTCAGTGCCCCAGTCACTGGCTTTGCACTGAATGACATCAGTGTTAGCAACGGTGTTCCTTCAAATTTCACGATGGTCGACGCATCGACATGGAGTGCGACGATCACGCCGGATACGACCAATGACGTGGTCATATCGGTACCAGCTGCTGCCGCGCAATCAACAAGTGCTGGTGTTGACAGTAGTAGCGATAGCGTGACGGTGACCGTGAATGCGAGTGCGCCGACTGGCGTCCTGAGTGGCGCGCCCAGTATTACCAATTCTTTGGCTAGCTATCCGATGACACTCACCTGGAGTGAGGATGTCACCGACATGCAAGCCAGTGATATCACTATTACTAATGGAGCGATTTCTTCTTTCTCACCAGATACGCCATTGGTCGCGGGTAGCGTCTACACATTTGATGTTACCCCTACAGGTGATGGCGAAGTCATTGTTACGGTGCCCGAATCATCGGTACTTGATATCGCGAATAATGCTAACGCACTTGTTTCAGTTGCAACAATCGTGGATACGACTCCGCCGGTATTGACGATCAGCGCAGTCGCGGGTGACGACTACATCAATGCCAGCGAAGACGATACTCCGGTAATAGTGAGCGGAACCAGTATTGGTTTGCAGGATGGCGCCAGCGTCAATGTGAGCGTTGGTGGAGTCTCGTATGTGGGTGTCGTTAGCAATGACACGTGGAGTATCAGTATTCCCGTAGCAGATGTGCAGGCGTTCAATGCGGTTGAGGCCATTGCCGCCGATGCAGTCGATTTGGCGGGGAATGTGGCAAGCCAGGCGACACGTACAATCAACTACGATGTGGTTGCGCCTTCACAGCCGAGTGTCAATACATCGCTGATCAGTAATGACTTGCCAGTGTTGACCGGTACCGCCGATACCGTCCCGGGAGATACCCTGACCGTATTGGTCAATCTCGTTCTTTACACTGCGGGTGATGGGAATCTGGTTGACGATCTTGCGGGTGGTTGGACATTAACCATTCCCGCCGGAAATGAATTGCTCGATGGTAGCTACAACATCGTAGTTACGGTCACTGACAGTGCAGGTAACTCAAGCGTTGATGTCAGCAGCAACGAACTGACAGTTGACACAACACCGCCTGCGACGCCTTCAGTTGCTGTGGATCTGTTGGCAGCCGACGATTCAGGTAGTGTGGATGATGACAATATTACCAATGTTGCGGCGGCGACTTTTTCCGCTCCCGCCAACTCAGCAACTGCAGGCACCCTTGTCACGCTTTACAGCGACCTGCTTGCAATTGGTACGACTACAGCCTTGGCTGATGGTAGCTTCTCGCTTTCAGCATCAACGCTGGTTGAGGGTACCGAAAACATAAGCTGGACCAGCACAGATACCGCTGGCAATGAAAGTGCGAATTCTCCCTCCTTGTCGGTAACGCTCGACACGAGCGCACCATCGCCGACAATCAATTCACCGCATACGGCTGACAATATCGTCAACGCCACTGAAGCCAATCCGTTCTCCGTCTCTGGAACATCGGAAGTAGCCAGTATCGTAAGCGTATCCATTAGTGACGGAAGCAATCCTGCGGTTACTGCCTCGGTATCAACTAATGGAGCCGGTAACTGGAGTGTCAGTGGGCTTGATCTGTCCGGCCTCGATGATGGTCCCCTCGCGATTAATGCAACTGCCGTCGATGTGGCGGGAAATTCAGGAGCAAGCCCTGAGAGTAATACCTCGTTGAATTCAACAGTACCAGTCCTCGTATTGAATACGATTTCTGGTGATGACGCCCTGAACGCTATCGAGTTGACACAGGACCTTGTTATCTCTGGTACATCAATTGGTTTGGCAGATGGTGATAACGTCACTATTGCCATTGGCGCTGATACCTATGTAGCATCTGTTACTGGTGGTCTGTGGCAAGCGACAGTCCCTGCCATAGATATCAGTTCGTTTGTCGATGGGGAAGTCATCACAGCTGATGCGATCGACGCCGCCGGAAATTCTGCCACTTCTATAAGTGTCGCCTTGGCGATCGATACAGTATTGCCAGTCGTTGCCATCGACCCTGCGGTACTTGGGACAAGCAGTAACGAGGCTAGCTATCAGGTCTCAGGTACCTGTACGGTCGGCGATGGGCTCGTTTCCGTATCCGTTGCAGGAGGAACACCATTGACACAGGATGTCAATTGCGCGTCTGGTGGCTCGTGGACTGCAACATTCGATATCAGTGCAATTGCTGATGGGCTTGATGTCATTGCTGTTGATGCAACGCAGGGCGATGCTGTTGGTAATACAGGTACTGCGGTTCAGGTAACTGCCAACAAGGATACAAGTATGCCGTCGATCAGCGTTTCGATTGTGGCAGTTGATGATGTTATCAATATTGATGAAGCAGCTGTTGATCTCGCTATCAACGGTTTAACTGTCGATATCGAAGATGGTCAGTTAGTGACAGTCTCGGTAGATGGGGCAGACTACACCACTAGCGTAATTTCGAATTCATGGTCAGTCCTGGTTCCGGTATCTGCAGTTTCAGCGTTCGAAACGGATGAAGATATTACAGCCAATGTATCGACTCTTGCTGGATTGTCTGCGCCGGAAGCAGTACGCAGTATTGATATTGATATCATCGCACCATCGCAACCCACTGTCGCGACTTTGGTAAGCAATAATACAACTCCAACCTTGAGCGGTACTGCTGTAGTTGAGGCGGGTGACACTTTGACGGTAACAGTCAACGACGTTGACTATCAAGCAGGTTTGGGCGTGCTCGTCGTGTCCGGAACTGATTGGACGCTGGATATACCATTGTCAGGCGCACTAGAGGATAGTGTCTACAATGTGGCTGTTTCACTTGTTGATGCGGCTGGGAACGAGACGGTTGAGCCTGGATTGTCAGCTCTGACGATAGATACTACGGCTCCAGCTGCTCCCCCTGTTGCGGTTGATCTGATTGCAGCTGACGATAGTGGAGTCAGTTCAAGTGATGACATTACAAATGAAACTACCCCAACGTTTGTGGTTGCTGACGGGACATTGAATCCTGGTGAATCGGTCACCTTACTCGCAGATGCCGTCGAAGTGGGCACCACGGTAGTAAACCCTGCTGGCGGATTCTCTTTGGTCAGCGATGCGTTACTCGATGGCAGCTTTAGCATAAGTTATACATTGGCTGACGCATTGGGCAACGTCAGTAGCTCTTCGCCGGCTTTGCCGATTGTTATCGACACAGTTGCAAATGCGCCATCGATTGATGCTGACATCGCGGGCGATAACATTATCAATGCCTCCGAGATGAATAGTGTACTGGTTAGTGGTATCACCGAAAATGATGCGACTGTGTCCATTGTATTCACGGATTCCGCATCAAACACCGAGAGCGTGGTTACAACTGCTGAAGCGAGTGGGATCTACACGCTCAATGCAACTCCCGCTGATGTCAGCGCTCTGATGGCGGGCGGGCTTCAGGTGTCGGTTAGCATTAGTGACATTGCAGGAAATGTATCTACTCCAACATCTGTATCTGTTCAATTCGACCCGGACGCACCTGCACCAGCGACCGTCGATACTCTTCTAAGTAATAGTGGAACACCGACAGTGACTGGTAATGTCACACTGGATGCAGGCGATTCAATCGAGGTGACACTTAACTCCCAGGAATATGCCGAGGGTCCCAACCTTGTCATAACCGGCGGTATATGGACGCTGATTGTTCCGGCTGATGACTCGTTGGATGAAAACATATATGACGTTCTGGTCGAGGTGACTGATATAGCTGGTAACGTTTCATCCGATACATCCACTGACGAATTGACTATCGACTTGACAGCTCCTGAGAGTCCCAGCATTGCGCTGGATTTGCTTGCCTCGAGCGATACCGGTGACAGTGATACTGATAACCTGACCGGTTTGAGCACCGTTGATGTTTCTGTGCCTGCAGGTACAGCGACGCCAGGCGATACGGCGACCATACATATCGATGGCGTACCGGTGGATACAGTGACAGTTGCACCAGATGGTGGATTTGGGGCTTCGTTAACTGGATTAGCTGATGGCAGCAATACCATCAGTTACACATTGGTTGATGCGGCTGGAAATGTCAGTGCATCATCGCCAGACCTCGTAGTGATTGTTGACGGGGTCATTACAGCACCAACCTTGACGCTTCCGGTTGCCATCGATAACCAGATTAACGGTACAGAAGCGGTGATGGTTGATCTTGTCGGGACCGCCGAACCTGATAGCGTCGTTACCGTGACGATCGGTGATGGTGGCTCCTCGCCGCTTGTATTGACTGTCAATGCTGATAGCGATGGTGATTGGGTCTTGACGAATATTGATGTGACATCGCTCGCCGAAGGAACATTGGATATTGTTGTCAGTGCCGAGGATGGCGCGGGCAATAGCGCTAGTGCAACACCTGCCAATATTGAACTTGATATTTCTGCACCATCTTTGACGGTGAATTCCGTCGCTGGTGATGACGTAATCAATATTGCTGAGTCACTGCTTGATCAGACTATATCGGGTACCAGCCAGGATCTGGCGGACGGCGTAACGGTTACCGTTGATGTCAATGGGCAGAGCTACACAGGTACCGTAAGTTCTAACAGCTGGAGCGTTGTTGTTCCGGCTGCCGATGTTCAGGGCTTTGATCCAGTCGAAAATATAACGGTCAATGCCAGTGACAGTGCCGGTAATGCTGCGACACCAGTGTCTGTCGTCGTTACAACGGTATTGTCTGCGCCAACACTCCTTATTGAAGCAATAGCGGGAGACGATGTTATCAGTATCGCTGAGTCACTGTTGGATCAAGCGATATCCGGAACTAGTACAAACCTTGACGATGGTCAGATAGTAACCGTAAATGTCAACGGAACAGACTATACGTCAACAGTAACTGCGAATAGCTGGAGTGTTCTAGTTCCGTCTACAGCAGTACAAGCGTTTGGATCTGTCGAGACAGTTACTGCCACCGCTAGTGATACAGCTGGTAACCCTGCAACCCCCGCAACGGTTGATGTGATAACGGATACAACAGCGCCGACGTTGGTTTTTGATGCGATCACCGGTGATGACCGAATTAATGCCGCTGAAGCGTCCTCTGATATTACTGTATCAGGAACGTCATCAGGTCTTCTCGACGGCGAGACAGTCCTGGTGTCTCTCAATGATATCGATTATATCGCTACGGTGAATGGTGATGCTTGGAGCTTGATTGTGCCTGCATTGGATGTTGCAGCACTTGTGGATGGGGATCAGCTTACCGCCAATGCAA
>CAYULV010000008.1:25521-34068 GCA_964445655.1 uncultured Granulosicoccaceae bacterium | reverse complement strand
GGCATATTACTCGGCGCACCATCCCATTCAAGGATACGCTTGTCGATCGGATTCACTTGTTGAATAAACGGGAACTTGAACTTGAGCCCGGCGGTTGTCACCGGTTCACCAACCGGTTTACCAAACTGGGTAATAATGACTTGTTCGCGTTCATCAACGGTATAAGCTGCGCCGGAAACAAACACCAGAAAGGCGACAACTACGGCAACCACAACGACACTCAAAAACCCTTTCATTGGACAATTCCTTTGGCAGCGCCTTGTAAGTGCATCAACGGCAATATCTGTTGTGAGTTGTCATCTACGATGATTTTTGCATCTACTGACGGCAAGACTTCCTGTAAAGTCTCTATATAGATGCGCCGACGGGTGACATCCGGTGCCTTGACGTATTCAGTCAACACGGCATTGAATCTAGCCGCATCACCTTCAGCCTCATTGACCCGTTTCAAACGATAACCATCAGCGGCACGAATGCGTTGATCCTTCTCACCTTCGGCCAAGGGAATATCCTTGTTGTACTGACGGCGAGCCGCATTGATAAGGCTCTCCTTTTCTTGTTGTGCCTGATTCACCTCATTGAATGATTCCTGCACCGGACGTGGCGGATTGATGTTTTTCAACTGCACCTGATCAATGCTGACACCCATTTCATATTTTGCGGTCAAGGCCTGCATATTCGCCAATGCCTCTACTTCAATCTCCTGTCGACCAATGGTTATGACCTCATCGACCGTTCTGTCGCCAACCACTGAACGCATGACGGATTCGGAGACATCACGTAAGGTTTCAGCCGGATTCCGTACATCGAAACTGTACTTTCTCGGGTCTTCAATTCGATACTGCACGACCCATTCAACCAGCGCCGCGTTCAGGTCGCCGGTCACCATCTGACTTTGCTGCGCTGTATCGTCTCGATGCTGGTTCGGATTGGTTGCGCCACGGGTTTGAAACCCGAATTCCTGTTTCAACTGGCGTTTGACTGGCAGTACGGACACGATGTCCGCCCCCAGGGGCAATTTGAAATGCAGTCCAGGTTCGACTTCCTTGTGATATTTCCCAAAGCGTTGCACAAGACCGACAGAGTCACTGGGAATCGTGTACGAGGCGGTCATGACGATGATTGCAATCAGCGCAAGGCCGAGCAATCCGATACCACTAAACAGGCCCTTGAAGCCGCCACCCTTGCCGCCTCCCAGACCAAACCGTTTGCCGCCGCGTCCACCGGGTCGACTGAATGGAATACCACCCGAGCCGTTTCCGTTATTGCCATTGGCGCCGGAACCATTGCCTGATCCCCGATCGTCTGATCCGCGATCGCCGGATCCGCGATTGCCGTTTTGTTTACTGCCACCGCCGCCACTTTGGCCACGAATAGCCTCTTCGATTTTGTTCAAAAAATTATCGAAGGCATCATTGTTGTTTGCCATGCACATATCCCCCTGACATGAGCATAGACCGGAAAAGCGCGAGTATCAGGTGGGGGCCACAATATCGGTTCGAATGCTTGCCAGACCTTCTATAACACCAGACAGTACATCACCGGCAACAACGGCACCAACGCCCGCTGGCGTACCCGTCATGATGAGATCGCCTGGTGCGAGAACAACGTACTCTGATAGTAAGGACACGATATTCTCGACAGACCATATCTGTTCTGCCAGATCACCCTCCTGCTTCAACTCACCATTGACCTCAAGCGCTATCCGGCCGCTGGCGAGCGAATCAATCTCCTCAATAGGAACCAGTTCGGCAATGGGTGCAGAGTGATCAAAGCCTTTAGCCATATCCCAGGGCCGACCCAGTTTCTTCGCCGCGCTCTGAACGTCACGTCGTGTCAGATCAAGACCAATGGTTGCACCCCAGATATGATCCATCGCATTGTCAACCGCGATATTGCCTCCTGCCGTACCAATCGCCAGGACGAGCTCAACTTCATAATGCAGATTGGCAGTCTGCGGCGGGTATGGGACTGCAACGTTGGAATCTACTACCGCGTCACTGGGCTTGCTAAAGAAAAAAGGCGGTTCACGATCCGGATCATTGCCCAGCTCGCGCGCATGCGCCGCATAGTTACGCCCAACACAAAATATTCGCCGTACTGGAAAACGACGTGAAGACTCACGCACAGCAATTGACGCTTGCGGCGGCGGGTTAATGACAAATTGTTGCATGCGGTCAGATCCTGTGTCTTTGTAAAAACTACATAGCTTTACCGGTATCGCTTACTCGCCCTCAATCAACACCAAGGTGCAATCTGCGTTGGCAAGTCGCAACGCCTTAACCGGCGCATACTCTTCGCAGTCCAGAAATTCTTTGGCTTTATCCTTGTTCGGGAATTGAATCAACACAATACGAGTCGGTGACCAGAGTTCATCCTGTACAACATCCATGTCTCCGCCACGGGCAAGATATACCCCGCCGAATTTTTCAGCAATGGGTCGTGCCTTCGCCTTGTAATCTTCATAGGCTTCCGGATTCTTGATTCGGGTGTCAACGATGATATAAGCACTCATGTAATCTCTCCATCAGTAGGGTGGATAAACGCTGACCAAAGTCGTATGAAACTCGTGCCATACTGCTTATCGCTCAGCAGATTAGGAGCCGTACACGGATAGCCGCTGGCCGCTTAGTCTAACGCAAGACAACTTCGCTTGAGTTCGTCAAGATCTCTCGAGTCCATGGCTTCAAGCTGAGCAATATTGCGTACTGGGATCATATCGGTATCCGGGTAACGTTGAATATTTTGCGCAAGCGATGCTTCTTGTAACAAATGCAGTATCGGAACAGGCGAACGATTAGTCCAGTTACCCACGTGTTCAGGCTCTACATCCGCGAATTGATAATGGGGATGAAAACTGGCCAACTGCAATTGCCCGTCAAATCCAAGATCGATCAGCAAGGCATCGGCAAGCGATACCAGATCCAGGAAATCATCAAAGTCAGCGTACGCGTCAGGCAGCAAAAGCAAAACAGTGTCGTCGGCGTGCCCCGCGAGTAATGCTGTCGCGGCATCGCTAAGGACTTGCAAGGTCTTTCCGGGGTCTCCGCTAGAACATACCGGCATGCAGATTCGATCACGTTGCCGGGCCATTCGAGCAAATGGACAGAAATTCTGGCCAATCACCACATGATCTAGCCATGCGAATACCGCCTGTCTGGCACTTGCCTCGGTGTACACTGCAGCCTTGGTTTGAAAACGATCCAGTGGTGAGTGTACAAAGTCCGAGCTGCCAGAGATAGTCAAACCACTTTTTCTCTCAGCCCGCCCCCTCAACAAAGGGCTCCCGTATAATAAGTGCAAGTAGCCGCGGTCAGTTCCCGGCAGGCATCAACCAGACCAGCCGATGAATTCCGAACTCGACTTGCTGCAACCTTATCCGTTCGAAAAGCTGCGCGACCTGCTCGCGAGCGTCAAGCCTGCTGCGCTGTCGCCGGTATCTCTATCCATCGGCGAACCAAAACATTCAGCCCCCGACGCGGTGCTCAAGACCCTAGTGGATACCTTGCGCGGTGTGGAGACCTACCCGTCGACTCGAGGTATTCCAGAGTTACGCGAGACAATCGCCAAATGGCTATGCCAACGATTTGCCTTACCCGATGCCAATACACTCGCGGAGCATCACATTCTTCCGGTCAATGGTACCCGCGAAGGTCTCTTCGCCATTGCCCAATGCTTGCTTGATCGACAAGACAAACGGCGCTCGGTTCTGATGCCAAACCCGTTCTATCAAATCTATGAAGGAGCGGCACTACTCGCTGGTGCGAAGCCTGAATTCTATGCAATCGATCACGATGCAGACGCCAACCTCGATGCCATTGAAGAGACGGTGTGGCAACAGTGTCAAATGGTCTATATCTGCACACCCGGTAACCCGACGGGATCAGTGTTGTCACAGAACGCCTTGCAAAAATTGATCGAACGTTCCGAAAAACATGACTTCGTGATTGTCAGTGACGAGTGCTATAGCGAGATTTATCGCGAAGCAGCTGGTCCACCCTGCGGCTTGTTGCAAGCCGCAGGGTCCATGGGCTTGAGCGACTATCGACGCTGTCTGGTTTTTCACAGTTTGTCCAAACGGTCAAACCTGCCCGGCCTTCGCTCCGGCTTTGTCGCAGGTGATGCATCCTTGATCAAACGATTTCTAACCTACCGAACCTATCATGGCTGCTCGATGTCGGAGCCCGTGCAACGCGCCAGTGTCATTGCCTGGCAAGACGAGCAACACGTGCAAGACAATCGTCGTGCCTATGACGAAAAATACACAGCGGTAACTGAAATACTCGGACGCAAACTGCAAATCGCCACACCCGCCGCCGGTTTCTACCTGTGGCCAGAATTACCGGTGGATGATCAAAAGTTCACACAACAACTACTCGCCGAATACAATGTGCGTGTCGTACCTGGAAGCTATCTGGCCAGAGAAGTGGCTGGACAGCCAAACCCCGGCAAGAATCATATTCGCCTGGCGCTCGTGGCAACACTCGATGATTGTGTAGATGCCGCCAATCGTATCGTTGAATGCCTTTCCGACCAGCACCGCGATCAATAGAACAAAACACATCGACTCTCAAACATTCGTCTCAAGCAAGAATAAAACAGGATTCATCAACATGAGTGACCTAGCAAGCATCATCAACGAAGCATGGGAAAAGCGTAACGATATCACTCCCGCTGACGCCGGCTCGGAATATGGCAAGGCCGTCGAAGAGGCGATCGCCCTGCTCGATTCCGGCAAGGAACGTGTTGCCGAACCCAAGGGCGTTGGTGAATGGCATGTCAACGAATGGTTGAAAAAAGCAGTTCTTCTGTCATTCCGCCTACGTGACAACGCGCCGATAGAAGCGGGAGGATTTACCCAATTCTATGACAAGGTACCGGGCAAGTTCACCGATATGTCAGCTGATCAATTGCAGGCAAGCGGTGTACGCGTTGTGCCCCCAGCCATGGCACGCAAAGGAAGCTTCATCGCAGCCAATACCGTGTTGATGCCTTCGTACGTCAACATTGGCGCTTATGTGGATACTGGCACCATGGTCGATACCTGGGCGACGGTCGGTTCCTGTGCGCAGATCGGCAAGAATGTACATTTGTCAGGTGGCGTAGGTATCGGTGGTGTGCTTGAGCCATTGCAGGCCTCACCTACGATTATCGAAGATGATTGTTTTATCGGTGCGCGTTCCGAGATTGTCGAAGGGGTCATCGTTGAGCGTGGATCGGTCATATCCATGGGTGTCTATATTGGCCAGAGCACCCGCATCTATGATCGTGAGCGCGACGAAGTCACCTATGGACGAGTGCCGGCAGGTTCAGTTGTAGTGTCTGGCAATCTGCCTTCGGACAATGGCAAATACAGCCTCTACTGCGCAGTTATCGTCAAGCGTGTAGACGAAAAGACGCGAGGCAAAGTCGGTATCAACGAATTGCTGCGCGTCGTCGATTGATTTTCTTCAAACGCATTGGTGAACCCACGCATGGCTAACACCCTCACACTCTACGGTATCCCAAACTGCGATACCGTGAAGAAAGCACGTCGCTGGCTCGATGCCGAAGGTATCGACTACACGTTTCACGACTACAAAAAGTCCGGCGTCGACGCGACAAAGCTGACTGCCTGGATCAAGACACACGGCATTGACACAATTGTAAACAAACGTGGCACAACCTGGCGCAAGCTGGAAGAGTCACAGCGAGAAAGTCTGAACGACACCAAGGCCGTGAAGCTGTTGCAGGAGCACAGCAGCATGATTAAACGCCCCATACTGGACAATGGCAAGACAAGCCTGGTTGGCTTTGATCAAGAGCGTTATATGGAAACACTCAAGTAGAATTAACACGGAAATGTCGACCGGCTCTGCACCAAACCGTTACACCACTTGTTGGAACTATAAATCAGGTTTTATCAGTACAGTATTGCCGTGGAGTAAGGCAATTCCGATTTTTAAAGACTTCAAGCAACCGAGTACGCCCCTAGCCAAATTGCTATAAAATTGGGCTGCGCTCGACTGTTTTGTGAGCGACAACTCTATATCCTTAGCGCACAATAGAACTGGGCTTTCCAACACGATGTTGCTCAAGCTTTTCTCCATTATGTTCATTTTCGGCTATCTACTACATGCGTTTATCAGCGGTAGTATTCGCCTGTTACCTGTGCCCTACAATATTTACCGTCGCCGCACTCACGTTCTCGGACTTTTCTGTTTTTTCGTTGTCGCCTTGTCACCGCTGATGTGGGTGACGTTTGTCGCTCAACAAAGCGCATTGATCAATACCAGCGAACAACTGATCACCAACCTTTGGAGCTGTACAGTCATGGCAGCCCCGGTTATTGCGGTTGGCTGTATTGTCTATCTGCATAAAGTTTTGCTGAGTTATGAGGATCGGTTACCCGACCTCAATGACGAAGGCAATCGTGGAAACCCGCTCTTTCGCAGAAGAGGCGATCTTCCCGCAAGAATCAAGCGCAAGTACGCTTCCGCCAAACCCATCAAGACGCTTACGGTACCCGCTGCCGCCGCGCACGTTCCGCTTCTGTCTGAGCAACCTGATTTCGAAGATACACTGGCGTCGCTGTTTCAGGGGAACCAAACAAGCCCGAACGAAACGGCTCACGAGCAAGACTTAGACAGTCATCTGCTGACGGTAGGCGAAGCGGCCGATGCAGTTGATGGGATACGGATGGTTGCAGATTCTTGAGATAGGCATCATAACCAGATCCAGCTAGAGCAATCTCACCCGCAGTGGAACTGTCAACCGCAACACCGGACTCGCTCGCCCCGGTCTCCTCAAGTGACAGAAGTTTCTCCGGCGAATCGATAAGCTCTTCAGTCAACGGTCGAACTATTGATACACCGTCACAGGGTTTCGCTTTCCCATAGGACGCGTAATACACTTCTGACATGCGAGCATCGATAGCCACATGGATGGCGCGATCGGCAAATTCACGATGACAACCTTGTGCAATGCAATGCAATGTTGAAACACCGTACACCCCGATATCAGCACCGAACGCAATACCCTGCGCAGCCGCAACGGCAATACGCACGCCGGTAAAGCTTCCAGGGCCTCGCCCATAAACAAGACCATCCAGATCTGATGGCCGCAGGCCAGCGTCCGCCATCATCGCATCGACCATCGGCAACAATAGTCGGGATTGTTGCTGCGCGGCGATTCGATGATCAAGGCGTATCTCATCGTCGATCAACAAGGCGACTGAGCACGCATCTGTTGATGTATCAAATGCAAGAAGCTTCATGCGTTTGAATCTTCAGCAATTTCATCTGACCAGGAGGCACGTTCGCGACGGTAGAAGTTCTCGACTTCGGGCAAGTCGCGAGTAATAGGCATCGGTGGCAGACTGTTGATAAATACTTCACCGTAGTTGCGGGTGCGAATTCGTGGATCACATAAAACCAGCACACCTTGATCGGTAACGTCACGAATCAGCCTCCCTACACCTTGCTTCAAGGCGATAGCGGCTTGCGGTATTTGATACTCGTAAAACGGATTGCCGCCGGCTTCTTTCATGTGATCGATACGCGCAGCCATGACAGGGTCGCCTGGAGAACCAAACGGCAATTTATCGATAACAACCAGAGACAAGGCTTCACCACGCACATCGACCCCTTCCCAGAAACTGCTGGTCCCGAGCAGCACCGCATTACCGATCGATTGAAAGGCTTCGAGTAATTCGCGCTTGGGCATCTGCCCTTGCACCAGTATGGGAAAGGGTATGCGATCACTGAGCAATCGAGCTGCTTCGTGCAAGGCACGGTAACTGGTAAAAAGAAGGAAGGCACGTCCGGCACTGGCAGTCAGAACCGGAATAATGGTTTCCATAACCGACGCGGTATACCCTTGATGCTGAGGCTCCGGCAAACCTTCTGGCAGATACAACAAGGCGTTATGTCTGTAGTCAAACGGGCTGTCAACTTGCAGTTCTTCAGTATCTTCAATACCGAGCTGGCCACGGAAATGGCTGAAATCACCCCCTACCGCCAAGGTTGCCGATGTAAATATCCAACTCGAATTCATCGCCGCCATGGCTTTTTGAAACGGTTCTGCGACCGTCATCGGTGTCATGTTCAGGCTGAAGCCGGTGCGATAGGTTTCATACCAATGCACGTAGGCACCATCGGCGGGATTGGCAACAAAGCGTGCGAGAGATTCACTGTGCGTGACAGCACGCTTATGACAACTCTCCAAACCCTTGCCACGCTCTGCAACATCTGCCAATGCTTCTTTGAGAGAACCCAGGAGCATTGTCAGACGATCCAGTTCACGCTCTATCGCTGATTGATCCTTGACAGCAATCCAGGCATCACGTCCCGGATCTATCCCGAACGCCAATCGAAAATGTCGAACGCCTGTTTCCAGCGACTGCGCAAGTTCGCGCAATTCGGTAACTTCAGGCGCTTCGTGCAATTGCTCACCGACCGTATCGCGGGCCAGATCCAGAAGTTGCCGACTACTCAGTTTACGGCCGAAGAATTGCGCAGCGATCTCGGGGAGTTGATGCGCTTCGTCAATAACGAACCCATTGGCGCT
>CAYULV010000008.1:0-25421 GCA_964445655.1 uncultured Granulosicoccaceae bacterium | reverse complement strand
GTCTTGGTACGTCGCGACCAATCGGCAATGATGCGCAAATGCTGTTGATGATCAGCACCGAGCAGCGCTGGGTGGTTCATGGCACGTGCAAGACGATGTTTGCACAGATAGTTGGCTCGTCCTTTCAGAAGGCTCGTCGAGATACCTGTGGCAAGCGCCCGTTTTACCAGCGGCAGATCATTGTAAAAAAGCTGATCTTGCAGGTGCCGGGTACCGGTTGAAATGATGATGCGCTGACCTGATAGCAAAGCAGGCACCAGGTAGGCGAAGGTTTTACCCGTACCGGTACCTGCTTCTCCAACCAGCCGGGTGCCATTTTCGAACGTGCGAAATACCGCTTCAGCAAGATGCTGTTGTTCAAGCCGAGGAGCAAAACCTGACAGATGCTCCGCAATCGGGCCACGGTGCCCGAGAACTTCGGTTATCGAATCGAGATCGTCTATCACCTGCGCCTCCTTGCGCCGATTGAAACATCATTGAAACTGGTATTGCTGCACTTTTTTGTGCGCACTGCGCACACCAAGCAAGTCTCCTCTGAGATCACGCGCATGTTCAATGATCAACCAGTTGCGATACAAGAGTGCCGTATTGTCACCGGCAAATGTGTTGGATTTGATGGCAAAATTTTCAGCTTGCGCTGCCTCCAGGTTGTCCAGTTGAACTTCCGCCGCCCTGCTCCACAGCAGACTGTTTTGCGGATTGACTTCCAGAGCTTGGTACAGATGCTCCAGCGCCGCCGCATCATTACCCTGCTGACGGGCCTCTTCGGCGGCCGACCACAACCTGGCAATTTGCGGGTCTTCAGTATCCACCCGAATCGAACCATCAGGTAGCTGTGCCGATGGTGCCACAGCTGGCGCTTCTTCGCTCTGCTGCGGCTGTAAATATGCACAGGAACTCAGCAGAGACGTGACCAGCACCACCGAAATGGCAAATGGTCGTTGGGGAGTAAAAATATTCATTACCATCAGTTTCCAGATTACTCGTAACTAACAACGCTGATTTCAATACGCCGATTCAGGGCGCGACCCTCTGCCGTGCGGTTCGGCTCGCGCGGCCTGCTTTCACCATAACCAAAAGGCTTCAGTCGCGTCGACTCGATACCGTTGGCTACCAGATACCTGACCACAGACATTACCCGCCGTTTCGACAATTCGAGATTGGCCGCAGCACTGCCTCGATTATCAGTATGCGCCGATAAAGCTACCGTCGCTGTAGGGTAGAGTTCCATTTCTGCGACCAGTTCCGCCAGTACTTCGCGAGAACGACTCGTCAAGCGATGGTCCCCGGACGCGAAATCAAGGCCTTCAATAACCCCGTCAAGCGCCGCACAGCCTGAAGAATCAACCAGAATATCAGGCTTGCTACCAGGACACTTATCCTCAGTGTTACGTACATTGTCCTGATCCGCATCAATACCTAACGGTAATACTTGAAGACCGTCACCTCCACGCGAACCAACGACTCCACAAGCACTCAGCACACTCAATGCGCCTGCAAGCGTCAACAACGTCAGAAACTTATCGCGTTTCAAGATCCTTACTCGACTCGAACGCGTCGCAAGGTGAACCGCCACGCAAGCACGGTCAAACTAAGAATCACACAAAGTATGAGCACCGCGTCGACTGATCGAGATTGAATTGAACACCCCGATGCATCAAGACCCGTTTGCACGGCACTCACTGGACCGTCAGCGAGTTGTTGAGTTACGCCCGGTACCGACGTTGGTTGCGCAGGCGTTGTATCAGTTGCATCGGGCAAATCGACAGTTCCAGGCGTAGTGAAGTTCGACCCACTACCGTCAGCGGTTGGATCCAGATAATCGACAACTCCATTGCCATTGGTATCAAGCGGGTTTAATGGCAGCGCGCGAAGTCCATCATCCACACCGTCAACTTCAACGACGTCAACAAAGCTATCAACACGCCCATCATTGTCGGCATCGACACCACCCGCTTCCAGGAGATCAAAGACACCGTCATTATCACTGTCCAGATCCTGAAAGTCCGGCAGATCGGTACCGTCACTATTGCGTGGAATGACATCATCGATGCCATCTCCGGTTATATCGCAACACGTAGCATCATTAACGCGCTGAAGAAAATCAGCAATACCATCGGTACCAACGGTCCCGGGTGGTGCATCGATACGACCATCACGGTCATTGTCACGCGGCCCGACAACACCGGTTTCAACCGTATCCCAAAGTCCGTCATTATCGGAATCAAGATCATAGATATCAGGTAGTTCATCATGCCCTGCATCGGAATTTGTCAGGGTATAAACAGCACGTCCGGTGTCGATGGGAAATTCAAACAGATCGATCAGACCGTTATCGCCGACCGCGCCCTGTAGTCGTCCACCATCGACCGCCAGTGTCGAGATCGCAACCTGACTGGCAGCACCTGACTCCTGCCAATCCAGAATGCCATCATTGTCACTGTCAAGATCGAGTCGGTTTGGAATACCATCGCGATCCGAATCAAGATCATTACCATCTGGTTGAATCTCCCACAGATCGGGAACGCCATCGTTGTCGTCATCTATATCGGCCGTATCGACTATCTGATCACCATCGGAGTCGAATCGAGTAATTTCAGCAGCGGCAATTGTTGAGATAAACGGTGCAAACAAAGGGATCATGCACAGCACGACCAATAGCAGAATCGCTATCCATCGGCGCTTGTGATTGAGTTGAACATCAACTGCAGCATGCATGTTTGACTTTCATCTGACAGGCGGAACTTCGCCCAATACACGCAAAGGCTAGCAGAGGAAAATCGAAGTTCAAGCACTCCCTGCCAGAGATACAACGGCCGGCAGATGGTCGATACTCGCATGCAGTGGCAATTCAACCCTTGTGTCAACTGTCGACTTGAACACACCGCCGACACCAATCAAAACGGGCTGATCGAATCCAATTTCCCTGACCCCTTGCGCAAGCTTGTCAAGTCTGCCAACCCATCGTTGTTCGTCTTTACAAGAGATCGCGGACATGACCACCACCGGTGTAGTGCCAGCCATACCTGCTGCCCGAAGTTTTTTTGAAATGGCCGATGCCGTTCGACCACCCATGTAAAAGATCGTAGTCGTGCAAGCTGATGCAACATTGGACCAATTGATATTCTGCGGAAGTTCTCCATGGCGGCTGTGCCCTGTGATAAACCGTACAGACTGCGCGCAATCACGATGAGTCAACGAGACACCCAAGGATGCGGCGAGCGCACTAGCGGCTGTGATTCCAGGGATGACAGTGACGGCGATGCCTTCGCGGTCCAATGATTCCAGTTCTTCACCAGCTCGCCCAAAGATCATGGGATCGCCACCTTTGAGGCGTACCACGTTTTTACCAGCATGAGCCAGGCGGATCATCATGCTATTGATATCGTCTTGACGACAACTGTCGCGGCCTCCACGTTTACCCACCGGTATCCGTCGCGCCTCTCGTCGTGCCAATTCAATTACCTCTGGTGAAACCAGATGATCAAAGAGAATTACATCCGCCGCCTGCAAGGCGCGAACCGCCTTGACTGTAAGCAATTCGGCATCCCCGGGCCCTGCGCCGACTAGCGTCACAGCCCCCGTCTTGTGCGCATCATGCCTTGCCAGGCGATGACAATCATCCAGCAGCACTTGCTTGGCATTTTTTGGTGGGCTTTCACGAAACGCTTGTTCGGCAAATCGCTCCCAAAACGCACGCCGAAGTAATCCGGTATCGAGCCTTTGCAAAACTCCAGAACGAATATCCCGCGCCAACGCGACCCACTCGGATAAAAAACTCGGTAACAATATCTCGATGCGACGACGAATCGCCTGACCCAGTATGGGGGCCGCACCATTGGTCGATATCGCAATGACTGCGGGAGAACGATTTACAATAGAACCAAACTGAAAATCACAATAGTCTGGCTTATCGATCACATTAGCCGGTACACCTGCGGCATGCGCCGCTTGAGAAAAGGCTGCCGCTTCGGCATCAGTTGCGGCATCACACAGGGCTAGCGATACACCGGAAAAATGCGCCTGATTCCACGTATCGTTGAACCAACTACATTTACCCGAGCGAATCAATTCATCGAACGAGTCATCTATCGTTGGTGCACAAACCATTACCTGCGCACCGCTGGCGGCCAACAATTCAGATTTCCACGCCGCCGCATCTGTTCCACCTGCGACCAACACGGTTTTACCCTTGAGGTTGAAAAACACCGGCAGAACAGACAGTTCATCAATACGCTCTTGCACGCCAACGTTACGCCAGCTTCGCATCTGCGACCACGCTTGCATTAATTATCTCCCTGATTTCTGCTTTGCAGGATCCACAATTTGTCCCGGCTAATGACTCTCGCCCAACGGCTTCAACCGTCAACGCGCCCTTGTTTACCGCTGCAACAATTTCATTGATACCCACACTCATACACGAACACACTATTGCTCCCTTGTCAGGAACGTCACTCGCGGGACGTCCCGCCAGAATTCGCCACCTCGCAGACATATCGGAAAACGTCCGCCCTAGTTGATCAGCTGCCCATGACCTTGATGTGACAACCCTGCGCGTTGACAGATAGAGCGCACCTAACAGCTGATCACCGTGGAACTTCGCAAAGCTCCAGATGCCATTCGTCTCATCCAGGCAAGAAAGCGATGGCGAAGGTAATACAGAATGCGCGAGTTCATTCGCGCCTCGATTATCGTTGCCCGCAAATTCAAGTAGCCATCCCTGCTTGGCCAGTGCGATCGACCAATATGGAAAATTCAACTCGGAAGGCTTATCTTTCAACATGGCAAAACCATGCACGTTCATGTTGATTCGTTCCAACGTTACCGGCATGTGCTTCGAAGCCGGCTGACCGGAGTGCGGATCAACGACGGACGATATGACGCGATCAATACGTGCATTAGCTGCCGTCTCATCATTCCAATGCATAGGCACGAACACACAGCCTTGCTGCTGCGAATCGCTTAGCTTGGCTCGCACAATGACATCGCCGTGCTCGGAACTTATTCTGACCAGATCATCCTCGATAATGTGCAATTCACTTGCATCTCTAGGGTGAACGTCGCAATACGGCTCGCTACGATGGGCAGACAAACGTGGACTCTTGCCAGTTCGAGTCATCGTATGCCAGTGATCACGGACTCTACCGGTATTCAACCGAAACAAACTGTTGTCGATGATGTCTTGTTTCGGTTCGACAGGAATAAAGCGCGCACGCCGATCTTCAGTAAAGAATTGCCCATCAGCAAAATATCTATGCGGAACGAACTTGATTTTCTGACCCGCTTGAGGCCATTGGAATGGCTTGAGCCCGTCAAACGTCTTCTCATCAATAAAGGCACACGCCGTCAGATCCAGATCGCGGCTACCGTTGTTTTCAAAAGCTGTCAACGCAGCATGTTCGCGAAAGATTTCCGCAGGCGACGTCCAGGCAAACTGATTTTCAAATCCCATTCGCCTGGCGACTTGCGCAAGCTGCCACCAATCCGACCGCGCTTCACCGGGTACGGGCAAGAAGGCTCGCTGTCTTGATACGCAGCGTTCCGAGTTTGTTACAACGCCATCTTTTTCACCCCAGGCCAGTGAAGGCAGTTTGACATCTGCAAGCTTGACCGTGTCGGTAGACGCCATGACATCCGATACGACAACAAAGGGACAATCGCGAATGGCTTTTTCTACACTATCTGCTTCCGGCATCGATACAACCGGATTGGTTGCCATGATCCACAGTGCTTTGATTCTGCCGTCCCCGACCGCCCTGAACAGATCAACCGCTTTCAAGCCAGCTTTGTCAGCCATCGTGGGGGACTTCCAGAAGCGTTGCACAAGTTCTCGATGTTCAGCGTTTTCAATGTCCAGATGCGCAGCCAACATATTGGATAAGCCACCTACCTCCCGACCGCCCATCGCATTGGGTTGTCCGGTGAGCGAAAACGGCCCCATGCCTGGCTTGCCGATACGTGCGGTAGCCAGATGACAATTGATGATTGCCGACACTTTATCCGTACCGCTCGATGACTGATTGACGCCTTGCCCATAAGCGGTGACAGTTTTTTCAGTTGCCGCCCATAAGCGAAAGAACATTGTTAACTGTTCAGTCGATACGCCAGTATGCTCAGCAACCTTTTTCAAGTTCCAGTCAGCCGTCGATTGAATTATTTGATCGAAACCGTTGGTGTGCGCTCTGACCCATTCCAAATCGATATGTTGGTGTTCATCAAGCCAGTGCAGCAATCCGGCAAACAGAGCCACATCACTATCCGGACGGATCGCCAGGTGTAGGTCAGCGATTTCTGCAGTTTGTGTTCGGCGTGGGTCAATTAATACTACTTGCAGATCCGGGCGTCGTTCCTTAATAGCGGCGATGCGTTGATACAAGACCGGGTGACACCACATCAGATTGGAACCGGTCAGCACGATCAGATTCGCTTGTTCAAGATCTTCATAGGTCCCCGGTACCGTATCTGAACCGAAGGCTTTTCGATGTCCTGCTACCGAAGAGGCCATGCACAGGCGGGAGTTCGTATCAATATTGGCTGATCCAATGAAACCCTTTATCAGTTTGTTGGCGACGTAGTAGTCTTCCGTCAAAATTTGACCCGACACATAAAACGCCACACTGTCCGGACCGTATTGCGCAACCGTATCGCGAAACTTGTTGGCAACAAGCGCTAAAGCATCGTTCCATGTTGCACGATCACCATTGATTTGCGGGTACAGCAAACGACCATCAAGATCGATGGTCTCGGCCAGTGCATCACCCTTCGAGCAAATTCGACCAAGATTGGCAGGGTGCTCAGGATCGCCCTTGATTTCGATAGTTCCATCAGCGCCACGCGCTGCAAGTAACCCACAGCCCACACCACAGTAGGGGCATGTCGTCTTGACCACGGTTTCGGCTTCAGACACGAGTGGGTTCCGGGATCGATATGCTGAGAGTGTTTCCGTCCACCTTGACAGGATAGGTTTTCACCTCACCTTCATCGGCACCTTGTGCTTCGCCGGATTCAAGTGAAATTACCCAGTTATGCAAGGGACACGTGACGCAACCATCATGAACAATTCCCTGACTTAACGGGCCGCCACGATGCGGGCAACGATCCTCAATGGCGTAAAAGTGATCATCATCAGTTCGAAACACCGCTATCTGTACGTCGCCATTTTTCACACAACGGGCACCGCGTATCGGGATATCTTCAGTATGACCAATTGCGATCCAGCTAGCAGTTCCCTCATCCATTACGCCACCTCCAAAGGTAGTTTGGCCAGTGGTTTGAATTCATAGGCGAACCGACCTTCAACACGTTCCTGCCATGGGTCCACTTGCGCCACCTTTTGCGAATCAACGAAGCGATTGAAATAATCCTGACGCCGTTGGGCATCGTTCATGATGACGTTCCGCACTTCGTCGTAGCCAACGCGTTTGGCCCACTTGTAAATGCGTTCGAGGTAATAACCCTGTTCTCGGTACATTTGCAGCAGCGCGGTGATGTACAGCAATACATCACCCTCGGTCTCGACCATACCCAGCACTTCGGTACCTTTGATATCAAGACCGGCAGCACCAGCGAAGTGAATCTCAAATCCGGAATCCACACAGATGACCCCGATGTCCTTGCACGTCGCTTCCGAACAATTACGGGGACACCCTGAAATACCGAGCTTGACCTTGGCAGGCGTCCAGGACCCCCATAAAAATTTCTCAAGTCGAATACCAAGACCTGTGGAGTCCTGGGTACCAAAGCGACACCAATCGGAGCCGACACAAGTCTTTACCGTTCGCAGGCCTTTTGCATAGGCATGCCCCGAGACGAATCCGGCTTTACCCAGATCCGCCCAGACCAGTGGTAGATCATCCTTACTGATACCCAGCATATCGATGCGTTGACCACCAGTACACTTAACCGCGGGTATATTGAACTTATCAACAACATCGGCGATGGCGCGCAGTTCATTGGCCGATGTCATGCCACCCCACATACGCGGCACAATCGAATAGCTGCCATCTTTTTGTATGTTTGCATGGGCACGCTCATTGATGAATCGCGACTGATAATCATCGGCATATTCCTCGGGCCACTCACAGACCAGGTAGTAGTTGAGCGCCGGCCGGCATTTGGCACATCCACCCGATGTCTGCCACTGAAGTTCCTGCATGACTTCTGGTATTTTCTTCAGCCCTTTCATCTTTATCAGGCGGCGTACCTCACCATGTCCCAGTTCCGTACATTTGCATACCGTGTCTGATCGGCTTCTCGCAAAGTCATCACCCAAGGTCACTTGCATAAGCTGTTCGACAAGACCAGTACAGCTACCGCATGAACTCGATGCTTTAGTGTGTTCTCTGACTTGCTCAAGCGTTGTCAACCCTTGCGATGACACGCTGTTGACAATGGCTGATTTGCAAATGCCGTTGCAACCACAGATTTCTGCATCATCCGCAAGCGCTGCAACGGCCAACAGCGGGTCCACCTGACTTCCCCCCTGATAGGCCTGACCAAAGATGAGCGTGTCACGCATCTCAGAGATATCAACGCTTTTTTTCAGCATGTCGAAATACCATGCCCCGTCGCGAGTATCACCATAGAGAACCGCGCCAACAATTCGATTGTCTTGCAAAACCAGGCGCTTGTAGACACCTGCTACAGCATCTCTGAGAACGATCTCTTCCCGACCTGGCTGATCAGCAAAATCACCCGCCGAGTACAGATCCACGCCTGTCACTTTCAACTTCGTTGCCGTAACGGAGCCCTGATACTCGGCCGATTCGCCACATAGATTTCTGGCGGCAACATCAGCCATATCGTAAAGCGGTGCGACAAGACCATAACTTTGTCCTCGATGCTCGACACATTCACCCAATGCATAGATAAACGGATCGGAGGTGCGCATCGAGTCGTCAACTTGTATGCCTCGATCAACGTCCAGTCCGATCATATCGGCCAGAGTTATCGAAGGTCGAATTCCAACGGCCATGACAACTATCGACGCGTCGATTTCTTTGCCATCCTCGAGCAGCACCCCGGAGACCCTGCCATCGGTACCGAGAATTTCTTTCGTATGGGCTTCGGTAATAACGTCGATTCCGCGCTCGGCAAAGGCACTCGCCAGTAAATAGCCGGCCGCCGGATCCAGTTGTCGCTCCATCAAAGAAGGCATAAGGTGAAGTACCGTGACCTCCATGCCACGCAGCTTTAGCCCGGCAGCTGCCTCAAGCCCTAACAGGCCGCCGCCGATTACAACTGCACGTCCACCACCTTGAGCGGCTTTGAGCATTTCATCAACGTCATCAAGATCTCGATACGTCAACACACCATCAAGTTCATGACCTGGCAACGGAATGATGATCGGCGTGGAGCCTGTCGCGAAAACCAGATCATCGTATGGCATCGTAATGCCGGTGTCCGACGTCACAGTTTGTTGGACACGATCAACCTCCGTGACCTTCGCGCCCTTGTGCAAGGTAATGCCGTGAGATTCATACCAGTGATCATCATGGGTGATGATGTCCTCGTATGACTTCTCACCTGCGAGCACAGGAGACAACATCAAGCGGTTATAGTTAACCCGTGGCTCAGCATTGAAAATCGTAATAGCAAATTTCTCTGGAGCTACTTCGAGCACTTTTTCGAGCATACGCCCTGGCGCCATGCCATTGCCAATTACAACCAGTTGGCGTTTCGCACTCATCAATTAACTCCTTCGTGCATTAGTTGAACGATGTGGCGACAGTCAATTCTCGCTACATCACATGAAAACAGTTGAATGTCTGGGCTTGTCATAAATTACTCAGAGGCCGCAAGTGATCGACTGGCAATACGCTGACGTTCGAGTCGCGCTACACGCTTTTCTCGTATCGATACCAACTGCTCATCACTTGGGTTTGCACCACCTTCATACGCTTCGAGAAATTCGAGTAATTCCTCGCGATAGGCATAGTAGTCAGGATGGTTTATCAGGGCTTTGCGAGATCGAGGGCGTGGTAAATCGACTTCCATGATATTGCCGATATTCGCATTCGGTCCGTTTGACATCATGACAACGCGATCAGCCAGCAATATGGCTTCATCCACATCATGCGTGACACAGACGGTTGTCACCTCAGTGCGTTTCCACACATCCATAAGGACATCCTGGAGTTCCCAACGTGTCAGGGAATCGAGCATCCCGAATGGTTCATCAAGCAACAGGAGCTTCGGTGACAGCGCGAAAGCTCTGGCGATGCCGACTCTTTGCTTCATGCCATTGGATAAATCGGCAGCGAGTTTGTCCATTGAATCAGACAATCCAACACGAACAAGGTAGTACTCGATGATGTCGCGTTGCTCTGCGGCACTCGCGTGGGGATATACCTTATCGACACCTAACTCTACATTTTCATACGCTGAAAGCCAAGGAAGCAGACTTGGTGCCTGGAATACCACTGCCTTGTCGGGTCCTGCATGCGTGACATGTTGACCATCCAGAACGATAGCGCCAGATGAAATCTCATTAAGACCCGCCACCATCGATAACACCGTTGACTTGCCACAACCGGAATGACCGATCAAGGTGATGAACTCGCCTTTGTGCATGCTCATATCAAAATCATCGACAACGGTCAGTGGCCCCTTGGGAGTCGGGTATACCTTCGTCAATTGCGAAAATTCGAGGTAACGCTCTTCACGCCCAGAAGCGGCGGCCGCGACAGCAGATTCAGGTAGCTGCTCAGCTTTAGCCATAAGCGCCTGTTTTGCACGAGCATCCTTTCCTACTGATATAGGTACGACGTTAGGCAGTACGATCTCGCGACCGGTATCGACCCCTCGGCTTTCACCCACGGTTATCAGGTAATCGGTAACAGCGGCTCGAAGGGCGATGAATTCCTCATTGGAATTCATCAAGGTCCGATCACGTGGACGAGGTAGATCAACTTTGAACTCAGGCCCCAATGTGGCATTGGGCGCCGGCGTCAACGGAATGATACGGTCTGCCAGCAAGATCGCTTCGTCAACGTCATTGGTAATCAGAACAATAGTTTTTTTCTCTTTTTCGCAAATTTCAGCGAATTCTTCCTGCAGCTTGGCCCGGGTCAGGGCATCCAGAGCAGACAAAGGTTCATCAAGTAACAACAACTCCGGTTGCATTGCTAACGCACGAGCAACAGCAACTCGCTGACGCATTCCGCCCGATAACTCGGCAGGTTTACGATCTCGCGCATGCTCGAGACCAACCATGCTGATAAACCTGTCAACCACATCGGCTCTTTCCTTACGAGACTTGTCAGGAAAAACCGTATCTACGGCCAATGCAACATTGCCATTGACCGATAACCACGGCATGAGCGAATAGTTTTGAAAAACAACACCGCGTTCATGTGAGGGCGTAGTGACCTCCTTGCCTTTGTAGATCACACCGCCCAGATCAGGTGCTTGCAATCCGGCCATTGCCGATATCAACGTTGTCTTGCCGGAGCCGGAAAATCCGACGATGGCAATGAACTCACCCTCTTCTACTTTGAGATTGACATCATCGAGCACTTGTACACGATTATCCCCTTCGCCAAAATGCTTGGAGAGTCCGGACACTTCAAGAAAAGCCATTGGTTTCTCCTTACATTAACGATTGGAAGAGAACGTGAATGCACGCTGCAAGGCAAACATAAGCCGATCCAGCATGAACCCGACAAGTCCGATAGTCAGTACGGCTACCATGATTCTGGCAAGCGACTGCGATGATCCATTCTGGAACTCATCCCAGACAAATTTTCCAAGTCCAGGATTCTGGGCCAGCATTTCAGCCGCTATCAATACCATCCAGCCAACACCAAGCGACAGGCGCAAACCGGTGAAGATAAGCGGTAACGCCGATGGCAACACGAGTTTGGTCAAGGTTTTGCGCGTTGGCAGCTGAAGGACTCGGCCAACGTTCATCAGGTCCTTGTCGATCGAGGCAACACCGAGTGCGGTGTTAATGATGGTTGGCCACAGCGAACACAAGGTCACCGTTATTGCCGAAATTACCAGCGACTTAGGTAACCAATCCGCAGTATCAACGTACAAGGCCGAAACAATCATCGTGACAATCGGTAACCACGCAAGAGGCGATACCGGTTTGAATATTTGTATCAAGGGGTTAATGGCACCATTAAAGGTACGTGACAAACCAGACGCGATACCAATAGGTATGGCAATGATGGTCCCGAGTAAAAATCCGAGACCAACGGTAAACAATGAAGTCACGATCTGATCCAGGTAAGTCGGCTTACCTGTGTAGGTTCGCCACTTGACCTTATCTTCCTTGCCAGCAGCAACAAGCTCTTGATTGCGTACTTCCTGACGCTCGTAAAACGCATCTGCCTTGGCACGTTCACGTAAGTGATCATCATACAGGTTGATCGCTTGGTCCCAGACTTGTGCTGGTCCCGGAATAGCACCGAGGGACGTCTGTACCTTGGGAGCCAAAACAGCCCAGACCGCCAGAAAAGCAAAGATACCAATCAATGGAATTAACAACACCCGTCTGAGTTCGATGAGCTGCGCCTTCGGATTATCACCAGCGGCCATTTTCATAAAGGGCACAAGCCAAGCAAAGCCTAATGCGTCAAACCAACCGCTAGCCTTGTTGATCCATGTGTGCATACGTTCATTGCGCGCACTCTGGCCTCCTTGATCTAGAACACTATCCGCGTTTGCCATGTTTTATTTACCCATCTTCAATGTTGTTAACCGGGTGAGTCGCTGACTCACCCGGCATAAAGTACTTACGTTAAGGGTTGCCACTAACAACGTTGGCATCCTGGATAATCTGTCCGGTCTTGAGACCGATGGCCAGGCTGTCGATATACGCATTTGGTGTGCGGCCGTCATAAGGAACACCATCAATGATGTCGGCTGCAGGTGTTGGCTCACGATAACCGTCAGTATCGAAGGGGAAGTCAGCCTCTTCCACATAACCTTCGTCAACCAGTAGCCTTGCCGCTTGCAAGTAAATGTCAGGGCGATAAACAGACTTGGCCACTTCGTCATACCAGCTGTCTTCCTTATGTTCGTCTATCTGTCCCCATCGTCGCATCTGTGTCAGGTACCAGATCGCGTCGGAGTAATAGGGGTATGTGGCGAAGTAACGAAAGAACACATTGAAGTCAGGCACATCGCGCTTGTCCCCTTTCTCGTATTCAAACGTGCCTGTCATCGAGTTGGCAATTACTTCGGCATCAGCACCGACGTACTCTGATCGGGCGAGTATCTCGACCGCCTCCAGTCGATTGGCATTGTCATTCTCATCAAGCCATTGGGCCGCACGTATCAGCGCCTTGGTCAGGGCAAGTGTTGTGTTCGGGTTCTCTTCAGTGAATTCCTTTGTCAGACCAAACACCTTTTCCGGATTGTTTTTCCAGATTTCGTAGTCGGTGATGACCGGCACACCAATGCCTTTGAAAACAGCTTGTTGATTCCATGGCTCTCCCACGCAATAGCCATGGATCGTACCCGCCTCCAATGTAGATGGCATTTGCGGAGGAGGTGTTACTGACAGAAAAGCCTCTGCCTGTATCTGACCGGATACATCAGACGTCGAATAAAAACCTGGGTGTATGTCACCGGCCGCCAACCAGTAACGCAACTCATAGTTATGCGTCGATACGGGGAATACCATTCCCATATTGAACGACTTGCCTTCGTCCGCGAACGTCTCGACTACCGGTTTCAACACGCTGGCGGAAATAGGATGAACCGGTTTTCCGTCTGCGTTCTCCGGAATATTGGGTTTCATCATTTCCCAAACTTCATTCGACACGGTTATTCCATTGCCATTGAGATCCATGGAAAACGGTGTGACGATATGCGCTTTGGTGCCATAGCCGATAGTGGCCGCCAATGGCTGACCGGCAAGCATATGCGCACCGTCAAGCTCGCCGGTGATTACACGATCAAGCAAAACCTTCCAATTCGCTTGCGGCTCCAGCGTGACGAACAGACCTTCGTCTTCGAAATAACCTTTCTCATAAGCCACTGCCAGTGGCGCCATATCAGTCAATTTTATAAAGCCAAACTTGAGCTCATCCTTTTCAACATCAAGAATCTCGGCCATCGCCGAGTTCGCAAAGACTCCGAACATCAATAGAGTCGTCACACTTGCAAATACTGTTTTGCGTGTTGATTGCAGCACTGTCATCCTGGTTTTCTCCCGCTAGTTGCAGCTTTATTCGCTGCACTGCACCCAAAAAAAAACCGCCGAACAGGGACCCGCTCTCATTCACATGAGAAGCATGGACCTGATCGGCGGCGTTGCCTGTTGCGCCCGCCATTGGACGCAAGTTATCCGTTATGGATATGTATTAAATGGCAAGTGATATGCCAGCAAAATCTTTATTGGAATAGTGGAATCAATTCAGTAACTTAAATCGTTTTTGCACAATTCAAGTCACATGAAACAGGTGTTGGTGTGCACACTGATAGCGCATGCTAAGCAGGCACTGCTCAATCGAGAGGCATTTGCCTTCGTATATATCTCTCGAGTAGTTCCGGATCAAAAACCTCACCATCGAAGAAACCATCGGGCCCAAGTGTCAATGCACCTTTGCCAACACCGACTGGCACAGAAGACGAAAGTGAACCCTCAACCTTGGCATTGGCGGCTGGCACGGCCAGCCCGACTGCCTCGACTACCGAGCGATAAATATCCGGACGCCAAATGCGATTGATGATGTCAACCTTCGCAACATCATATTTCACGTGCCCCCAACGCACCATCTGGCTATAAAACCACAAGGCATGACTTTGCCAGGGGAAGTTGGCTGCGCGCTCATAAGGAATAAAAAAGGCAGGATCCGATGAGGCAGCTCCATCCAATTGGGTAAATTTTCCACTCAGCGAGTGCTTCAGAATGTCGGCGCTAACCGAAACGTATTCCGATCGCGACAATAGCTGTGCGAGATCGTCCAAATTACCACTGTCCTGACACCACTGTGCTGCACGAACCAAGGACCTGATCAAGGCGTGAAGCTTTGCTTGCTCGTCCGATGCAAGATTTGCAGAGACTGCCAATACCTTATCCGGACTTGAACGCCAGATATGCGCTTTGGTTGTCAATACTTGCCCGATGCCGCGCTCGGTCGCAACAGAATTCCATGGCTCGCCAGCGCAATAGCCATCGAGTTGACCACTGACGAGTGCATCGGGCATCAATGACGGTGGAACAACCACGATGTCCATATCCACGCTGGGAGAGATACCGCTAGCGGACAACCAATAGCGCAAATCATAGTGATGACTGGAGTGCGGATGCACAACACCAAAACAGAGTTTTTTCTCTGCCGAACGTTGCCGCCGCTGTACGGCATTGCGCATCGCCTTGCCGGCGCTATTCGCATCAAAGCCATCGAGCAGATCGCTCGTAAACAACTCTTGAAACAAGATTTGAGACACGGTGATGGCATTACCGCCGAGCCCAAGTGCCATCGGAACAATCAGATCGGTCGGCATAGGTGTCAGATTAAGCGCATTGGCCACCGGCATTGGTGCCAGCATATGCGCCGCATCAAAATGACCGACTGCCATGCGATCACGGATATTCGCCCAGGAAGTTTCCCGATGCAGGTGCAGACCGATTCCTTCGTCTTCAGCAAAACCCATTTCCCGAGCAACGATCAGGATGGCTGCATCCATCAAAGGCATGAATCCCACGTGAATATCAGCGCTGGCTGTCATGTGCTGTCAGCTCCCCTCGCCACTATCCGGCGACCCCAGCAAGCTCGCCGCGCTAACAATACTCTGTGCAATTTCTGACAACTTGCGATTCTGATCCATCGCCGAGCGTCGCATCAGGTGATACGCCTCATCCTCGGAAACACCACGTGCCTTCATCAACAGGCGCTTGGCCTGATCAATCGTTCGACGCCCCTGTAATTCACTGCGCGCATCTTGCAGTTCGCGCTCCATACGCGAAAAAGCCCTGAATCGGCTTACCGCCATGTCAAGAATCGGTTTTACCCGTTCCTTTTTCAAACCGTCCACGACGTAAGCAGAAACACCGGCTTCCACTGCATCCTCGATCTGTTGCTGATCGGAACGATCGACAAACATGGCTATTGGACGCTTGAGTGATCGGGTGAGCGCAAACACGCTCTCCAGCATATCGCGGCTCGAATTTTCAATATCGATAACGATGACATCAGGCTGAATGCGCTGTATGTGCTGAGCAACACCAGTCAATTCGTTGATGATATCAACCTTCGTGTACCCGCCTTCGCGCAAACCCGCATCAATGATTGCAGCACGTATACGATTCTCATCAATTACCAGAACTGAGAGTTGGTCTTTCGGCATTGGAATGTGCAGGTTTATAAAACGTTGGCAATGCCGACATCAGCACGACCAAATGACACTGACTCGAATACTATTCCCACTCGATAGTCGCAGGCGGTTTGCTGGATATATCGTATGTCACACGTGATACCCGCGGTATCCCGTTGCAAATGGCTCGTGACACTTCATCGAGGAACTCCCACGGCAATTGGGCAGCCCGTGCCGTCATGAAATCTACCGTTTCAACAGCACGTAGTGCAATGACATAGTCATAGCGTCGGCCATCACCGGTGACACCCACAGATTTCACTGGCAGGAACACAGCAAACGCCTGAGATACCGAATCATAAAGATCATGTTTGCGTAAGGCATCGATAAATATGGCGTCAGCTTCACGAAGGATATCGGCATACTCTTTTTTGACTGCACCGAGTATCCGTACCCCTAAGCCCGGCCCCGGAAACGGGTGACGCTGAACCATGGATGCCGGCAAGCCAAGATCGAGACCAATCTTTCTGACTTCATCCTTGAACAATTCACGTAAGGGCTCAACCAGTTTCAAGCGCATGTCCACTGGCAGACCACCAACATTATGGTGTGACTTGATCAGGTGCGCAGAGCCACTGGTACTCGCAGCCGATTCGATCACATCCGGGTAGATCGTACCCTGCGCCAGGAAGCTGGCATTTTCAAGCTTTGCAGCTTCTTCTTCAAAGACATCGATAAACAACTTACCGATAACCTTGCGTTTGTCTTCAGGATCACTAACACCATCGAGTGCGTCGAGAAAGCGTTTTTCCGCATCCACTCGGATGACATTGACCCCCATATTGTCAGCGAAGGTCTGCATGACCTGATCGCCTTCGTTCAAACGCAACAAGCCATTGTCAACAAATACACAAGTCAGTTGCTTGCCGATAGCGCGGTGCAACAGCGCCGCGACGACTGATGAATCGACCCCTCCGGACAAACCAAGCAATACTTCTTCATCCCCAACCGACGACCTAACCCGTTCAATCGCATCCTCAATGATGTTATCTGGTGTCCATAAACCATCGCACTGACAGATATCGCGTACAAAACGAGTTAGAAGGTTTGCCCCTTGTGTGGTATGCGTGACTTCCGGGTGGAACTGCAAACCATAATGACGCTTTGCATCATTGGCGATCATCGCAATCGGTGCATTGTCGCTGGTACCTGCCACCGAAAAACCCGATGGCAGGGCTTCGACCCGATCACCGTGACTCATCCATACATCAAGTTCTGCCACATCATCCGCGAGTCGATCGTGCAAACCCTCAAAAAAAGCGGATGTACCAACCTTCGTGACAGATGCATAACCAAATTCACTATGAGCACGCTGCGCTAGCACTTGACCATCGAGTTGATGAACCATGGCTTGCATGCCATAACAAATCCCCAACACCGGTACTCCGGATGACAAAACGGTGGCAGGAATCGTCGGCGAATCAGGTTCAAGGACAGATTCGGGCCCACCGGATAACACAACACCAGCCGGTTTGAATTCCTGCACAACACTATCGTCAATATCCCAAGCGTGTATTTCACAGTACACCCCGGCTTCGCGAATACGCCGCGCGATAAGCTGTGTTGTCTGGCCACCGAAATCGAGAATCAGAATACGTTGTGCGTGCAGATCGGTCATCGGTTCCAGACTTGTTTGATGTTCGCTTGGATGTTCGCTTGATTGAATTTCAACAGTCGATCAGCTGTTGCGATAGTTCGGCGCTTCCTTGGTCATCTGCACATCATGCACATGACTTTCACGCATCCCCGCGCCCGTAATCCGAACAAATTCGGCCTCTGTGCGCATGGTATGAATATCCGGCGCGCCGCAATAACCCATGCTTGAACGAACGCCACCCGTCATTTGATGGACGATGGCAGCGACAGGCCCCTTGTAAGGAACACGCCCTTCGATACCTTCCGGGACCAACTTGTCTTCGGCGTCTTCATCGTCCTGAAAATAACGGTCACTGGAACCGGCACGCATTGCGCCCACTGACCCCATGCCACGATAGGACTTGTACGAACGACCTTGGAACAGAACAATTTCACCTGGTGCCTCTTCAGTGCCGGCAAACATCCCGCCGACCATGACACTTGAAGCACCGGCCGCAATCGCTTTGGCCATATCGCCCGAAAACCGAATGCCGCCATCGGCAATCAACGGGACATCAGTTCCTTGCAGCGCTTCAGCAACATTGCTGATCGCCGAGATCTGCGGAACACCCACACCTGCAACAATGCGCGTCGTGCAAATGGACCCCGGCCCAATACCCACCTTGACCCCATCTGCACCACATTTGACAAGATCTTTCGCCGCCGCACCAGTCGCAATGTTGCCGCCAATCACTTGCGTTTGCGGAAAATGAGATTTGATCCATTCGACTCGATCGAGCACACCTTGCGAATGCCCATGGGCTGTGTCCACAACCAATACATCAACCCCGGCTTCGACCAAGGCAGCAACACGTTCATCCGTATCACCGCCCGTACCGACCGCCGCTCCAGACAGCAATCGCCCCTCGGTATCCTTGCAAGCATTGGGAAAATCCTGCGCCTTGCGAATATCCTTGACGGTAATCATGCCGCGCAATTCAAATTCGTCATTGACGATCAGAACCTTCTCGATGCGATGCTTGTGCAGTTGCTCGATGGCATCTTTGCGCGGCGCGTTTTCTTTAACGGTCACCAAACGCTCGCGTGGCGTCATGATGGCTGAAACCGGTAAATCGAGCTGGGTTTCAAACCGGAGATCACGCTGGGTGACGATGCCGCATAGCGTCGAACCTTCAACCACCGGCAAGCCTGATATACCGTGCTGCGCAATCATGTCGATAACCGCACGGATAGTGGTATCAGGGCTAATCGTGATCGGTTCGGTAACCACACCAGACTCGTGCTTTTTAACGTGTGTGACCTCAGCAGCCTGACTTTCAATAGAAAGATTTTTGTGAATGATGCCAAGCCCGCCTTCCTGCGCCAGAGCAATAGCAAGACGCGACTCGGTAACCGTATCCATTGCCGCGGACAGCAACGGTATATTGAGAGTCAGGGTTTTGGTCAGACGCGATGCGAGATTGACATCTTTGGGCAGTACGGTCGAATGACGAGGCGACAACAGGACATCGTCAAAGGTTAGTGCTTCCTGGTAAACCAGCATCGGCTAGGCGTCCGTCATTCAGAACAGGATGCGGGAGCATTATACAGTATGCTTGTCACCCATTGACCGAACAAGCATTGTGAATAACGCGCGCAAAATATTTACCGTCAGCCGTCTGAACCAGGAAGTTCAGCAATTGCTTGAGAAAGGGTTTGGCACATTGTGGCTCACGGGTGAAATCTCCAACTTTTCCCGTCCGGCCAGTGGCCATTTCTATTTTTCCTTGAAAGACAGTCAGGCTCAGATTCGCTGCGCCATGTTTCGAGGCCGTAATCAGTTTATTGACTTCCAACCGGAAAATGGCCACGCGGTGGTCGTTCGCGGCAAGCTCGGACTGTACGCTGCGCGTGGCGACTTCCAGCTGATCGTCGAGCACATGGAACCCGCAGGCACCGGCAAGCTGCAGGCGGCATTTGAAAAAACCAAACAGACACTTTCCGCACAGGGCTGGTTTGACAATGATGCCAAGCAGCCACTTCCATCGGCACCCCAGTCCATTGGCATTGTGACCTCACCCACTGGTGCAGCGCTGCAGGATGTTCTGCAAGTACTGAAGCGTCGTTACCCCCAGGCTCCAATCATTCTGTATCCGACTATGACCCAAGGCGCGCAAGCGGCTCCCGAGATTGTCAAAGCCATCAAGCGGGCCGACCGACGACGTGAGTGCGATGTGCTGTTACTGGTACGCGGCGGTGGTTCGCTTGAGGACCTGTGGGGCTTCAATGAATTGAGTGTCGCCGAAGCCATACGAGACTGCTCAATACCGCTGGTCGCAGGTGTCGGTCATGAAGTCGATGTCACGATTGCAGATCTGGTTTCGGATCTTCGCGCGCCGACGCCGTCTGCCGCGGCCGAACTTGCAACACCTGACAGTAGTGGTCTCAAGTACCGAACCCGAGAAGCACAGCAAAGTCTTTTGCTCGCTCAGCAACGACGCTTTGAACGAGCGAACAGATCACTCGATAGCTTGAATTTACGCTTGCAAGCCCGACACCCCGAGCGCACCTTGCATGAGCGCTCGCAACGCCTGGATGAACTCGCAGGCCGCCTGGTTCGTGCCAGTCGCAGCTCACTGGCAGCGAGTATGGCCACCGTCGAGGCGCAGACACGACAGCTGGCAGCCCATTCTCCTACCCAGCGCTTGAAAGCCGCAGACGCTGAGCTTGCCACACTGAGAGTTCGCCTGGGAGCAGTCATCGACGCCAATATGCGGAGTAACAGAAGCAGATTTACCTTGGCAGCCCGCGCGCTCGATACCGTCAGCCCGCTTGCAGTTCTCGAACGAGGCTACGCCGTGGTCAGAAAAGACGGCGAGCTGGTCGCCAGTATCAGCTCTGTGGCTCCGGGAGAAAAACTGACCGCGGAATTGGCTGATGGCCAGATACACGCAACGGTGGACTCCACCCAGCCTCACCCCAGGAATGGCTAGCTTTGCCCAGTATCAGGCACCATTTCTCACAATTTTTGAATTAGTTCACGCTTTTTATTGCAATATTCGAGCATATCTGATACAACGTCGCGCTGCAATTTCTTGGTCCCTGAAAGGACACTTGGAGGTCAAACGGCTTCCTTGGATTAGGAAAGCGCAACGGAAAACAACGTCAATTTCTGCTCCAAGCTCGGGAGAAGGCATCGGCCTGCACTCCATCGTAGTCTGCCGCTAATGAAGGCAGTCAGCAAAAAGGACAACTCTAGGACTATCGTGGCTACATCGAAGAAAACTGCTGCAAAAGCAACCGCAAAGAAAAAAGCCGTTGCCAAGAAGACATCGGCTGTCGCGACCAAGAAGACAGCTGCCAAGAAAGTTGCCGCCAAAAAGACGGCTGCCAAGAAAGTCGCTGCCAAGAAGACAGCCGCAAAAGCGACCGCTGCCACATCAAAGAAAGTTGCAGCAAAAACCGCGGCCAAAACCACAACCAAGGCAACTACAGCTGCTGCCAAGCCTGCGGCAAAAAAAGCCGTAGCGAAAAAATCCACAACTAAAGTTGCGGCGTCCAAAACAAGCGCCACAAAATCCAAATCCGATACTAAAACCACGAAGAAAGCCGCCGCTAAGGCCACACCGGCTAAAAAAGCAACTGCCAAGAAGGCGGTTGCGAAAAAGGCAACAGGAAAAGCCAAAGCCGCCGACAACAAACAGACGAAAGGTTCCGAGGTAATTAAACCCAGCGTGAGAGCAGAAGCCGCCATAACACCGATGGTTGACACCCAATCCACGGTTGTCCCCTACGAGCGAGACAAATCGGATCACTATATGACCGATGAGCAGCTTGAACATTTCCGCAAGAAACTGCTCGATTGGAAGCAGCAACTGATGGAAGAGGTTGACCGGACCGTTGATCACATGAAAGACGATGCAACCAACTTCCCCGATCCAAATGATCGCGCAACTCAGGAAGAAGAGTTCAGCCTCGAATTACGTACACGTGATCGTGAACGTAAACTTATCAAGAAGATAAACGAAGCTATCAAACGCATTGACGATGATGAGTACGGCTACTGTGAAACTTGCGGAATCGAGATCGGTAACAATCGCCTCGAAGCTCGCCCAACAGCAGAGCTTTGCATTGATTGCAAAACCCTTGAAGAAATTCGCGAACGGCAAATTGCCTGACATCAGGACTCGACATTCGCCCGACACCTTACGTTGGACGGTTTGCACCCTCACCGACCGGCCCTTTGCATTTTGGCTCACTGGTCGCCGCGCTGGCCAGTTATTGTGATGCCAAGTTTCACGACGGTCTCTGGCAACTACGTATTGATGATATCGATTCGGCGAGAGTCGTTGCAGGTTCGATCGATAGCATAAAAGCCTGTCTGGACGTTTACGGCTTTGCCTGGGATGGCGATGTCATTCTGCAGTCAACAAGGCATTCTCTTTACTTCGAGAAATTGCAACAGCTGATTCAGGACGGCCTCCTGTATCACTGTAGCTGTACGCGAAAACAATTGCTTGGCCAGCCAATCTACCCGGGATACTGCCGACAAGAACAGCCAACATATCCAATCGTCGAGAACGATCAGGCGCTGCGCCTCAAGGTCGATGACAAAAGCCAATTCAATGACAAGATACAGGGCATGCAGACGGCCCTACTGGACAAGGACATTGGCGATATAGTCGTCTGGCGTCGCGATGCCGTCTTTGCCTATGCACTGGTCGCTGCTGTCGATGATAGCGATGGCATCAGTACGGTCATCCGGGGGGCAGATCTGATGGCTTCGACACATGTTCAACAGCACCTGATGCATCGCCTTGGCCGCTCTTTGCCAGAATACGGTCATGTTCCTGTCGCACTGGACACAGATCACAGAAAACTCGGGAAACAGACACGCGCCCCTGCCCTTGACCTTGAAAACCCGTTAGTCTCACTGCACGAAGCTTGGCATTTTCTGGGACAAGAAGCTATGCAAGCCGAATCGATAAACGATTTCTGGCGACATGCCTTACAACAGTGGGATATCCAACGGGTTCCAGCAACCACTGCGGCTATTCATGCGTAGCGCCAGCCACGATCACACCTTGCTGATTGCGCTGGTAGCGTTGTTCCTGGTCAATTCGCCGTTTACTGCCTGGTGGGCCCGATTGTCCTTGCCCTGGTATGCCATATTCATACTCTGGGCTGTGATCATTGCGCTGGTTGCGGTAAATCAATGGAGAATCAGTCGTGGGGATTGAACTCGGTTGGTTGTTCGCGATTGCCCTCGCTTACCTGGCTTGTCTTTTCCTGATCGCCTGGTGCACCGACAGCGGGCTGATTCCGACACGTATCGTCAAGCATCCACTGGTGTACTCACTATCGCTGGGAGTCTATGCAACATCATGGACTTACTACGGTAGCGTAGGTCTTGCTGACACAAGTGGCTATGCCTTTGTCACGATCTATCTTGGCGTGACCGGAGCGTTTTTATTGGGTCCTTATCTCCTGCGCCCTATTCTGCGACTCTGCCGCGAGTATCAATTGACATCAATTGCAGATCTGCTTGCGTTTCGTTACGGCGGACGAGCAACTGGGCTGGTTGTTACCCTTTTCATGCTCGTCGGCATCCTGCCTTACATTTCGTTACAAATCCGCGCCGTTACCGAGTCCATTCAAGTACTCAGTCGTCAGGTTCCACCTAGTCTACTGGCATTGATTTTCTGTGTAGTCATTACCGTCTTCGCGATTCTCTTTGGTGCGCGACACCTGACGCCTCGTGAGAAGCATCATGGACTGGTTGTCGCGATCGCTTTCGAATCTGCAGTAAAACTGATCGCGCTGTTACTTGCCGGTATTTTTGTTGTCACCCAAGTGTTCGATTCACCGATCGCCATGAGCGATTGGGCAGCAGCCCAGCCGGGCATGATAGAAAAGCTGTACTCGCCGAGTCGTACCAGTCTTTGGCCAACACTCTTACTACTTGCGTTCTGTGCGGCATTTTTATTACCGCGTCAGTACCACATGACCTTTGTCGAAAATGAAAAACCCGAGCACCTGACAACAGCATTCTGGTTGTTCCCGCTGTACTTGTTATTACTGAACTTGCCCATCATTCCCATTCTGTTCGCAGGTCGTTACCTGGAACTCGGACTTGTACCTGATTTTTATGTTCTAGGTATTACTCTGTCACTTGGACACGAGTGGTTAGCCATGTTGGTATTTCTCGGCGGGCTGTCCGCAGCCAGCGCAATGATGATAGTCACCACACTTGCACTCTCTTACATGTGCATGAATCACTTGTTATTGCCAGCCTCGTTAAAGGGCCCTCAACCAACCAATTTTTATCAACGTCTGTTATGGAGCAAGCGCCTGGTCATCTCTTTGATCATCGCCGCAGGCTACGGCTTTTACATTATTATCGAACTGAATGAAGGGCTTGCAAGCCTCGGGCTTATTTCATTTGTTGCCGCCGCCCAGTTGTTACCGGGTGTCATTGGCCTGCTTTTCTGGGCAAGAGCGACGCAAACCGGATTCATACTTGGACTCATTGGTGGGGCAAGCACCTGGTTCGTATTTCTCATTCTTCCATTGCTGAACGCCGATATAGCACCGCTTTCCTGGTTTCCTGTGGACACCGACATCTGGACGTTGTCGACATTCTGCAGCTTGACGGTAAATGCCAGCTTGTTGATTCTGGGCTCCTTGTTTTCAGAACCTTCCGCTGATGAAACAAGCGCTGCGCAGACCGCAACCGAACAGGTAAGCTTTACTCCAGAGCAGTCTCACATAGCGCGTTCCGTATTGCACTATCGCTATGCGCTTCAGCAAGTACTTGGCAACAAGGTCGCCGAAGACGAACTGCAACGTGCCTTGAAAGATACCGTGACCGATGTAAACGAAACACGTTCGCCAGAGCTACGAATCTTGCACGAACAGCTCGAGCGAAACCTGACAGGCCTGGTTGGACCTACGATCGCAAGAGAGGTGCTGCGTCAGCCAGGGCTTAATCTGCAAACCGACACACAGACGCAATCGCCCGATGCCCGTCTGCTGGAACTGCGCCTTGAAGCATCCCGCGAACAGATGCAGGGCATGACAAAGCAACTGGATGATCTCAGACGCTATTTGCGTGATGTGCTGCGCCAACTTCCTATAGGCGTTTGTTCCATTGCCGCCGATGGCAGAATTTATATCTGGAACTCCGCCATACAGAAACTGACAGGTATCAGTGAACGACAGGCCCACGATAAAACGCTTATTGAGCTTGACGAACCTTGGGGTTCTGTGTTGAACGACTTTGCGCGCTCCAATGACGAGCATCAGTTCAGACGCCGGGCGATTAGCGAAGAGCGGACCGCATCGGTCAATCTGCACAAAGCTGACATCGATACCAGCGATGATGCACTCGACAATCCCAGAGGCCAGGTTATCCTGATGGAGGACCGAACCAGCCTCGATACGCTGGAAGCAGAACTGGCGCACAGTGAACGACTGGCTTCTATCGGCCGACTTGCCGCAGGTGTTGCCCATGA
>CAYULV010000007.1:0-34731 GCA_964445655.1 uncultured Granulosicoccaceae bacterium | reverse complement strand
TGATCGAACTCATGATCGTAATCGCGATCATCGGTATTCTGGCAGCTGTTGCTGTACCTCAGTATGGTCAGTACACAAAGCGTTCTAAGTTTGTTGGTGAAGTAGTTAATCAAACTGCTCCTTTCAAAACTGCTACTAGTCTTTGTATTCAGGATCTGAATACTGTAGCTGGTTGTGATGCTGGCGACGAAAACATTCCAGCTGCATTGGGCGTAACTGGCGCACTGGACAGCCTCACTGTTCTTAATGGCCTCATTACAGCTACTGGTGGAACGGAAGTTGACGGTGACACTTACACATTGACACCTACATACGACCCAACTAACAACACTCTGGACTGGACTGCAAGTGGTACTTGCGTAACTTCAAATCTTTGCCGCCAGTAAGTCATATACTTTAAGTTGTAGTGTTACTGAAAGGGAGCATTATTATGCTCCCTTTCATTTTTCCATTTCCGGACTAAAAATATGACTGGCAAGAACATAAAAGCAGGGAATGGATTCACCTTGATAGAAATGATGATTGTAATAGCAATTATCGGAATACTATCGGCCATAGCAGTCCCGCAGTACACCACATATACAAAGCGAGCAAAATTCGGTGATCTTGTCCAAAGAACTGCGACATTGAAATCTGCCATTCATTTGTGCGTTCAAGATATCAATACATTAACAGGGTGCGGAAACGGCCTTAATGGCGTTCCTGAAGATATTACAACACCAGACAAATATCTCGCAAGCATGACCTCGATGAACGGCCTGATAGAAATAACTGCAACCGCTGAGATTGACAATGGAATCCTGCGACTGGAGCCTAGTTTCGACCCACTTCAGAATCAGCTTTCATGGGTAGTCGCTGGCAATTGCCTTACGAAGAATCTTTGCAGACCTCAATAAATACCTGCTATCAGCTAAATCTTAATGCAGATAGCACCCAAGCCAATATTTTCGATATGTATCGTTAGTGCCTAAGTATCTACTGACAACCATAGTACAAAACTCGACAAATCTGGACAGTCGTAATCAAGCTACTGCAATAGAATCTGTTCCCGAGCTTACCCTCCCCTGTTAAGATCAACGTGCGATCTAAACAACCGCGAATCAAAGCATTTAAATACCTCTTCGCGAGAATTACAAACTTAATTTTCCATCTCTGATCGCAAAGAGATTGATGGCCCAATAATTGCGAATCGGTCACTGCAAGCTGTACAACTCGGACTTGCACGTCATCCCAAAACCGATTTTCAGAAAATGAAAAAGTTCGACACATTATCAAGCCAAAGTGTGCTCCTGCTTTTACTTCTGATCGCTATAGCTTTCGTCTACACCCCCGGTCTCAACGGACCGTTCGTCCTCGACGATGCAACAAATATCCCACAAACTAAAATAGATGATTTGTCATTTTCATCTGTCTCGGAAGTCGCTTTCGACAACACGAGTGGCATGTTTGGCAGACCCATACCAGTAGCGACATTTTCTTTGAATCACTATTTTGGCGACGGGACACCTTATGCATTCAAGACAACCAACCTTGCCCTACATGCATTAAATACAACGCTCATTTTTGTGTTTGTAATTGTCATAATATCTACTCTAACAAACAACAATTCTGTTTTTAGAAATAAAAGTACAATACTCACGGCGCTTACAATTACTGCAATCTGGTCATTGCATCCAATCCAGGTAAGTACTGTTATGTATTCAGTTCAACGCATGACAATACTGATGACCACATTTACTGTTCTAGCGCTGATTACATATTTAAAGGCCCGATCTGCATCAGCTGAGAAGCCTTGGAAAAGCTCTCTCCTTTTACTGATCACAGGTGTGTTTACAATTCTCGCCTGCCTGAGCAAGGAAAATGGAGCCCTGATTGTTTTATACGTTGGACTAATTGAGCTCCTGATAAGAAATTCCAAATCCGACCAGCCTATTCCTCGAAATATGCTGTTTTTCAGTAATGGCATACTAACGCTGATCGCTGCATCACTGTTAGTCGGAACCGCGTTTTTCATTTACAAATTCGACTCTTTGATGGCCGGTTATCAAATACGGAATTTCACTCTTTCCGAAAGGCTCGGAACAGAAAGCAATATTCTCATTTTTTACTTGAAGAACATCCTGATACCTAACATAACAAACATGAATCTGTATCTTGATGATTACCCGATAAGTGGAATCGTCAGCAAGGAATCACTAGCAAGTTACTTGATACTATTCAGTATTATTGTGTTAGCAATTCTCTATTATAAATACAATCCCTTAGTAACATTTGGAATTCTTTTTTTCTTCCTGTCTCATATTCTTGAATCGACAGTAATTCCACTTGAGCTCGCTTTTGAACACAGAAATTATGTAGGCACAATCGGACTATCAATCGCAATAGTTGCGGTATTGAAACAGCTATTTTCATCACTTAAAATCCGACACTTCAAATATGTTGCAGCAATACTTACAATTTTTCTGATCAGCTTCCAAACTTACTCCAGGAACCTTGAATGGAGTAACGATCTCACATTGCATTCGATAGCGGTAGAGAACAACCCTCGCTCTGAAAGAGCAAAACTGTCGCTAGCTATCAGCTTATTAAAACGCTCGAAGTTAACAGAAGCAGTTCATCTTCTCGAAAAAGCAGCAGCGGAAAACGATGTCGATGCACATACTCATCTACACCTTCTACAATTCAAAGCTTATGGCGGAGTGTTCAAGCAAGAGGATTACGCAGAAGCGAAAAATCTGCTAGCAAGCAGACCCGTCACCAATGAAGTTGTCATGATACTAGACAACATGCTTTCTAATATCACAAATGGCATCTACAAGACGCCAGATATCAATCATGTCACAGAGTTATTCCAGATAGCTACAAGCAATCCCAATCGAAGGATTGTCAAGAGAAACCAGGCTGTCTTACTCGCTCACTACTCCAAATCTCTGTCGCTACAAGGCAAATACGATCAAGCTATAATTGCACTTCAATCCGCATCCGAACTAAACCGAAGAAATCCAGAAATAATAATAATGATGGCTGAAGGGTATGCATCTTTGAAGCAATTTCATAAAATTGATGCAACACTTTCTCGCATACCCACAGACATTAAAGTAACCGCTTCGCAAACTAGTCGGATAGATTCACTCAAACATACAAAGGATAGCGAGCAGATCGAATCAATTGAGTTCACACAATCCCCGGAATAATACTAGACTGATCGGAAGTCGACCCAAGAACCCAAATGATGCCCGTGTCTCACAGAAGCGATTTTTCCATAGTAATACCGGCAAAAAATGAAGAGTCAGGACTTGGGCACTTGCTTCCAAAACTGAGATCTCTCTTCCCAGAAGCCGAGCTTATTGTTGTCGACGATGGATCCTCTGACCGAACAGCTGAATTAATCCAGAAAACAAAAGGCGCTATCTGTGTAAGCCATCCGGTTAGCATAGGAAATGGAGGCGCTATCAAGACCGGTGCTCGAAGTGCCACCAGAAACATTATTGTGTTTATGGATGCCGATGGTCAGCACAAACCAGAAGACATCCCGAGACTTCTCGAATTATTAGACAAAGACTATGATTTGGTTGTAGGCGCACGTTCCAATGAGAGTCAGGCAAGCGTGTTCCGTGCTATCGCAAACCGCATTTACAACAAGCTCGCCTCTTTAATGACAGGCTTCAAGATTCTGGATCTGACTTCAGGCTTTCGTGTAGTCAGGAGAGAGAAGTTCCTGTCAATTCTCTATCTGCTCCCAAATAAATTTTCATATCCAACTACCAGTACAATGGCGTTTTTTCGATCTGGGTACTTTGTAGGCTATGTACCAATCAAGGCAGAGCCTCGAGATGGTAAAAGTCATATAAAAATATTTCGCGATGGATTCAAATTTCTGGTAATAATTTTAAAAATTGGGGCGCTATTCTCTCCTATGCGGCTGTTTTTACCTATTAGCGCTTTCCTGTTCTCTACCGCAACCGCTTATTACCTGTACACCTACTTTAGCGATGGCAGATTCACAAACATGGGCATGTTACTGTATCTATCCTCTCTGACAATTTTTCTGATTGGAATAGTTTCCGAACAAATCTCAGCGCTACACTACAAGGATACAAGCCGAGGTGATCGAACTAAATTGTCTACTATTGGAACCGATAGATCCAATAAAGATGAGTAGAACGAATAGACACGCCTATTTGGAATGATCATGTACTGCCATCTTCAAAAGATCGATATGAATTTCAGCGATTCTGGGCCATTCAAACTGAGTTGATAACTCGCGTGTTTTTAGTTGCATCAGATGAACTTCAGAATCTGTTAAATCGAGCACTTTAGCCATGGCGTCACACAATTGATCCGATGAATTTGGAGATACCAAATACCCTACTTCATCATTTATAACCTCTTCCGCTCCACTTACATTGGTAGCAACCACAATCCGGCCGTTCGCCATAGCTTCCATCAACGTCACTGGCAAACCCTCAGAGTCCCCTTGCTCGTCAATTACCGACGGGAGCACGAAAACACGACATCTCGATTGCAATGCATATTTCAAATCACCATGCACATAGCCCGTGAAAATAATCTCCCCCGCATGATCTATTTCAGCAGCTCTTTTCTCTAACTCTTGCAGAAGTTGACCATCTCCCGCGACAATCAATTGATTTTTTAATTGTTGCTCATCGCTTAATTGCCCATAAGCATCTATCAGATACTTTATGCCTTTTTTCTGGGCAAGCCGACCCATTGTCAATATATAATTTTTTGTCGTATCGATACCAGCCTCTATTAGCAATTTGGATGTCTGACTAGAATCAGATGCCTCACTTGGCAACTCAACACCCATGGGCACCACGTGCATTTTATTTTTATAATTTTCAACCCACTCTTCGTGAGTATAAAAAGACTTTAATTTATTTTCGGTTCTACCAGAGACCGCAGTAAATGCCTGAGCATAATTCAATACGCGGGTAATGAATTTTTTTGCAAAAGGTACTTTCTTTAAAACCGACACATCTGATGCATGAGTGGTAAAAACCAAAGGGATATCAAGCTTCTTGCAAACAAAATAGGACACAGCCGCTGGTGTCATGAACCAGTGGGCGTAGACTACGTCAGGTTTTTCAGTCAAACATACCTGTCGAAGTGATAGATACTGAAACAACAAATGGAAAGGTATCAAAAGCGCCCGGAATGGATTTTCTTTCAATGCAGGCATAATTCCACGACCAGTTAGCTTCTCGAAACGCCAAGGCCAGAAATAGTGGTATCGAATTTCTCTATGGGAGTCAAAAACCCGATATTTAGGCAAAACTTTACTATAGGCATGCTGTGGTACGAGGACATCAATATCAATAGAAGGGTCTATTTTGCGGAAATGTAATATCTGATCCAGGACGAACCTCGGCACCGGACTCTCAGAACTATTCGGGAAAGTCGTTGTATTTACAAGTATTCTCACGGTCTAAGTTTACAAAGATTATGATTCCAACCAGAGGCAACTATCACTTGCACATAACCGGCTTTTAAGCCGATATGAAAAGTTATCAGAGAGGAGCATGGATATTTTTTCGTCCATTATATATAGCGCATAAATCAATAAGTCGATTGACACAGACTTGGCAATGGCGAGTGTGAAAACACATAGCCACCATTTTTCGATCTACGACAATACACTGGCACAATCATTGCCATATGCCTGAGTGAGTATTTGAAACGTTGCCACCTGAGTAACACAGACCACACAAAATTCATTGTATGTGCTGCCGGCCTGTTTCAGCACATAATCATTCCCTCTTTCGTTGCAAGTGATAATATTTACTACTGATTTTCAGCTATTTTCACATGACATTGTCAATATCTGGAATTAGAGATGCACAAATCAGACTTCCGTAAATAACTCTACACATTGATCTAGTTGACATCCGATATGCTTGAATTCAAATTTCAAGATTATATTCTGCTGGAAGTAGAATCAAACGGCCGAGCCCAGTACGACAACTATTTCAGCAACGAATACACTCGGGTTGAAGCGGCAAACGAAAAATCTGGCACGCCTAGATGCGTAGTAAGGCTGGAAATAGTAAAAGATTTCCCCGAACTACCAAGCAATGCAATTATCAGGTCAGAAGACTTCAAGAATCTATTCAACTACGAATTTGCAATAGTTGGACTTGACGATGATAAAACCACTATCTATTTCAAAAGTCATCCAATAAGCAATCTGTATGTCACTGCCATTGGTGTTTTCATACAGGCCCAAGTGTTAGAACCCATTCTCTATTACACTTTTCTCCAAAAGAACGTTCTTTTCATGCATTGTGCGGGAGTATCAAAAAACGGCTTGGCATATCTATTCCCCGCGCACGGTGGTACTGGAAAAACAACAACCTGCTTGGCACTAATGGGCAAAGGCTTTGATTTTATGGGGGACGATCTACTTTTGGTTGACGTTGACCAAAAACAAGTATTCCCATACCCCCGGCCACTCCATCTGTTCACGTACAATGTTAAAAATTTGCATGGCGCCCGCCTTCCAGTTTCACTCGTTTCAAAAATCTACTTCAAAAACATCATTCGCCTGATTTTGGAGAAAATACTCAAGACTGATTTCTTGATTTCCACCCGCGCACACGCAGACCATCTTTTTAGTGATTTCAGCCTATCAAAATCTGCGAGATTGAATAGCCTTACTTTCTTAAAAAAAGAAGGCGAGAGCAAAGAAATATCCATACAAGAGAACGATGATATAACCGAACATGCACGTAATATTATTGAATCGGCTGACTTGAACGAAAGCCTGTACCGATTTATATCAAAGAATGAAGTGCTGTCGACGTTAAAAGATAAAGAGATAAAGCTTGCCTCTGCGATGCTGCTGTCCTCGAATTCATTTCGATACCTGAACGTTCGCAAAATAGATCTAGATGAAATCGAAAAACACATCGGCGCTCACAATGAGAGCTGAGCATAGATAGTGAATTCTTCAGATCGCAAGAAATTGATACTCAGCATCAAGATACTATTGCTCTGCCTTCTTATTGTTTTTCTTTTTTTATATCTAAAAAATATCGATTATCAATACCTATTAAGCCTACAACTCTCAGTTACCCCGCTTATAGTTTCCGCCTGCCTCTCGATTGCATTCAGATATTGGGGCGTATTGGTTTGGCAATATATTTTAATAGATCTTGGCGCTCGTAACTTACCTGGATTTATTCGACTATCCAATATACATGCGAAAGCATGGATAGCGCGCTATCTCCCAGGCACAGTCACCTGGATGATTGGAAAAGTGTATTTTGCAAGAAACTTAGGGATTTCTAAAAGCCGTCTTTCAACATCCACTATTGTAGAAGCATGTGTACAAATCGTTGCAGTGGCAACTACATCACTATTTTTACTAATACTTGATGGGAGATTTTTTAATATCGCTGGAATTTTTCCACTCATAATACTATTGATTTTCGTATGCATAATAATGAGTGTGCTTTTCATACCTTCGGTTTTTCGTATTTTTTCCAGCAAATTGCTTGTATTTCTTAAATTAGAGCATTTAAGCGAAGAATTCTCCATAAATGGTAAAACCACGTTTCGATCTTTCGGCTTATATGTCATCGGCAGTATTATCTCCGGCCTATCTTACTTCTACGTAGTGCTCGCAGTTTGGCCATCTCTTACCGTTGTTGATCTCTTTTTTATTATTGCTGCGGTTAACCTGGCAGGTGTAGCAGGAACTATTACGCCGTTGCTGCCAAGCGGGATCGGCGTTCGAGATACAACTTTGCTGGTGCTACTCTCACAAATTATGCCAATAGAGGTTGCCCTCGCGGTAACTGTATTTAGTCGACTGTGGTCCATTTTAATCGACATCCTCTTCTTCTTGATTACGAGAATTGAGTTCTTGCCACGTGAAAAAATCTTGAGTTGATATGCCGGGCTGTCGAAGCCCAATCGAACCAGAGTCACAAAAATGCGTACATCAGAATCACCGAAGAAACCACTCAATATCATGGAGCACCAACATCCTGGAGCACTTTTAACGCTCGAATAAACACGAGAGCGTGCCCCCCCCTTCCACGAATACCGCCTTTTCGAGAATACCGCCATCGCGAAAAACGTGGGCATTATCCAAATCTCATGCTTTGGGGTCACTAAACGTGATATGGATCACATTTGAACGGGCATAGGTGAATCCAACAGGCATCTAAAGGAACCACTGCAACTGCCGATTCCTACAAAAGCACAAGCCATTCCTATGGCCTTGTCTGCATGGGTACATCTAACGTGGGAAATGTAATGAGCGACAAGAAGGCATTAAACGGCATTGCACGCCAGCTGGTCAGTCAGGGATTAGTTACTGAAGAGCTTGCCATGGACGCGGTTGCGGCCGGGGAAGAAAAGAAAAAGCCATTTCTAACCTGCTTAAAGGAATTGGCAGACATAGACTGCAACGAAATAGCTCAGTACTTATCTGCAGATTTCGGACTACCTGTTTATGATCTCGGCGCAATCGCAGCAGATTCACTGCCGGCCGAGCATATCAAAGAAGACCTGCTTACTGCTTACAACGCAGTTCCGATCGCGAAGCGCGGGTCACGCCTGTTCATCGCCATATCCGACCCTACGAACAGTGAGCCACTAGACAAATACAAATTCGCATCTGGACTTAGCGTCGAAGCTGTAATCGTAGCTGAAGACAAGCTCTCGGAGCTTCGTGCAAGTGCCATGGATGCTGAGGATAAACTTTCTGAAGGATTGGATGATAGTTTCGACCTTGAGATCGGCGACGACGATCCAGCTGATACCGAAGATGAAGGTTCAGATGTTGATGACACACCAATCGTACGATTTGTTAATAAAGTCCTTCTTGATGCGATCAAGCGTGGAGCATCAGATATACATGTTGAACCGTATGAAAAGATATTCCGTATCCGTTTTCGTGTAGATGGCGTACTCGAAGAGGTTGTCCATCCACCATTAAATATGGCCACTCGACTGACTGCGCGAATAAAAGTAATGTCGCGAATGGATATCTCTGAACGTCGCGTCCCACAGGATGGCCGAATCAAGCTGAAGCTGTCCAAGACCAAAGCCATAGATTTTCGTGTAAACACTTGCCCGACCCTGTTCGGCGAGAAAACTGTTCTTCGAATTCTTGACCCGAGCAGCGCTCAGTTAGGAATCGATGCATTGGGTTATGAGCCAGAGCAAAAGCAGCTCTATATGGATGCGTTGGCAAATCCATATGGAATGATATTGGTTACAGGCCCTACTGGTAGTGGTAAGACAGTTTCATTGTATACAGGTCTGAATATCCTGAATGAGCCAGGCACCAATATTTCAACCGCGGAAGATCCAGCGGAAATCAACCTTGCTGGCATAAACCAGGTAAATGTTAACCCAAAAGCAGGTTTGACCTTCGCTGAAGCACTCAAATCATTCCTGCGACAGGATCCCGATGTCATCATGGTTGGTGAGATACGTGACCTTGAGACCGCAAGTATAGCTGTAAAGGCTGCGCAAACCGGTCACCTTGTTCTATCTACACTGCATACCAATGACGCCCCTCAGACTTTGTCTCGACTGATCAATATGGGTGTACCTCCATTCAATATTGCAACAGCGGTGTCGTTGATCATCGCTCAGCGATTGGGACGTCGTCTCTGCGAATCATGCAAGGTACCAGATGAAATACCAAAGGATGTACTGATTCAAGAAGGATTCAAGGAAGAGGACATTGAAGGGGCAGAAATTTTCAAAGCCACAGGTTGCAGTAAATGCAACAAAGGGTACAAAGGGCGTGTTGGTATCTATCAGGTTATGAAAATCAGTGAAGAAATAGGCAAGATCATCATGGCCGGCGGGAACGCGATCGAAATCGCGCATCAAGCAAGAGCCGAAAATATTCCAGATCTTAGAGAGTCAGCTCTGAAAAAAGTACTACAGGGCACAATGAGTCTTGAAGAAGCCAATCGAGTTACCAAGGACTAAGTCATGGCAAGTGCAACAGCCGGTGCCAAAAAATCCATCATGTTTGAATGGGAAGGCAAAAACGCAAACGGCGCTAAACAGAAAGGCTTCATTTCAAGCCCTAACGCCGAGCTGGTTAAAGCCAAGCTACGTCGTCAGGGAATTGTCCCAACAAAGATCAAGAAAAAACGAAACGATCTTTTTGGCAAGAAGCAGAAAATTGAAGCCGGTGATATTGCGATCTTCGCTCGGCAGCTAACTACCATGATGGGCGCTGGCGTTCCTATGGTGCAATCTTTTGAGATTGTCGCCAATGGCATGGAGAACAAATCCATGCGCGATATGGTGAATGGCATCAAGGCGGAAGTCGAATCAGGAAGCAACCTTACCAATGCCTTGCGCAAATTCCCTGAACAGTTCGATGACCTGTTCTGCAGCTTGACAGAAGCTGGTGAACAATCAGGTACACTTGAAACTCTGCTAGGAGAAATCGCCAGTTACAAAGAGAAATCAGAGTCTCTCAAGAAGAAAATCAAGAAGGCGATGTTTTACCCTGTTTCTGTATTGGTAGTTGCATTCGTCGTAACCGCCATTCTTCTGGTGTTTGTTGTTCCTCAGTTTGAAGATTTGTTCGTAGGTATGGGCGGCGACTTGCCAGCATTTACCAGAATGATCGTGAACGCATCAGAATTCATGCAGAAATGGTGGTATGTACTCTTCGGGGGCGTCGGCTTATGTGTATGGACATTCGTGCAAGCGAAGAAACGTTCAAAAGCATTCTCGGAAGCGTTGGACAGACTCATCCTGAAAGCGCCAGTATTTGGCGACATTGTTATCAAAGCCGCTACGGCACGTTTCGCCAGAACGTTGGCAACCATGTCAAAAGCTGGTGTCCCACTGGTAGAGGCTATGGACTCGGTCGCTGGTGTTGCGGGCAACTCTGTCTTTGAAAAAGCCATTTACAAAATGCGAGATGAAGCCGCAACTGGGCAACAGCTTCAGACTTCAATCCAGAACTCCGGACTATTCTCCAACATGGTCACGCAAATGGTGGCGATTGGAGAAGAATCAGGCTCTATCGATGACATGCTCTCCAAGGTCGCTGACTACTACGAAGAAGAAGTGGACAATGCGGTCGACGCCATGACGTCTATGATGGAACCGATGATCATGTCATTTCTTGGGGTCGTTATCGGTGGTCTGGTTGTAGGCATGTACTTGCCAATCTTCAAAATGGGTGACGCATTCTGATCAGTTGCGCTATTTTCAAAAAATAACGATAATCGAACAATGACGCTCATCGATTTGATGCAACACAACGCCGTAGTTTTCTACGGCGTTGTTGGTTTTATCGCCCTCATGGTCGGTAGTTTCCTGAACGTTGTCATTCACCGCCTGCCAATCATGATGGAACGTGAGTGGAAAGCCGGGCTTGCAGAGCTTGACACCGAGGCCATTATTCATGAGCAGGAACAGTCAGCTACTGCATTCAACACCGCGGCAGCGGCTGGCCTCACACCGGCCGACAACGATAATTTGATCGTTGGTGGCACGTCAGGGACAGACGCTACCGAGGAAAAATTCAACCTCGCTGTACCCCGCTCTCGCTGCCCAACATGCGATAGCGAAATCAGTTCCTGGCAGAACATACCCATTGTCAGCTACTTGATCCTGGGTGGGAAATGCGGCAACTGTAAAACCAAAATATCGCTGCGCTACCCTCTTGTCGAATTTTTTACCATGCTGCTTTCCTTGATTGTTGCGTGGCATTTTGGTCCGACACCTGCGGCTGTTCTCGGCATTGTTGTCACATGGTTCCTGATTTCCATGTCGATGATCGATTTCGATACGCAACTACTACCAGATAGCCTTACGCTACCGCTGATGTGGATTGGGTTATTGGCTGCTCTTGTACCCGTGTTTACTGATTTACGCTCAGCGGTTATTGGGGCTGCCGCCGGATATATGACTCTCTGGACGATCTACCAATTATTCAAGATTGTCACCGGCAAGGAAGGAATGGGCTATGGTGATTTCAAGTTACTAGCCGCCTTGGGTGCATTGCTTGGCTGGCAGACACTACCTGCGATTATTTTACTGTCTTCACTTGTTGGTGCCGTGGTCGGCTTATCCTTAATCGCACTGACGGGACGCGACAAGGATATTCCAATTCCCTTTGGCCCCTACCTCGCTGCCGCTGGTTGGATCGCCATGCTGTGGGGTGAATCATTGACAAATTGGTACTACGGCATACTCGCTTAAAGGTACACTTTGAGGCTCTCCAGACTGCCCGACTTTAACGCATGCTCCTGATTGGACTCACCGGTGGAATCGCCAGTGGAAAAACCCTCGTTTCAGATTTTTTTACTGCATTGAGTGTACCCGTCATTGATGCTGACATCCTTGCGCGTGAGGTTGTTGCACCAGGTAGTGAGGGGCTGAAAAAACTGATCGACTATTTCTCGGACGGCATACTTACTTCAAATAATCAGCTTGATCGTAAGGCACTGCGAGAAATCATATTCAAGAATCCTTCAGATCGAAAAATAGTCGATGGCATTTTGCACCCACTAATACGACAACGCTCGGAAGAAGGCATTGCTCGCTATCGAGACCAAGGAGCTGCCTATATTATCTATGCGGTGCCTTTACTGGTCGAAACCAATCAAGTTTCAAGATTTGATCGAGTGCTACTCGTCGATGTGCCTGTCGAGCTCCAAATTGAACGAATTGTCAGTCGCGACAACACTACTCGAGATCAAGCGCAAGCGATAATCTCTGCGCAAGCTTCACGTGAAGAACGCAGAGCAATAGCAACGGATATTATAAGTAACGACAAGAGTGTCGATAGCGTTCGCGAACATGTCATGCACCTTCACAAGATGTACACCGACATCGCGCAAGCAAACTTAAGCGATTGAAATGTTGCCACAGACCAGCCTTAGAAAATCGATGGCAGATCGTTGAATCTAAGGAGTCAGCTCTTCAACAATAGCCCGGTTGGCAGCCGGAAAATTGAATTGTGCCAATTCGTCTAATCGCACCCACTGCAACACCTGGCCTTCACATCCCATCGGGGTGCCGGTAAATGAATCTACATCCCAGAAATGTAAACGTACGGCCTTGTCATCGTAGCGGTGCTCGATACTACGACGAAAATGTATCGCATCTGGGCGGATGGCAATCTCTTCAAAGAGCTCTCTCTGCAACGCCTCTTTCTGCGTTTCACCCGCCTCCTGCTTGCCACCGGGGAACTCCCACAAATCACCCTGATGCTGTTCAGGCTTTCGACGCGCCAGAAGAACCGAGTGCCGACTCTCGTCAAATATGATGCCAGCGACAACGTCGATGAACGTCAAGTTCGGTAGTCTGCGTTGATGGTTACGTACTCATGGGAAAGATCACTGGTATAAATTTCGGCAATGGATTCACCACGCGCCAGATCAATATTGACGAGTATTTCTTCTTTGGCCAGTACCTCGGCGCCAAGCTCTTCGGTATAACCACCTGCGATACCACCTTTTTCAAAAACCGTGATATCACCCAGTGAAACCCGCACCTGGCTGGCATCGAGAGAATCAATATCAGCCTTTCCAATGGCCATCAGCAAACGGCCCACGTTTGCGTCGCTGGCAAACATCGCGGTCTTGACCAGTGGCGAATTGGCAACCGCATAAGCGACAGTTCTGCATTCAGATACGGTTTTGCCACCTGAAACGCGAACAGTTATGAATTTGGTCGCACCTTCACCATCACGCACAATGGCTTGTGCAAGCTCCAAACACAATTCGCTCAAGGTATTGACGAAAATCTGCCAACCGGAAGTGTCAGATGGTGTCAGTGTTATGTTCGAAACACCGGTTGCGCTCAGCACGACTGCATCGTTAGTCGATGTATCACTATCAACCGTAATTGAATTGAACGATATTGCCACAGCTTCACGCAGTGCAATGTCAAGATCTTCCGCGCTGATAAGAGCATCGGTAAACACATAGGACAACATGGTCGCCATATTCGGCTGAATCATGCCTGATCCTTTGGCCATCCCCGTGATCGTGATGCTCTGGCCATGGATATCAAACTGCCGTGAGCTCAGCTTGGGCACAGTGTCCGTTGTCATGATACCGCGAGCGGCGGATTCCCAATGTTCTATCGTTGTATCCGAAACCAGCTTTGCTGTCGCTGCCCGAATCCCGGATTTCATTTTTTCGTCGGGTAATAACTCACCAATGACGCCTGTTGAAAACGGCAATACGCTAGTAAGCTCGATACCGAGTGAGTCGGCAACCGTGGCGCAATGGGCAACAGCCATCTCATAGCCTGGTACTCCCGTACCGGCGTTGGCGTTACCTGAATTGATGAGCAAGGCACGAATCGCACCGCGAGACGCGGACATATGTTCGCGACAGAGTGTGACCGGAGCCGCGCAGAAGGCGTTCTTGGTAAACACCGCTGCAGTCGCCGCATTTGCCGGCAACTGCATCAATACCATGTCGTTACTGCCGTCAGACTTGATACCCGCCGCAATGGTTGACATGGCGACACCGCGGATCGGGAATGCCGGTGCCAGCGCCAAACTGACCGGCATTTACGACAGCTTCCCGTGGCAATTTTTGAATTTCTTGCCGGAACCACAATGACAGGGTTCATTGCGTCCAATCTTGGGCTCACTACGACGAACCGGTTGAGTATTCGCGACAGCGGGTTGCTCAGCACGATTGACTGCCGCCTCACGCGCAGCGGCCGCCGCAGCGACAGCAGCACTACCGGTATCAGGTTTTGCCCCTGACTCGTCTGCAGATTCGCCTGACAGAGCACTGGCAGCATCTTTGTGTTCGTAGCTGATATCCACCGCCGGAGCCGCTTGCGCCTGCACACGTGCTTGCTGCTCCGCTTGCTCCACCTGTTCAGGATTTCTAACCTGCACTTTACTGAGTACGGTTACTACATCAGTCTTGTACTCATCAAGCGTGCGATTGAACAGTTCGAACGCTTCTTTCTTGTATTCTTGCTTCGGATTCTTTTGCGCGTAACCGCGCAGACCAACACTCTGACGCAGGTAGTCCATACCGGCAAGATGCTCTTTCCAATGTTCGTCAAGCGCCTGCAACATCACGTATTTCTCGAAGTTTCGCAAGCCCTCTTCCCCGGCAGCCTCCTCCTTGAGCGCGTAACTTTCGACCAGTTGCGACACAACGCGATTGGAAAACTCCTCCTCAGGGATATTCGGATCGGCTTCGAGCCAGCCCTTTACATCAAAATCTTCATTAGTCAGTCGCTTCAGCTCGGTTTGCAAACCATCGAGATCCCAGGACTCATCCAAAGAACCCGGGGCAATATACTGAGCGACAACTGACGGGATGATTTCTTCACGAAAATCATCAACGGTGTCTCGTACACTCTCTAGTTCCATCAATTCGTTGCGTTGTTCATAAACAACCTTGCGCTGATCGTTGGCGACATCATCGTATTCGAGGAGGTTTTTGCGCGCATCGAAGTTATGACCTTCAACCTTTCGTTGGGCATTCTCGATTGCCTTGGTAACCCAGGGATGTTCGATAGCCTCGCCTTCCTCCATACCCAGCTTCTGCATCAGACCACTGACACGTTCACTGGCAAAGATACGCATGAGGTTATCTTCAAGGGACAGATAGAAGCGCGTGGAACCTGGATCACCCTGGCGTCCGGAACGACCGCGCAGCTGATTGTCGATGCGCCGTGATTCATGCCGCTCCGTACCAATGATATGCAGGCCACCTGCTTCCAATACTGCAGTATGACGCTCTTGCCAGTCACTCTTGAGGGCGGTTGATGCTGATTCCTTTTCTGTCTCGAACGCTCGCACAGCAGCCGTGTCATCGAGTGAGATTTCTCCGGCTGTCATCAGCGCGGCAAGCTCAGCTTCTAGACTGCCACCGAGAACGATGTCAGTACCACGACCCGCCATATTGGTTGCGATGGTTACCGCCCCTGGTCGGCCGGCATTTTCGATAATGTTCGCTTCGCGCTCATGCTGTTTTGCGTTCAGCACTTCATGCGCAATATTTTTTTGTCGCAACAAGCCTGCAAGATATTCTGACGTCTCGATGGAGGTTGTGCCAACCAGCACGGGTTGCTTGCGCTGTGCACATTCTTCAATATCGTCAATAATGGCATCGTACTTTTCGCGTTGCGTCAGGAAGACGAGATCAGGTCGATCATCTCTAACCATGGCGCGATGGGTTGGAATGACAACGACTTCGAGACCATAGATGGACTGAAATTCGAAGGCTTCAGTATCTGCCGTTCCGGTCATGCCCGCCAACTTCTCGTACAAACGGAAGTAATTCTGAAACGTGATTGACGCAAGCGTCTGGTTTTCACGTTGAATGGTGACCTTTTCCTTGGCTTCGATCGCTTGATGCAAGCCTTCTGACCAACGTCGACCCGGCATGGTTCGACCGGTGAATTCATCAACGATAATGATTTGATCGTCGCTGACGATGTAGTCGATATCTTTCTGATAAATGGCATGTGCCCGCAAAGCCGCGTTCAGATGATGCAACACAGCAATGTTGGACGGATCATAAAGACTACCGCCTTCCCCCAGAATGCCGTGTTCGATCAGTACGTTTTCGACCGTCTCCATTCCGTCTTCTGTCAAATGGACCTGCTTGCCTTTTTCGTCGACAGAATAGTCGCCCTCACCTTCTTCTTCGGCTTGGCGCGTGAGTTTAGGAACAACTTTGTCGAGCGTTGTATAAAGCTCGCTGTCACCGTCAGCAGGCCCGGAAATAATCAGTGGCGTTCGAGCTTCATCGATCAGGATGGAATCGACCTCATCAATAATCGCGAAATTCAGACCTCGCTGGACGCGCTGCTCGGGCAAATGCGCCATGTTGTCGCGCAGATAGTCAAAACCGAATTCATTGTTGGTGCCGTAAGTGACATCACTGGCATAGGCGGCTCTGCGCTCTTCGTGTGAAAGGCCGTTGACTATGACACCCACACTAAGACCGAGAAAGTTGTAGAGCTTGGCCATCCACTCGGCATCACGGCGTGCGAGGTAGTCGTTTACCGTCACAACATGCACCCCTTTGCCGGACAGTGCGTTCAGATAGACAGCGGTGGTTGCCACCAGGGTCTTGCCCTCACCGGTACGCATCTCGGCAATCTTGCCGGAATCCAGCACCATCCCACCGATCATCTGCACATCGAAATGACGCATGCCGAGCGCTCGCTTGCCCGCCTCACGCGCAACTGCGAACGCTTCAGGCAGCAGGCTTGACAGACTGGCGCCCTCTTCCAGACGTTGTCGGAATTCCGGGGTCTTGGCCGCCAGCTCTTCGTCTGACAGCGCCGCAAGAGCCTCTTCCGGTTGATTGATCCTTTCAACCTCCTTGCCAAGGCGCTTGACCATTCGGTCGTTGCTGCTGCCGACAAACTTCTTGACGAGATTTCCTAACATGGATACCGACCTTTTAAACTTCCCTTATTATGGCACTGATGCCGGAACAAACACGTCATATTGCGTATTAGCGCGGCTTTCGCCACAGGTACGCCAACAGGTTTGTGCTGAATTGATTCGAACAACGCGAGTGCGTCAGCGAATAAAGTACTGCGGATCCAGCGCCTGATCATGGTGCCGGACCTCGAAGTGCAGGTGCGGGCCGGTGGATCGTCCTGACGAACCCAGCGTTGCAATCTGCTGACCTTTGGTGACCACAGCGCCAAGCGCCACCAGTATTTTGTCATTATGTGCATAGCGGGTTCGGTACCCATTTGCATGCTCAAGTTCCACAAGATTGCCGTATCCCCCATTCGCGCCGGCATAGGTCACGACACCACTGGCAATTGCCAGGATGGGCTCTCCGACAAAACCGGGGAAATCGACACCTCTATGCATGCGACTTTCACCCGTGTCCGGATCCGCTCGAAAACCGAATCGCGAGCTCACCGTTCGATTCTCAACCGGTGTTCCAGATATCCGATTCTGGTGTCGCGCCACGCGTTCCTTGAAAATTCGCAGCATTCGCGAACCTTGATCCAGCATATGGTCGAGATCCAGTTTTACAAGCTTCAGGGTGTCTGGCGTAAGCGGCGCTCGACTGGACAAGGGCTCTGAGTCAAGATCAAATTCGCCATCATCGAGCCCGGCAAATTCTGCAAGACGTAAAAACAAGACCTGTAAACGCAGAATTTCTGCCTGTAAGCGACCGACTTCCTGCGCGCTACCACGCTTGGTGACAACCGCGTCACCGTCAACCGATACCGCGATACTCCCGGAGGCCGGTTCCATATAATTCGCCGGAAGCACAATCATCTCGTCATCGGCTTCAAGATTGTTACGTGTCGTGAGCGAACCCAGTAAAAATCCGAAACTGGTGCTGAGAACCACAACAAGACCCAGCATCACGCCGGGCAGCGCGTTAGGATGTGTCTTTATGAAATCCTTGGAAAAAGTCATACAGCCCAAGCTCGGCGAGTCAATTCGTGGAGCGATCCAAATGGATCGTCAGATCAAGGACTTGATTTCACGGATTGTGCCAGTCAGCACCGCAGTGCACATCGTCTTCTGTCGTCTTGAAGACCAGCGGGTAAGGATTACCGTGGACAACGCTGTCTGGCTACCCAGGCTGCGATTCATGGAGAGACAGATAATTGACATACTGCGAGCTGAACGGCTCGCCATCGACAGCGTCAGCTGCCACGTCATGCCACAGGAAAAAGCGCCGATTCCTACTCGCCGGGCACCCAATACGCCCTCCGGTAAGGCGGCCAGCATGGTGGAGGCAACCGCCGAGAGCGTTGACGATAAACGTTTGGAAAAAGCCTTGCGAAAAATGGCAAGGCTGATGTCAGACTCATCAAACGACGGCGCGTGATCCTGGCAGCCGTCGCCTTCTTTGCCTTTCCGTTCTTCAGGTACAGCGACAACGCTGAACTGGGTTAAACGCTAGCCAGTCGCTTCTTGCGGCTGCACGTAAGAGATTGGTGCTGTTTCGACGTCTTCGAAAACAACTTCTTCCCAAGCTGACTGCTGAGACAGTAACTCACGCAGCAATTTGTTATTCAGCGCATGACCAGACTTGTAGCCGGTAAACGACCCGATCAGGCTGTGGCCGAGCATGTACATGTCACCGATGGCGTCGAGGATCTTGTGACGAACGAATTCGTTTCGGTAACGCAGTCCGTCTTCATTGAGCACGCGATAGTCATCAACAACAATGGCGTTTTCAAGGCTGCCACCCAAGGCAAGATCTTTTTTGCGCAGAGCCTCAATATCACGCATGAACCCAAAGGTTCGAGCGCGACTGATTTCACGGACAAAAGAGGTGGTCGAAAAGTCCACTTCAATGGCCTGATCTTCGTTGCGGAACACCGGATGATCGAAGTCGATGGTGAACTTGACCTTGAAACCGTTGAATGGCTCGAAGCGTGCCCACTTGTCACCGTCACGTACTTCGACGGCTTTGCGGATCAGCGTGAAGCGCTTTGGAGCGCCCTGCTCAAGAATGCCGGCAGACTGGACCAGAAAGACAAATGGTGCTGCGCTACCGTCCATGATTGGTACTTCGTCAGCGCTGACATCAACGTAGCAATTGTCGATTCCGAGACCAGCTAGCGCTGCCATCAGATGCTCGACCGTAGAGACTCGCACACCATCCTTGCCGAGGGACGTCGCCAATTCGGTGTTGTGTACATTTAGCGCTCTGGCTGGAATTTCGACCGGAGGATTGCTATCAACCCGGCGGAAAATAACGCCTGAGTCGATGGGAGCCGGGCTCAGAGTCAAATAGACCTTCTTGCCAGTGTGCAATCCGATTCCAGTCGCGCGAATCGTATTTTTTAGAGTTCTTTGTCGAATCAACTTGTTGTCCTACAGCAAATCTCGAAACCGGCCCATTTATATAGCAGCTGGTAGCAACATTTACAGTGGCCTCTGTGCAAGTGATCTCGGCGTGCACAAAACGCCGGCCAGCCAGATCCTGTATTTCTATCGTCCGGGGACCACACCAGATTCAGGGCTGAGCTCGTTAGGAAATTCGCCTGAATGGGACACCTTCCGACAATTGCAGGAAGGTGCCCCGACAGGAGCGAGAAATACTACTGGATTATCACGTGGCTTGCGCGAAGCTTCCACACGTGTAATCTGTTTTTAGTCGGCTTGTCGACGTAAAAATGCTGGAATATCGAGGTATTCCACATCGTGACCGCTGTTCCCAGCACTTTTTCCTTGACCAGCATGGCCGGATCCCTGACTTACACCCTGGGAATTTCCACGCGCAGTCTTGCGAATAACCGTCGGTTTTTCGTAGTTACCGTAAGGAGAAGGTGCCGCCTGAGCAGGGCCACCAGCGCCCGCTGTGGAGCCGCCACCGTACTGCTGAGCGCCGTACTGAGCACCACCACCGGCTGCTGCAACCCGGCTTTGCACCGCTTGCTGAACCGTACGCAACTGAGCTTTCTGCTCCTGACCGAGACCCGTTGCGACCACAGTCACACGCAGCTCACCTTCGAGCCCTTCATCAATAGCTGTTCCGACAACCACAGTCGCATCATCAGCAGCAAACTGGCGAACCACATTACCGACTTCTTCGAACTCACCGATAGCCATATCGAGACCCGCAGTGATGTTGACAAGAATGCCACGTGCACCGGCGAGATCAATATCTTCCAGAAGCGGACTGGAAATAGCCATCTCGGCAGCTTCAGTCGCGCGATCGTCGCCACGGCCGATTCCAGAACCCATCATTGCCAGACCCATTTCACTCATGACGGTGCGTACATCGGCAAAGTCAACGTTGATAAGACCAGGATTGGTAATAAGTTCGGCTATGCCTTGAACCGCACCGCGAAGTACATCATTGGCAGCGCGGAATGCATCAAGCAAGCTGATGTTTTTGCCAAGCACTGACAACAACTTTTCGTTGGGAATGGTGATGAGTGAATCAACCTGACCACGAAGCTCTTCAATACCAGCCTCCGCTGTGCGCATACGCTTGTTACCTTCAAACGGGAAAGGCTTGGTAACGACGGCAACCGTCAGTACACCCATTTCACGAGCTATCTGAGCAACTACCGGAATCGCACCAGTGCCGGTACCACCGCCCATGCCCGCAGTAATGAACAACATGTCAGTACCTTCGATCAGGTCCTGAATGCGTTCGCGATCTTCCATTGCCGCTTGTCGACCGATTTCCGGGTTTGCGCCAGCACCGAGGCCTTTCGTGATGCTTTGACCGATATGCAACACAGTCTGCGCTGCCATACCTTTAAGTGCTTGGGCATCTGTGTTGGCACAAATGAAGTCCACACCTTCGATACCGGATTGCACCATGTGTTGCACAGCGTTGCTACCGCCACCGCCAACACCGACCAATTTAATCACCGGTGCATCATTAATTGAATCTACTAGTTCGAACATTGTTACGTCTCCTGTCAATCATTAATATTGTTTACTACGTTCTCAATGCGACTGGTATGGCTTGACGCCCCCATCGCCCCCTTTTTTACAGCTTTTTAAATTCTAGAAATTCTTTTGAAACCACTCAGTCATCCGCTTCAACAATCCTTTTTCGGAATGCGTATCAACGGGTTCGCTTCGCGGGTTCTGACGTCGTTGCTGCCCATAGAGCAATAAGCCGACCCCAGTCGCATGAATAGGATTTCGCGCTACCGCTGCTAATCCGCTTACATGTTGAGGAACTCCTAACCTTACTGGCATGTGAAAAATCTCCTCGGCCAGTTCCACGACGCCTTCCATTTTTGACGTACCACCGGTCAACACCACTCCGGCCGCACAGGCATCTTCAAATCCGCTGCGTCTGAGTTCACCCTGAACCAAACCCAGTAGCTCTTCATATCGCGGCTCTACAACTTCCGCGAGTGTTTGTCTTGCCAGGCGTCTGGCATTTCGGTCACCCACACCCGGCACTTCGATCATGTCATCCGGGCTCGCCAACTGTGTCAGAGCGCAGGCATACTTGACCTTGATCTCTTCAGCGAACTGCGTCGGCGTTCTGAATGCAACGGCAATGTCGTTGGTGACCTGATCACCCGCAATCGGTATTACCGCGGTATGACGAATAGCACCCTCGGTAAAGATTGCGATGTCAGTCGTACCACCACCCATATCAACCAGCAGCACACCCAGATCCTTTTCATCTGCCGTCAACACGGAATGCGACGAAGCCAATTGCTCCAGGATGACGTCTTCAACCTCTAGATTGCAGCGACGTATGCACTTGGCAATATTCTGTGCCGCGCTGATCGAGCCGGTTACCAGATGTACTTTCGCTTCAAGTCGCACACCGGACATACCGATCGGCTGGTGAATCCCATCCTGACTATCGATAATGAATTCCTGTGGCAGTACGTGCAGAATGCGTTGATCAGCGGGTATCGCAACAGCCTTCGCGGCATCGACCACTCGCTCTACATCATCAGCCTCAACTTCAGTGTTTTTGATTGCGACAATGCCGTGGGAATTCATGCTCTTTATGTGAGAGCCAGCAATACCAGCGAAAACTGATTTGATTTGCACATCTGCCATGCGCTCAGCTTCTTGTACCGCTTTGGTTATGGCATTGACAGTACTGTCAATATTGATAACCACGCCTTTCTTCAGTCCTTGCGAAGGATGAGAACCGAGTGCGATCAATTCGACGCTACCGTCCTCATCTATCTCGGCAACTATCGCAACGATCTTCGAGGTTCCGATGTCCAGGCCGACAACCATCTGCTTGTCTGCTACGCCCACCATTACGATCTCGCTCCTGAATAGGCAAACCCATTGCTGTAACGCATGTCGAAACGCGCACCTCTTCCATCAAGTGGTGTAACCAATCGCTCATATACATCGAGAAACCGCGCAAGTCGCAAGTCATGCTCGTCATAACCCAGTCGCACCAGAACCTGATTCGACAACTCCATGGTTTGTGAGTGACGTTCATCTTCGGATAACACTTCAATGCTCACACCATGAGTATCAAGGGCGCGTTGGTATTCACGATAGCTGTCAAGGACAGCGGCATGTCGCCCATCGGCACCACGCAGAAGAGGCAACTTACTGAAGACATTAAGCCACTCGGCATAGCGAACATTGTCAGCATCAAGTTGCGGTGGTTTGAACAGCTCAAGGCGTTTGCTGATCAGGCTGTCATCATTCCAGCGCGCAGCCGGCTCATGTTCTTCAACTTCAACCGACACCCGTCCAGGCCAGATCCGGCTGACGCGCGCCTGAGCAACCCAAGGAAGCGTCTCAACGGTGCGGCGGATAAGGTCAATGTCCAAACCGTAAAACCCGTCATTGGTATGTTGCTCGATGCGCCGCTGCAGGTTCTCGCGGTCGGTGTAGTCCAGTGTCCCAAGCACATCAACGTTGGTAACAGGAAATCGCAGAGGGTCACTCGCTAGGCGTGACAAAAACAATGCAATCGCGATAACCGCTATCAATCCCCCGACGCTGATCAGCATTCGGGTGATCGGTGAAAAGCGAGGCTCCACGACCGGCAGAATCGGCTTTCGATTCAGCATTTTCGAACCATTTACCGAGTGACTCGCCAGACTCATGCCGCAAGCTCCTCGGCATCGAGCGTGTCGGACAGTATTGTCAGACACAAGGCGTTGAAATCCATACCGGCTTCTTTCGCGGCGATCGGTACGAGACTATGACTTGTCATACCCGGCGCGGTGTTGCATTCAATGAACTGTGGCTCACCATCCGCATCGAGCATGAAATCTACCCGCGCCCAGCCACGACATCCCAGCACAGCAAAAACTTCAAGTGCATAAGTCTGAATTCGCTTCGTCAAAGCCGCTGGCAAATCTACCGGACATTGATACTCGGTATCGTCCGCAACATACTTGGCGTCGTAGTCATAGAATTCACCCGCCCCTTTCATGCTGACCAGTGGCAAAGCCTCGTCGCCGATAATGGCAGCAGTAATCTCCAAGCCTGTCATGCGTTTTTCAACCAACACAGGCCCATACCGCTTGGCTTCATGAAAGGCTGCAACTAACTGATTGTCACCATTAACCATCGTCACACCGATACTTGAACCTTCCATCGTCGGTTTTACAACGACCGGCAGACCAATCTCGGTCGCAGCAGCCAGCGTGGCGTCAGGAGTCGCAACCAACTTCGCTTCAGGAGTTGGAATTCCATTCAACGAACACAGTTGTTTTGAACGCCATTTGTCCATGCACAAAGCCGATCCAAGAACTCCGGAACCGGTGTAAGGGATACGGGCCAACTCCAGCGCACCTTGCACATGACCGTCTTCCCCGCCACGCCCATGCAGGATCAGAAAGGCACGATCAAACTCACCTTCACTCAGTACGGCCGCGATGTCGCGTCCGGCATCAACAGCGTGTGCATCGACACCGAGGCTCAGCAAGGTGTCGAAGATCTGGCTTCCGCTCATCAGCGACACTTCACGTTCGGCTGACCAGCCACCCATAACAACGGCAACTTTGCCAAACCGAGCCGGATTGATGGCGTAGCCATTTGACGATACATCTGCGACACCGTTAGCCATTAGGTGTCTCCGATCGAGCTTTATCACTCGCTCGACGGTTCTTGTTACCGACACGCTCAGGCGCAAAAAACTCCGGTAACGTTGTTGCAAGCCCGCCGACACTTCCAGCGCCCAGCGTAAGCACGATGTCACCGTCACGCAGTACATTACCAAGCGTTGAAGGTACATCATTGATGTCTTCGATAAAGATCGGGTCGACCGATCCGCGATTCCTGATGGCTCTGGCCAGTGCTCGTCCATCGGCACCCGTAATACGCTCCTCTCCGGCAGCATAAACCTCTGTCAGCAACAAGACGTCCGGTATTGAAAGGCTTTCAGCGAAATCATCAAACAGATCACGCGTGCGGCTGAATCGATGCGGCTGGAAGATAACCACCAGACGACGATCAGGCCAACCACCACGTATCGCCTTGAGTGTCGCTGTAACCTCAGTCGGGTGGTGACCATAGTCATCAAGGAGTTCAGCCTTGCCACCTTCAAAGTGCAGGTCCCCGTGTGACTGTGCGCGTCGACCAATGCCTGCGAACAGTGACAAGGCACGTTTGCTTGATCGCACTTCAACACCCAATTCAAGCGCGACGGTTATCGCTGCCAATGCATTCAATACATTGTGTCGCCCCGGCATGTTCAAGGCGATATCAGTTATTTCACTTCTGACATCGCCGGCATCGATACGCACATCAAAGTACATGCGCAGTCCTTCTTGCCTGATGTTCAGCGCCCGAACGTCGGCGTCGTCGCTGAAACCATAGGTACGTACCGGTCGACCAACCCGCGGCAATACATCCCGGATATGTTCATCGTCAATGCAGACAATAGCGAGGCCATAAAAAGGCAAATGCATGAGAAAGTCGACAAAGGTCTGCTTGAGCTTCTCAAAATCACCACCATAGGTACCGAGATGATCTGCATCGATATTCGTGACAATCGCCATGACCGGTTGTAGGTACAGGAAAGACGCATCACTTTCGTCGGCTTCAGCAACCAGCCACTCCGACTGTCCCAGATAGGCATTAGCGGAAGAACTGTTCAGACGCCCCCCGATGACATAGGTTGGATCCATACCACCTTCGGTCAATAGACTTGCAACGAGGCTGGTAGTTGTCGTTTTGCCATGTGTCCCTGCAACAGCAATACCTTGTTGGAAACGCATGAGCTCTGCAAGCATTTCGGCGCGACGTACGATCGGCAAGCGTAGTTCGCGCGCCCGTACCAGTTCGGGATTGTCGTCAGGCACCGCCGTTGAAATGACGACCACATCGGCATCTTCGACATACTCGGCCAGATGCCCTCGCTTGACCGTGATACCAAGCGTTGCCAATCTCGCAGTCAGTGCATTACTGCCCATGTCGGATCCGCTGACGCGGAATCCAAGATGATGCATGACCTCGGCAATACCACCCATGCCAACGCCACCAATACCAATAAAGTGCATTGATCGAACACGACGCATCTGGCTTTTCACGACCGGTGAGATATCGATAACCATTTAGTGAGATACCTCGATAAGTGCATCGGCGACACGTTCAGCGGCATCCGATCGGAATTGTTGACGAGCTTGTTGGCTCATGTTGACGAGTAAATTTCTGTCTCGGGCAAACCGTTCCAGCTCGGTCACAAGCCGGGTTGTTGTCAATTCATTTTGCGGTATCAGCAATGCGGCGCCCTTATCTGACAGATGTTTCGCATTAGCGGTTTGATGATCATCTACAGCATGCGGAAATGGCACAAGAACGCTGGGTTTCGCCAATGCGCTGAGTTCGGTGATGGTCATTGCACCTGAGCGGCAGATGACAAGATCCGCCCATTGATAAGCGCCAGCCATGTCGTCGATGAATTCTTCTACCGATACATCAATGGATGCATCATTGTTGATTGAATTTTTGAATGCATCACTGACACTCGCTTGATTGCCAGCACCACATTGGTGACGCACGGTAATCGGAAAATCAATTTCTTTCAGCGCTTCAGGTATGCGGGTATTAAGAATCGCCGCCCCGCGACTACCACCAACGACCAGCACTCTGAGCGCTTGTCCAGCCTTGTCTTCGGCAACGCCTGAGCCAACCACGTTCTCAACGAGGCCGTTACCTTGTGCCAGAGAGGCAATCGAGGCAGACACAGGATTACCGACAATCTCAGCCTGTACGTTCTCACCAAATACATTGGCCCATGCCGAAAAGACACGCGTGGCAAAGCGACTCAGATGACGATTGGTCATACCTGGTATCGCGTTCTGCTCATGTAAAACCAGCGGTTTGCGAAGAATCAAAGCGGCTATACCTGCGGGACCCGAGACAAAACCACCCATACCTAGAACAGCACGCGGCTTGAGCTTTGCCAGAAGTGACAGACATTGCACACAAGCACCTAGTAACTTCAGCGGAGCAACAAGCGTGTTGAGCATGCCTTTGCCACGCAGCCCTGCCACATCGATCCAGCGAATATCGACACCGGCGGCTGGTACCAGACGTGCTTCGAGCCCTGATCGTGTGCCCAGCCAAACGACATCAATGTCACGCGAACGAAGTACATCGGATACCGCCAGTGCCGGTATCACGTGACCGCCGGTGCCACCAGCTGCAATGACGACACAGGCTGTCATTGCTTGTTCCTCTTGAGGAAACGCTTTGACGTTCTCACTTGACGATCAGCGTTTTGATTCAATTCCCACTCAACACGCAGCAGCAACGCAAAGGTCACCGCAAAAACCACGGCGCTACTTCCCCCATAACTCATCAATGGCAATGTAATGCCCTTGGTTGGCAATACGCCAAGGTTTACACCCATGTTGATGAATGATTGCAAACCGATCCAGACACCGATTCCCAATGCAATGTAACCAGCGAAACGGTTACCTTGCTCCTCGGCGATACGAGACAGACGAAAACAGCGCCAGACAATAAATCCATACAAGGCGATCAGCGCAACGGCGCCGACCAACCCAAGTTCTTCGCACAGAACCGCAAATAGAAAATCAGTATGTGCTTCTGGCAAGTAGAAAAGCTTTTGCACGCTACTGCCAAATCCGACACCTGTGAAACCGCCACTACCGATAGCGATCAATGACTGAGTCAACTGAAAGCCCGTGTCGTACGGATCGGAGAATGGATCAAGAAATCCAATGAAACGACGCATGCGATACGGAGACATCATGATCAGCAAAGTGCCGATAACACCGAGAAAGCTCATCAAAGCTACAAATTGGGTAAATCGCACACCAGCGACGAACAGCATGACCATGGCTGTCAGAACGATTACAACTGCAGCACCAAAATCCGGCTCCAGTAGCAACAAGGCACTGGCGATACCCATCAACACCAAAGGTCGCAAGAATCCACCAAAGGTGTTTTGCACCAAATACCCACGGCGTACCAGATAACCTGACAAATACACGATGATGAAAAGCTTTACCGTCTCGGAGACCTGCACGGTGAAGACACCCAAGTTTATCCAACGACGACTACCGTTGACCTCCTTGCCGATGCCTGGAACCAGTACCAAGAGCAAAAAGAACAACGATAGAAGAATCAAATGTGGTCCGTATTTTTCCCATACAGACAAAGGCAAGCGAAATACCGCGACGCCTACAAAGGCGCCTACGGCCAGGAAGAACAGCTGGCGACTGACAAAATAAAACGGAGAACCATAAGTTTCGGAAGCAAAGGCCATTGACGCCGATGCAATCATCACGGCACCGAAGAGCCCCAGACCAATGATCGCGACGAGCAGCGTGTAGTCTTCTGAATTTGAATTTGAAGTTGAGGATTCGACCTCTGGTAACTCATCGATTGACAAGCGACCGGTAGCGACCCGAGAGACCAGCGAGCTCATGCGGCAATCACCTCTCTGAACAGAGTTTTGAATCGTTCGCCCCGATGTTCATAGCTGTTGAACATGTCAAAGCTCGAGCACGCGGGCGACAATAGAACCACATCGCCAGAAGAAGCAAGCGCTGCAGCCAGCTCGACAGCAGCTTCCAGTGAGTCTGCTCGCAGGCAAGCCGTGAATGGTGCCAGGGCAGTTGCGATCGAATCAGCATCTTGACCGATAAGTACAACCTTGCTGACACGTGCCTGCACGGCGGGACCGAGTTCAGAAAAATCTGCGTCTTTACCGATTCCGCCAGCGATCAGGATCACCGGGCCAGGCATTGCTTCTATGGCCTTGATACAAGCATCGATATTCGTACCTTTGGAATCGTTGTACCAGCGAACCCCCTTATGCTCACCGAGTGATTCGGTACGATGTGGAAGGCCCGTAAAATTGGGCAAGCGTTCGAGCACCGCATCCATACTGACACCCAAGGGCTCGATCAACGCGAGTACCGACAAGGCGTTCAATACATTATGTTCACCTGGCACTGAAAGGCGTGTCTGGTCAATCAATGGCTCGTCATTGCGACACAACCAGACACTATTCTCATGAGTGCGTCGATGCCAACGCGTGTTGTCACCAGCCTCCGCTGATAATTTCGAAGGCTCATCAATCACCAGACTGACTGCTGACACACATTGAGATGCTCGACAATCGCGTACGTCGTTACTGTTGCTTGCTGACGCATCGAATTTATCGTGAGTCTTGTCGTTTTGCGCAATTGGCCAGGTTCGTGGATCATCCTCGTTGACCACTATGGACTGCGCCAAGGTCAATACCGATCGCTTGACAGCGGCATAGTGCTCTATCGAATCATATCTATCGAGATGATCGTCACTGACATTCAATACGGTCGCAGTCAAAGGTTTCAGTGAACGAGTCGACTCCAACTGATAACTTGACAGCTCGAGCACGTAGCACTCGGCATCGTCGGTCAATGAATCAAGTGCAGGTGTGCCGATATTGCCGCACAAGATAGCCCTTACATCAGCTGCATTCAGCACATCAGCGATCCAGCTGACGACCGTGCTTTTGCCATTCGAGCCCGTCACTGCGATCACCGGCGCATTGGCAGCGTTAGCGAAAAGTTCTATATCACCAATGACATCGACACCATGTGCCAATGCGGATTGCACAGGCGCGAGATTTCGTGGCACACCTGGACTCAGGACGATGACATCAAAGCCGTTGAAAAGCGCATCGCTGAATGATTGATGCAATGCTTTGCCGCGCAAGACATCAGGGCGTTTTCCTTCGTCACCAACAATGCTATCGGTAAGTGCGCTGTCAACCATCTCGAACGAAATATCGTTTCGATCAAGGAATCGTGCGACTGACATACCGGTGATACCAGCTCCGACAATCAACACACGTTTGTTGTTGAGAGTGCTGATCATCATCGTATCTTCAAGGTCGACAAACCGACCAGGACCAGAATGACGGTGATGATCCAGAAGCGCACGATAATGCGTGGCTCAGGCCATCCCTTGAGTTCAAAATGATGATGTATCGGTGCCATACGAAAAATGCGGCGACCGGTCAGACGAAAAGAGGCAACCTGCATGATCACAGAAACCGCTTCAAGCACGAAGATACCGCCCATGATGAACAGCACCAACTCCTGTCGAACGAGAATGGCAACCATGCCGAGTGATGCGCCAATGGACAAGGCACCCACATCGCCCATGAAGACTTGAGCGGGATAGGTGTTGAACCATAGAAAGCCCAAACCCGCGCCGACCAAGGCACTACAAAAAACTGTCAGTTCACCAGCACCCTTGATATTAGGTATACCAAGATAGCCGGCAAAGATCGCGTGTCCGGCAAGATAAGCGATCAAACCCAAACCTGCAGCAACCATGACTGAAGGCAATATAGCCAGCCCATCAAGTCCGTCAGTGAGGTTCACAGCATTACTGCTGCCGACAATCACGAGAAAGGCGAACGGTATGATTGCCCAGCCTAAATAGATCACGAAATCCTTGAAAAACGGCACTATCAGTTCGACCTCGGCAGGATCTTGAACCAACATATACATGACGATGACTGCAATGCCGGCCACAAGCGTTTGCCAGATCAATTTCTTGCGTGCAGTCAGACCCACAGAATTAGACAATACAACCTTGCGGTAGTCATCAACCCAGCCAATCAAACCAAAACCAATGGATACAAACAAAACGAGCCACACCTGACGAACTGACAAGTCAGACCACATCAATGTACTCAAGGCAACGGCAACAATTATCATTGCACCGCCCATGGTCGGCGTACCTGCTTTAACCAGATGTGTTTGCGGCCCGTCATCACGAATTGACTGGCCAATATTTTCACGCGTCAACCAACGAATCAGACGCGGTCCCATGAGTAGGCATACAATCAGTGCGGTAAGCGCTGCAAAGATAGCGCGCAAAGTAATGTAACGAACGACCTCAAAGCCCGCGTCAACACCTGACAGCCATTGGCCAATCAGTAGCATCATGACAATGCCTCGTTGATGCGTGCGCTGGTTCCGAGAGCCTGCGTTGTCGGTACAAGACCTTTGACGACGCGCTCCATGCGCGCACTACGGGAACCCTTGACAAGCACGGTCGTATCACCGGCCAACCAAGGCCGCAAGGCCTGAATCAGACTCTCCTGGTCTTTGAAATGCCCGCCTTCACTGACACGCAATGCACCCTTGGTCACGGTACGTCCCTTACGTACCTCAGGCACCTCTCCGCCGGCAAGCGAGGGCACCGATGCACCATGACTAACCTGATCTCCAACCGCTTGCGCATAGGGTTGTGCCATACGCGGCGTATTGCACAGACCAAAGCCCATGTCTGTATATGAAGCTAGCTTGCCGACAGTCCAGACGCCATCGAGTTTGGCCTCGCGTGCATACAGGCCAAGCTCACGATGCAGATTCGCCGCATCCTCGCCAAGTTCAGCCATATCACCGAGCACCAGGTAACGCACACCGGATTGCTTGGCGAGCACATCGATTGCAGCCTTTGCCGATACCGGGTTTGCATTGTATGAATCATCAATGATCGATGCGCCATGAATCCCCGCTTTCTTTTCCAGACGCCCGGCAACCGGACGCACACTTTCCAGTCCACGTACGATAGAGGCAGGCTGCACGTCCAGACATTGCACTGCAGCGACAGCTGCCAGCGCGTTGATGCCATTGTGATCACCAGCTAGTGGGAAGCGTGGCTTCAATCGTTTGCCTGTCGTTTGAATAACGAGACCGTTACCCGGCACACCCTGGACATCAGCATCTTCAGTCAAACCAAAGCTGCGAACATGACAATGCGAGGCATGATCACGAAGCACATCGGCGTAGACATCGTCGTTGTTGACAACCGCCCAACCGTCCTTGCTCAAACCCGCATAGATTTCTGACTTCGCTTCGGCAATGCGCTCAATACTGCCAAAACCTTCAATGTGCGCAGCGCCGATGTTAGTGATGACCGCGACATCGGGTTCTGCGATCGTAACCAGACGTTCGATATCTCCGGCCTGACTGGCACCCATCTCGATAACCGCATATTGATGCTCAGGCCGCAGACCTAACAGCGTCAAGGGAACACCAATGTCATTGTTGAGGTTGCCACGCGTCGCGAGTACCGGGCCGAGTTGCCTGAGAATGCTTGCGATGATCTCTTTTACAGTTGTCTTGCCGTTGCTTCCAGTGACCGCAATTGTCGGCACCTGATGTCGTCGTGCCCAGTAGCGTGCAAGACAACCCAGCGCACGGGTTGTATCGACGACCCGCATTTGCGGCACCGAAGTGGCAATTCGAGAATGCACAAGCACCGCTTTCGCACCGGCTTTTACAGCGGTTTCTATATAGTCATGCCCGTCATGATTATGCCCCTTGATGGCAACAAAAAGATCACCTGGTTTCAACGTCCGCGTATCGATGCTGACGCCACGGACGACTACATCATCGCCAGACAGATTTGCATCAAGCGCTGACAAGCAGTCGCTCAATTGTAATGAGAAGCTCACGAGGCCTCCTTTAACAAGCTTTCGACTTGCAGACGATCGCTGAAGTCGAGGCGCTCTGTCCCGACAATCTGGTAATCTTCATGGCCTTTTCCCGCGACTAGTACGATATCGGTGGCCGAAGCGGCGCGGATGGCATGCTCGATCGCCGTTGCGCGATCACTGATCACCGTGACCAGCTCGTCAGCGATGGAGTGCTGAGCAAAACCTTCAAGAATATCGTTGATGATGTCGGCTGAGGCCTCACTACGAGGATTATCATCCGTCACGATTACACGATCTGCGGCTACCGCCGCTTGTGCCATCGGTGCTCGTTTGCCCTTGTCGCGATCACCGCCGCAACCAAAAACAACCCAGAGCTCGCCATCGCAGTGAGCACGAGCAGCTGCTAACGCAACGGACAGGGCCTGCGGGGTATGAGCGTAGTCGACAATGACCGTCGGCATGCCTGCTCCGGTAAAACGCTCCATGCGCCCGGCCACTGGTGTAACCGCCTCCAGTGCGTGTACGGCTTCATTAGCAGCAACACCAAGCGCCTTCAAGCTGCCATAACAAGCCAGCAGGTTGTCAACATTGAAACGCCCCATCAAGGCGCTATCGATTTCATGCGTCGCGGTCGAATCAACCAGACTGAACTGCAAGCCGGTCGGTACCGAAAGAACGTGATCAGCACGTATAGCTTCCAGTGATACATCTTCCTCAAGCACGCGTAAATCTGACGCTTTGGAAGTGCTCGCATACGCAATACGTTTTACATCCGAATGCGTAGCTCGACGCAGTAGTTCCGCGCCAAGTTCATCATCGGCATTAACCACAATCGCCTCCAGAGAAGGAAACGCAAACAAAGCAGCTTTCGCCTCTCGATAGGCCTCAACCGTCTTGTGATAATCCAGATGATCGCGACCCAGATTTGTCAGGACAGCGACCTTGACCGACAAATCCCTCAAGCGCCCAGTATCGATGCCATGCGATGACGCTTCCATCGCAACAGCTTCGGCACCTTGGGCCTTGAGGCTTGCCAGCATGCGTCGAAGTGTGATGACATCTGGCGTGGTCAATTCAGTATTTTGAAGCTCGCTGCCCAGACCCCAGCCGAGAGTGCCGATATAACCGCAGGGAGTGCCGGTTGCTGACAAGGCACTTGCAATGAACTGACATACTGATGTCTTGCCATCAGTTCCAGTAACCGCGATCACGTCGAGGGTTTTATCAGGCGCATGATAAAAACGAGTGGCTAGACTGGCGCACTGTTGTTCAAGCTCAGGCACCGGTATGTAAGGAACCGCACCATTATCGATGAATGCATCGAGCTCTGAGGTGCTTTCAAGTGCTGCAGGATTAAAAGCAACTGCAACTGCCCCGCGCTTGATCGCGTCTTTGGCGAAACGAAGACCGTGTGTACTGGCACCACTGATAGCGAGATATAGATCTCCGGCTTGAACCAGGCGACTATCAAGTGACAAACCGCGAATTTTAAGACCAGTGTGATCACCACTGCTTAACGTCGCAAGCACCGTATCGTCACCGACCATGCCTTCAAACAAGTCAGTCATCGACCACACTGGCATGGTCATGAACGATCATCTCCACGCTCATCACTACCGGCGCCCGCGTCGCGCAACATCAGACCTGCATCTGCACGCTTGTCGTCAATATCATCGGGCTCAACACCCCCAAGGCGCAAGGCATGTGACATGACGTCGGCAAAGATGGGCGCAGAGACAACGCTACCGAAATGCTCGCCTGCTTTCGGGTCATGCACAACAACAACGGCCGCGAGCTCAGGATCCGATACTGGCGCAAACCCGGCAAATACAGACACATACCTGTCTTCTGCATATCCGCCCGACTGAGACTGGTGCGAAGTTCCGGTCTTACCCGCAACCCGATAGCCCGGAATTGCAGCGCGATGACCGGTACCATCAGTGACCACTGACTCAAGCATGCTGTTGACAGCACGTGCAATGTCGCCATCGATGACGCGTTGACCTGCCCCTGGCTCATCGAGCGCGAGAAAGGAAACTGCAGGCATGATGCCTTCATTGGCAAGCGCCGAATAGGCTCTTACCAATTGTAATGCCGACACCGAAATACCGTAGCCATACGACACACTAGCCTGCTCAACATGGTGCCACAGCGTCGGATGATTGAAATAACCAGCTACTTCACCCGGAAATTCACTACCGGGTGGTCGGCCAAAACCAAATGAATCAAACACAGACCACATTTGCTCAGGCTCAAGTTGTGTAGCGACTTTACTGACACCAACGTTACTCGACTTTCTGACGATACCCCGAAGATCGAGCCAACCATGATCCTGGGTGTCGCTTATTTGATACTTGCCTATCGTGTAGTAACCCGGTGACGTAAAAACAATATCTTC